>JBICIE010000080.1:0-41766 GCA_043101635.1 Phycisphaerales bacterium JB039 | reverse complement strand
GGTGGTTCGGATTCGGGGCCAGGTGAGCAAGGAGGCTTGGTAGGGGGAGAAGCCCGGCGCCCTCCGGCTTCGCCGGGGACCTCTCCCCGCGAGCGGGGAGAGGGTGGGAGGTGGGCGCGCGCGGGGGTGGTGGTTCGGATTCGCGGCCAGGTGAGCAAGGAGGCTTGGTAGGAGAGGAAGCCCGGCGCCCCCCGGCTTCGCCGGCGCGCGGGGGTTGGGCGTCGCACAGGCGGGACGCCTGTGCCACCAGTGCTTCGCGTGCTTTCGGCGCTGCCCCGCTTGGGCGGCCGGAACGGCGGCGGATGGCGGGTTTTGCGCGGGGGTTCCGATATAGTCCCCAATGACCGCTGCCGCGCCAGATTCGCCCCGCATCATCGCCTTCATGAACCAGAAGGGCGGGGTCGGGAAAACGACAACAACCGTCAACCTGGGGGCGGCGCTGGCTCAGCTTGGCCGGCGGACGCTGATCGTCGATCTGGACCCGCAGGCGCACGCGACGCTGCACCTCGGGGGCGGGGCGGATGGGGCGGATGGCTCGGTGTACGACCTGCTCCACGATCCCGCGGCAGCGGCGCCGATCCGCGAGGTGGCGGAGAACCTGTGGCTGCTGCCGGCGGAGACGGATCTTGCCGCGGCGGAGACGGAACTGGGGCAGGCGGCGGACCGGCACGGGCTGCTGGCCCGGTCGCTGCAGGCCCTGCAGGGTCGCGATGATGGGCGGTTCGACTTCATCCTGCTGGACTGCCCGCCGTCGCTGGGGCTGCTGACGCTCAACGGGCTGGCCGCGGCGGGGGAGGTGGTGATCCCGATGCAGGCGCACTTCCTGGCGCTGCAGGGGGTGGGGAAGCTGCTGGAGACGGTGGCGCTGGTGACGCAGTCGGTGAATCCGGGGCTGGATGTCTTCGGGATCGTGCTGTGCATGCACGATGCTCAGACGACGCACACGCAGGAGGTGGTCAGCGACCTGGAGGCGTTCTTCGAACAGGCCCGCGAGCAGGACACGCCCTGGAAGGACGCACGGGTGCTGCGACCGCCGATCCGGCGGAACATCAAGCTGGCGGAGGCGCCGAGCTTCGGGCAGTCGATCTTCGGGTACGCCGCGGGGGCGCCGGGGGCGCTGGACTATCTGGAGCTGGCGCGGAACTTCGTCCCGGCCGAGGAGCCGGCGCGGGTGGAGCAGGAGTCGATGGCCCTCGCGACGCGGGCGCCCGCCGGAGCGATCGCACGGGTCGAACCGCCGGCGAAGGCGCCCGATCCGGCGCCGGCGGCAGCAGTCGAGCCCAAGCCGGACGGCGCGCCGGCTGCTGAGGGCGCCAGCGCCGATCCCCAGCCGGCGAGCCGATGACGGAACTGCTGTCGAACCGCCGGGTGTGGCGGATCGCGCTGGTGGTCTACGCGATTGCGCTGGTGACCGCGACGCACTGGCCGGGGGCCCGGGTGAACGTGATCCCGGGGCTGCGGCTGGATCTGCTGATCCATGTCGGGGCCTACGCGGCGCTGGCGGGGCTGCTGGCGCTGGCGGGGGTGGGCGCCGAGTGGCGGGCGGGGCGGGCGGTGGTGCTGATCATCCTGGTGGCGTCCGGGTGGGCGCTGATTGACGAGGTGACCCAGGCGATTCCGGCGCTGCGCCGGACCTTCGACCTGGAGGATCTGGGAGCGGATGTCGCCGGGGCGATCGTCGGGGCGACGATCGGGGTGGCGCTGGCTCGGCGCCGGCCGAAAGCCGACCAACAATCCAGCCGATAACACGAAGCCGGAGCCGTGCCGCCGGGCGGGCGGCCCGGGTCCGGAGGGCGATCGACAATGTCAGAGCATGGGCATCGCGGGCTGCATGGTCCGGGCATGTGGGTGATCAGCGTGATCGTCGGCGCGGCGCTCGGGTACCTGCTGACGCTGGTGGCCCAGCCGACGTACCCGGTTGCGGACGCGCATGGCGAGGCGGTCGAATCGCGCGAGGCGCCGCACGAGGGTGATGACCAGTCTCGGCTTGAGATCGCATCGGAGGTTTCGCCGACGGCGCTGGTCGAGGGCGGGGGGCAGGATGAGGGGCATGCGCCTGGCGCGGCGGCGGCGCCTTCGCATGATCCAGAGCCGGATCCTTCGGATCTGGAGCACAAGGCGGTTGCGCACGGCGGGACGGAGTCACACGCCCATCACGGGCCGACCCCGACGATCCCGCTGTGGCTGTGCATTCCCTTTGCGCTGCTGCTGTTGAGCATCGCGGTGATGCCATTCATCAATGAGCGGTTCTGGCATCACCACTTCCCGGACTTCGCGTTTCTGCTGGGGAGTCTGGTGACGTCGTACTACCTGTTCGCGTTCAGCACGCCGGGCGCGGGCGGTGAGTTGCCGTACGGGCAGTACCAGATGATGCACACGGGTATCGAGTACTACTCGTTCATTGCCCTGATCGGCGGGCTGTATGTCGCCTCGGGAGGGGTGCTGATCGATGTGCGGGCCAGGGGGCGGCCGCTGGCCAACACGCTGCTGCTCGCGTTCGGCGCTGTCGTCGCCAACATCGTGGGCACGACCGGCGCCAGCGTGCTGCTGATCCGTCCGTTCATGCGCATGAACCGCGGCCGGCTGCATCCGATGCACATCGTGCTGTTCATCTTCATCGTCTCGAACTGCGGGGGGGCTCTGACGCCGATCGGCGATCCGCCGCTGTATCTGGGCTTCCTGAAGGGGGTGCCGTTCGAGTGGACGCTGATTCACCTGTGGCCGATGTGGGCGACCGTGATCGGCATGCTTCTGGCGATCTTCTTTGCCTTTGACCGGCTGGTCGGGGCGGGGGAGACGGTCGAGGCGCCGGTGGCGACCTCGGGACGTGCGCCGGTGGCGGTGCGCGGCGTCAGTGCGATGATCGCGCTGGCGTTGATCATCTTCGGCGTGTTCATCGATCCGATCCTCAAGGCGCTGGGGCAGCACTGGGCCCAGGGCGTGCCGATCGGGCCCACGTTCCAGATTCTGGTCGCCGCGGGGGCGTACTTCATCGCGGATAAGAAGATTCACGAGGCCAACGAGTTCAACTTCTTTCCGGTGAAGGAGGTGGGGCTGCTGTTCATCGGGATCTTCGCGACGATGGCGCCGGCGCTGGGGTATCTCTCCGAGCACGGCTCGGATCTCGGGCTCAATACGCCGACGCGCCTGTACTTCGGGACCGGGACGCTCTCGGCGGTGCTGGACAATGCGCCGACGTACCTGAACTTCCTGCAGGTTGCCCTGGCGGCGCACACGCCGGCGCTGCCGCTGAACCCGGACGGCGTGCACGCTTTCATCGCCAGCGCCACCGGGCAGGCGGAGCTTGCCGCCATCAGCCTCGGGGCGGTGTTCTTCGGGGCGATGACGTACATCGGCAACGGGCCGAACTTCATGGTGCGGGCCATCGCCGTCGAGGGCGGGGTTCGGATGCCGAGTTTCTTCGGGTATCTGGTCCGCGCGATCGTGCTGCTGCTGCCGGTGCTCATCCTCAACTGGCTCATCTGGATCCGCTGAGCCGATGGATGGCGCGTGACCCAGACCGTCTGCGAACAGCCGCCGTCCGGCTCCGGCCTGACGCTGGGCTCGGCCCTGCGCCTGGTGTCCGGGATCACGCTGCTGTCGCGGATCCTCGGGCTGGTGCGGGATCTGATCACGGCCCGGATATTCGGTGACACCGCCGTCGGCTCGGCGTTCGCCGCGGCGTTTGCCGTGCCCAACACGTTCCGGCGTCTGTTCGGCGAGGGAGCCCTTGCCGCGGCGTTCATCCCCGAGTACGCCGGGCTGGTCGATCGCGATCCGGCGCTGGCCGGGCGGTTTGCGACGCTGACGGTGGGGGCGCTGGCCGTGGTCACCGGCGCTCTGACGATCGCGCTGGAGCTTGCGGTGTGGGGGCTGCTGCTGGCGCTGCCGGAGATGGGCCAGCGCAGCCTGAGCCTGCGCCTGGTGATGGTGACGCTGCCGTTCATGCCGCTGATCTGCGTGGCGGCGACGCTGGGCGGGATGCTGCAGACGCACGGGCGCTTCGGGCCGCCGGCGGCGCAGCCGATCGTGCTCAACGGGCTGATCATCGGGGCCTGCGCCGTGGCGATTGCGCTGGGCATGGCGCCGCAGCCGGCGGCGTATCTGATCGGGGGCGCCACGGTGCTGGCGGGGGCGGTCCAGATCTGCTGGTCGGTGGTGGCGCTGCGTGGTCTCGTGCAATGGTCGCGCGCCGGAGCGGGCGCGGCCGAACCCGCCCGGCGCATGCTGGGCCGATTCCTGCCGGCGCTGATCGGGCTGGGCGCCCTGCAACTCAACACGCTGGTGGACACGCTGATTGCCATGTGGCCGATCTGGATCGGGCCGAGCATGCTCGGCCGGCCCGTGCCCCTGGATGAGGCCTCGCAGGCGATCCTCTTCTACACCCAGCGCCTGTATCAGTTCCCGCTCGGGGTCTTCGGGATCGCGGTGGCCACGGTGGTGTTCCCGGCCCTGTCGCGCCAGGCGACCGACGGGGCCCGCTTCGTCGAGACGCTGCGTCGCGGCATGCGCCTGAGCCTGTTCATCGGCCTTCCCGCCAGCACGGGGCTCATGCTCGTGGCGCCGGACGCGGTCGCGACGCTGTACTCCGGCGGCGAGCACAGTTTCTCGGCCGACGGCGTTGCGCGGGCGGGGGGCGCGCTGATCGGCTACAGCGCCGCGGTCTGGGCCTACTCGCTCAACCACACGCTGACGCGCGCCTTTTATGCCCGTGGCGACGCGCGCACGCCCATGCGGGTGGCGCTCGGGGCCCTGCTGCTGGCGATCATCCTTGATCTGGTGCTCATCTGGCCGCTGCGCGAGGCCGGCCTGGCGTGGGCTACCGCGGCCGGCGCCATGGCGCAGCTGCTTGCCCTGGTCATCCTCGCCAGCCGGGTGACCGGCGCCGCGCTGCCCGACCGGCAGACGCTGGGCGCGACAGCGCGAATCGCCGGGGCGGTCATCATCATGAGCGCCGGCGTGCTGGGCGCGGGCGTCCTGGCGCCGGAGCAGCCCGGCTGGTCGGGCCACGCGGTGCGGCTCGGTCTCCAGATCGGGGCTGGCGCTGCGGCGTACTTCCTGGGCGCGTGGGCCCTTGGCTGCCGTGAGTTGCGATGGCTGCTGGGCCGGCGCGCCGCTGATTCGGCGTAGGATCGGCGCGCATGATCCCGCTGGCGGGCAGACCGATCATCATCACCGGCGCCTCCAGCGGCATCGGGCGCGCCACGGCCCTGGCCTGCGCCGCCGAGGGCATGCCGGTCGCGGTCCTGGCCCGGCGGGCCGAGCGGCTGGCAGATCTCATCGGCCAGATCGAGTCCTCCGGCGGAAGGGCGATCGCCGTCGCAGGCGATGTCACGCAGCCGGCCGACTGCGAGCGGCTGGTGGAGCAATGCCTGGAGGCCTTCGGCTCGGTCTACGGGGTGTTCGCGTGCGCCGGCTTCGGTCAGCAGAGCGCTGTGCACGAGGTTTCCGAATCAGACCTGCGGGCGATCTTCGAGACCAATTTCTTCGGCTCGCTCAACGTGATCCGACCCGCGCTGGAGCCCATGCTCGAGGCCGGCGGCGGGCACGTGCTCATGTGCTCGAGCTGTCTGTCGAAGATCTCGATCCCGTGGTATGCGCCCTACTGCGCCACCAAGGCGTGCCAGAACATCTTCGGCAGGGCGATGCGCATCGAGCTGCGCGGGCGCGGCGTGCACGTCTCCACCATCCATCCCGCCGGCACGCGCACCGAACTGTTCGACGTGATGCGCGACCGTTCGGACGAGGAACTGATCACCGATCTCTCGCCTGACCGCTTCATGCAAACGCCCGAGCGCGTCGCACGGGCGGTGATCTCGTGCCTGCGCCGTCCCCGGGCCGAGGTCTGGACCCGTCCGACGCTTCGGGCTGCGCTGGTGCTGGGGGATCTCGTCCCGCGACTGACCGATGCGCTGCTGGCCCGGCAGATCGCGCGGGCCAGGGCCCGGCTCGATCAGTGACCGACCACCACCACCACCGCGTGGACCTCGATGGCCCGCCCCTGGCCCACCGCGTCGACCTGCTCGTGCGTCTTGCCCTTGATGTTGACCAGGGCCGGCTCGACGCCCAGCAGCCCGGCGATCCGCTGGCGGATGGCCGCCTTGTGGGGGGCCAGTCTGGGGCGCTCGAGGATGACCGTCGCATCCAGGCTGGCGATGGCAAAGCCGGCCTGGCGGACCCGGGCCGCGGCCTCCAGCAGGAAGTCCGCCGAGTCGCGCCCCTCATTCTCGGGGGCCGAGTCCGGAAACAGTTCCCCAATGTCCGGCGCCCCGATGGCGCCCAGCAGGGCGTCGGTGATCGCGTGCAGCAGCGCGTCGCCATCGGAGTGGCCGACGGGCCCCCGCTCGGAGGGCAGGGCGGCGCCGCCGAGGCGCAGGGGCCGGCCTGATCCCAGGGGCGCCACCGGCTCGAGACGGTGCAGGTCGTATCCGTGGCCGACGCGGATGGCGGGCATCTTGGTTCCCGGATCAGGGACAGCGGCGTTCAAGCCGATGGTAAGTGCGGCGGCGCGGCCCGGCCCGGTCGGTTCTCGGGCTCTATGGTTCCGCCGCGTCGAACCCGCGCAGCGCCCCGGTCGTAGGCGTGAGCGGACCAGGAGGTAGACCCGTGCCCACCCGTGCTTCGATTTGCGGCCTCAGCGTGGCCCTTCTCGCCGGCGCTGCCGGCCTTTCTGGCTGCCTGCCGGGCACCAACGACGCCGGCCACGGCTGGTCGATGGACAAGCACGTCTACGCCAGCGACGTATGGCAGCCCAAGACGGTCACCCTCACCGATACCGCCACCGGTGAAGTGGTCTGGGTCAGCGAGGTGCCCGTCGGCCAGCAGGTGGTCGTTCGGTTCTTCCAGAACGAGGCCAAGGGTGACGATCCCCGGCGCCCTGACCAGATGAAGTGGGCCACCGTGCCGGTCCGGGAGAGCCCGGGTGACTGGGACGGCACGATGGATGTGCCCGGGCGGGGCTGGCGTCGCCTGTCGTTCGAGCTTCGACCGGCCCCGGAGCTTCCCAGGACCGAAGCGCCCGTGATGGAACCCCCGGCCCTCGACGAGCCCGCGGCGCCGGGCGAGACGCCCGAGACGCCCGAGGGCGGCTCGGCGGACAGTTCTGGCTGATCAGGCGCCGGATTTCCATCGCGGTCGTGTAGAATGCCCCCGCCGGGCCGACCCCGGCGCCCGGGGGTGACGCATGCCAGAGACCGGCGACGCCGAACTGGAAGCCCTGCTGGGCAAGGCCCAGGCGGGTGATCGAGCCGCGCTGGTTGCCCTGCTCGAGGCCCTTGCGCCGCCCATCCGAGCCCGCATCGAGGGCAAGATCCCCGGCGCCATGCGGGCTTCGATCGAGGCCGACGACGTGATGCAGGTGACCTATATGGAGGCGGTTTCCCGCCTCGGCCAGTTCAAGACCGGGGGGACCGACGGTTTCCGGGCGTGGCTCAGCCGCGTCGCAGAGAACAACCTGATCGACGCCGTACGGGCCCTGGAAGCGGCTAAGCGGCCGAGCCCGCGCCAGAAGGTGACGCGGGCCGGGCGCGACGATTCGGCCGTCGCCTTGATCGAGCAGCTCAGTGCGACCGGGCAGGGCACCCCCAGCCGCGTGGCCGCCCGGGGCGAGGCGGTCCGCTTCATGGAGCAGGCGCTCGGCGCCCTGCCGGCCGACTACGAGAAGGTCGTGCGCATGTACGACCTGGAGGGGCGCCCGATCAGCGAGGTCGCCGCGGAACTGGGCCGATCCGAGGGGGCGGTCTACATGCTTCGGGCCCGGGCCCACGACCGGCTGCGCGACCAGATGGGGCCGGCATCCAAGTTCTTTACGCACGCGCCGTGAGTTGCGGCGGCGTCCTGCGCTCCAGAGACCGTGGGCGGTGTGCGCCCGCAGCAGCGGAGATGATGTGACCGAGACGGGCGACAAGGTCGACACGGGGCGCGAGCGCCAGCTCATCGAGGCGGCGCTCGCCGCCGCGACGCCCAAGCCGGGCTCTGACGCCTCGTTCGACGGACGGGCTGATCTGCCCCCGCCGGGGACGTTCCCGGGCTATGAGCTGGTCCGCCACATCCACCGCGGCGGGCAGGGGGTGGTCTACCAGGCGATCCAGCTCACGACCAAGCGCAAGGTCGCGATCAAGGTGATGCACTCGGGGCCGTTCCTGGGCTCCTCCGGCAGGGCCCGCTTCGAGCGCGAGGTGGAGGTGCTCGGCCAGCTTCATCACCCGAGCATCGTCGACATCTACGACAGCGGGCAGACGGCCGACGGCTCGTTCTACTACGTGATGGACTACATCTCGGGGCGCTCCCTGGATGAGGTCCTGGAGTCGCAGTCCGAGCGGCCATCCATCGCCGAAACGCTCAAGCTGTTCAGCAAGATCTGCGACGCGATCAACGCGGCCCACCTCAAAGGGGTGATCCACCGCGACCTGAAGCCCTCGAACATCCGTATCGATAACACGGGCGAGCCCGTCATCGTCGATTTCGGCTTGGCGAAGGTCGGGCTGGCGTCGGTCACCGACGAGACCACCCCGCGCCTGATGACCATGACCGGCGAGTTCATCGGTTCGCTGCCGTGGGCCAGCCCGGAGCAGGCCATCGGCTCCGCCGGCGGGCTGGATGTGCGCACCGATGTCTACTCGCTCGGCGTCATTCTCTACCAGATGCTCACCGGCAAGTTCCCGTACCAGGTGATCGGGAACATGCGGGATGTGCTGGACAACATCCTCAAGGCCGAGCCGGCCCGCCCCAGCACGATCCGCAGGCAGATCAACGACGAGGTCGAGACCATCGTCCTCAAGTGCCTGAGCAAGGAGAAGGAGCGGAGGTACCAGTCCGCCGGCGACCTCGGGCGGGATATCCGGCGTTATCTGGCGGGCGAGCCGATCGAGGCCAAGCGCGACAGCGGCTGGTACGTGCTGAGCAAGACGCTGCGCCGCTACAGCGTGCCGGTGAGCGTCGGCGCCGGCTTCGTGGTGATGCTGGCGATCTTCAGCGTGGCGATGACCGTGCTGTACCGCCAGGCGGAGGCGGCGCGCCAGGCGGAGGCGATCGCGGCAGATACCGCGCGCACCGCCCAGCAGGAGGCCGAGCAGGAGCGCCAGCGGGCCCAGGACAACTTCCTGGGCACGTGGGAACTGGCTTCGACCCTCGGTTTCGAGCTGTTCGACCTGATCGACAATCTCCGCGGCGCCACCGAAGCCAAGGGCCGGCTGCTGGAGGAAGTGGCCGCGGCGCTGGAATCGATCAGCGTCGACGAGCGGGCCGATGACCCGGATTTTCAGCTCGACTACGCCCGCGCCCTGGGACGCCTGGCCGAACTGCTCGGTGGGCGGTCGCTGCACCGCATCAACGATTCGGGGCGGGCCGTGGCGCTGGCCGACCAGTCCGCTGCGATCCTCGAGCAGTTGCGCGCAGCGCGCCCGGATGCCGCCGGCGTCGTCAGCGCCCTGGCCGAAGCGCGCCGTCGCCAGGGATACCTGGCCCGCCAGCAGCGCAACTGGGAGGTCGCGCAGGCCCGCTACACCGAAGCGATGGTCCTGCACGACGAGGCGGTCGGCGCCCGCGGCGCCGACGCCGCCCGGCGACTGGAGGCCCAGCGCCAGCGGGCTTCCACGCTCCTTGAGTTCGGCGACCTGTACGCCGTGTGGATCGAGAGCGGCGCCGATGACGCCGAGCGCCTGCTGGGGCAGATGACGCTGCGCTACGACGAGGCCGCGCTGTTCTGGCAGGGACGGGCCGCGGCCGATGCCGCCGACGCCGAGGCCGCGCGCTGGGGAGGGGTCATCCTGCTCAAGCGGGCCCAGACCGAACTGCTGCGCGGGCGCATTCACCTCGGCGCCGCCGAGGACGTCGTCGGTGATCCGCAGGCCAAAGCCGGGCATGTTCGCCAGGGGATCGACGCGCTGCGCGCCTCCAGCGCGCGCGCGGCCGAGGCGCTTGCCGCGCTGGAGCCGCTGGCGGCGTCATCGACCGCCAGCGCCGAGGCGGCCCGTGACATCTTCCTGGCCTACCAGGCGATCGGCGAGGCCGAGATGCGCTCCGGCGCAGCGCTGGCGGATCTCGCCGGGCTCGCCGCCGACGAGGCCGAGCAGCTCCGCGAGGAGGCGGCCCGGGCCGATGCGCGGGCGCTGGCGGCGTTCGCCGCCGGTGAGGACGCCGCCCGGCGGCTCGCCGCCAGCGACGAGTCCAACCTCATGGCCCTGCGCGATCTTGCCGTCGCGCTCAACAAGCTGGCCCGGCAGCGCGAGAGCGCCGGCGACGCCGGCGCCGGGGAGACCTACCTCGAGTCGCTCCGCGTCCGCCAGGACCTGTTCCGCAACGACCCCTTGCCGCAGTTCCGCTCCGATCTTGCTGTAGGGCTCTACCGGCAGGGGATGCACGAGCGCGCCCTGGGCGAGGCGGCCGAGGGGGCGCAGCGCGAGGTTCATTATCGGGCGGCCGTGGCGTATCTCACGCAGGCTCGCGAGCACTTCGAGGCCCTGGATGACACCAGGCGGGCCCAGATCTGCGCGCAGCGCATCGAATCGATCCAGGACCTGCTCGGCGGGCGGTAGGGCCATTGATCGCATCCCGGCTTTCCGGTACCGTACAGGGAAGACACGGCGCCGGCGCGAGGCCGGCCGGAGAGAGAGGACAGGACATGGCGAGTCGATCGGTTTGGTGGCGTCCGGGGGCCGCCGCCCTGGGCGCTGGCGCGGCACTGGTCTGCGGCGCTCCGGCGTCTGCACAGCTCATTGACGCAAGCTGGCTGTCGGCCGCCAGCGGCAACTGGTCCGACGACGCCGCCTGGTCCAGCGCCCAGTTTCCGACGCAGCGCGGGCCCGACGACTACCGGGCCATCGTCTCGGTGACGGGCTCGCCGTTCACGATCACGCTGGATACCAGCGTCGTGCTCGCCGAGTTCGACCTCATCAGCAGCGACGCGACGGTCGCCGGCGCCGGCGGCTCGACGATCGTGGTGCAGGATGTGCTGACGCTCAATGACGCGTCGCTGCTCGGCGTCGCGGGGGTCTCCAGCCAGGGCTCGCTGATCTTCGCCGGCGACATCTGCGATGACATCTGCGACACGCCGCTCGACCACACGGGCGCCAGTGTCGAGTGGAACGGGACCGGCGACATCCTGCTGGGCGACGGGACTGTGTTCACGCACGGCGCCGGCTCGGTCTTCACGATCGGCAACGCCGCCCGGCTGTTCTGGGATGGCGTCGGCGCGCGGTCCGAGCTGGTCAACAACGGCAAGATCCTGAAGAGTTCGGCCGGGACGACGACATTCGAGGATGTGCTGTTCACCAACAACGGCGATGTCTGCGTGACCGACGGGCAGTTGACGCTCGACAACGTCGGCCTCGTCGGCCTGACGCTGGCGGCCGGCGCGTGGGAGGTGTCCGGCGACGCCGATCTGAACATCGCCGGCGCCGCGTACACCGGGCTGGACGCGCGGGTGGTGCTCGACAGCCCGGCGTCCACCTTCGGCGCCATCGATTCGCTGGCGGATGTCGGGCCGAGCGGCTTCTTCCGCATCCGCAACGGCCGCAACTTCGTCACCACGGGCGATCTGTCCGTCAGCGGCGACGTGCGCGTCGGGGAGACCGGCACGTCCGGCAGCGTCCTGACCGTCAACGGCTCGCTGAACAACAACGGCAGCGTGCGCCTGGCGCCCGGCGCCGGGACCATGTTCGTCACCGGCGGGACGCACAACATCGGCTCCAATGGTGAACTCGGCGGCGAGGGGATCCACTTCGGCGCCGTGACCAACAACGGCCTGGTCGATCCCGGCGCCGACGGCACCGAGAGCCCCAACAACCCGGGCCAGCTCATCATCGCCAGCGGCGTCTACGAGCAGGGGGAGAACGGGCGCATCCGCATCGAGATCGGCGGCCTCCAGCCCGGCCTGGAGCATGATGTGCTGCAGGTGGATCAGGCCCTGTTCGACCCGATGGGCGACCTGCTCGCCGGCACGCTGGAGATCCAGTTGATCGACGGGTTCATCCCGGGCCTGTCGGACACCTTCGAGGTCTTCCGCTACGCCGAGCGCGTGGGTCAGTTCGCGGCGTTCGACGGGCTCATGCAGCAGGGCATCACCTTCCAGGCGTTCTTCACCGACAACGCGCTGGTTCTGCAGGTGGTCGAGGTTCCGGCGCCATCGACCGTCGTCGTCGGGGCCATGGCGCTGGGACTGGCCGGCGGCCGGCGCCGGCGCGCGGCGCGCTGATCGAGGCTGGCCGGCGGCCGGCGCCGGCGCGCGGCGCGCTGATCGAGGCTGGCCGGCGGCCGGCGCCGCAATGCCGCGGGGGCGGGCGACATTCAATTGCGGAACCGGATGCCGGAGCCACGACCCCAGTCCGGACGGTCGCCTGCCGCGCCCCTTGCGGAGCGGGAGTTCGCCGCGCGCCTGGAAGCGGACCGGCGCCGGCTCTGGACCATCGCGGCGGCCATTCTCGGCTCGCCGCATGACGCCGAGGATGTCGTGCAGGAAGCCTCGGTGATCGCGCTGGGCAAGCTGGAGCAGTTCCAGCGCGACACGAGCTTCCTGGCCTGGATGGGACAGATCGTGCGCTTCGTTGCCCTCAACCAGATGCGCCGGCGTCAGCGTGATCGCGCGGTGGCGGTGGAGCCCGACGCCGTCGGGGCCGCCCCCGTCGACGCGCCGCCGGTCGAGGGCGAGTTCCGCGGCGAACTGCTGGCCGCGGTGCACACCCTGGAGGAGACGCCGCGGACCTGCCTGCTGCTGCGCATCGTCTGTGAGATGAGTTACCGGGAGATCGCCGCGGCGATGGAAATCCCCGAGGGAACGGCCATGAGCCATGTGCATCGGTCCCGCGCTGCGCTGCGCAAGCGTCTGTCGCGCTGGGAATCACCACTCGTGCAGAGGACGGCATAGGTGATGGCTGAGGATCGTGACAGCCTGCTGGAACGGTACTTCGACGGCGACCTGCCCCAGCAGCAGCGCCGCCAGCTCGAGGCAGATCCGGAGGCGCGGTCCCGGATCGCCCTGCAGCGGCAGATCGACGCCGGCCTGCGGGACATCTTCAGCGCCGGCGTGCCCGACGCCGGGTCGATCCCGATTGAATCGGCCCGCCGGGCGCGGGGTGACCTCAGTTGGGCGCGGCTGGCGCTATATGCCGCCGTCATCGTGATCCTGGCGGGCGCGGGGTTCTGGTTCCGCCATTCCATCAGCCAGCGCAACACCTTCAACCCGATGCGCTCGCCGGAGCGCATCTACGACCGCCTGGTGCGCGCCGGGTTCGAGCCCGAGTTCGTGTGCGAGCCGGGGCCCGAGTTCGTCGCCGCCGTCGCGGATCGGTTCGGGGAAGGGCTTGACATCGAGCCGGCTGCCGGCGTCCGCGTCATCGGCTGGGCCTACGACAGCGACCGGCCCGCCGCGGGCAGCGCCTACACCGGCACGATCCTGAGCGAGGACATGCTCATCCTGATGGCCTACGTGCAGGAGCAGCCGGTCATCGTGCTCATGGACCGGCTCGAAGCCGACGACCGGCCGCGACTGGCGCCGGGCAGCGATCTGCATCAGTTCCGCAGGCGGCTGGACGACTTCGTGCTGTATGAAGTTACGCCGCTGGGCCGGGCGCGGCTGCTGCGCGACTTCACGGCGCCGTAGGCGCATAGAACCCCCCACGGAGTGGGGGGCTACCCAGGCTCACAGGGCCTTGATCGCTTCCAGCACTTCCTCGGCGTGGCCGGGGACCTTCACCTTGTCCCACCGGCGGGCCACTTTGCCGGCGCCGTCGATGAGGTAGGTCGTGCGCACGACGCCCATGTACTTGCGACCGTACATCGACTTTTCCTGCCAGACGCCGTATTTGGCGCACACTTTCGGCTCGCCTTCGTTCGCTTCATCGGCCAGCAGGGTGAACGGCAGGTCATGCTTGTCGGCGAACTTGCGGTGCGAGGCGGCACTGTCCGGGCTCACGCCCAGCACGACCGCCTTGGACCGCTTGAACTTCGGCAGCAGGTCACGGAACTGGCAGGCCTCGGCGGTGCAGCCGCTGGTATCGTCCTTGGGGTAGAAGTAGAGCACCACCGGCGCGCCGGCAAAGTCCTTCAGCGAGACCTTCTTGCCATCCTGGTCCGGCAGGGTGAACGCCGGGGCTTTCTTGCCTTCTTCGATCATGCGGGAAGGTAGCGTGCGGAGCAGCCATGCGGATTCCGATGACGCCTCGGGCCCGCAGGATCGGCAGCGCTGCAGGCCCCCACGGAGTGGCGAAGTACCCAGGTCTCAGGCGCCGAGCGTCCAGCGCACCAGCAGCCAGAGCAGGCAGGCGCCGGCCACCAGCGCGCCCAGAAGCTGCGGCCACAGCGGGCCGGTTTCGGCGCGGCGGGGCGCCGGCTGGACCCTCCGCAGCAGGCCCCGGGCCCGGGGCCCCAGCGGCCGCTCGCCGGAGCGGGCGGCATCCTGGACGATGGCGATGACCAGGTTGGCGTCGAAGCGGCGCAGGCCGAGCTGCTCGCCCAAGTTCACCAGAACGCGCCGGCGCTCGGGCGGCATGATCGCGGCAGGTCCGCCTTCCAGTTCGGCGGCCGTCCGGGCCGCCAGGGCCCAGCGGGCGTCATCGGCGGTGAGGGCGGTGGCGGCCCGGTTCTCCATGGCCACGCGGGTGGCCGCCTCCCACTGGCGGGCCCGGCCGGCGTTGCCGGGCGGCGACGATGTGGCCTCGTCGCAGCGCTCGTCGGTGACGAGCCGCAACGTGGACGGCTTTGCGGGGATCCGGGTCATGCCGGGGTGATCTTCTGCACACGGCGCGCCGGGCTCAGGTGGCTTACCCTCCCCAGCCGACAGGGTGAATGGGAGAACTATGACCAGCAGGGCGACGCCAGAACCAGCGAAGGGGTCACTTCCGCGCCTGCGCGTCGGCCGGCCGCCGCGGGACGTAGTAGAACTGCTCGATGAGGCGGCCCGGCGCGGCAAGCTGCCGGAGTTCGAGGCGACCGGGGAGGGCGCCTTCTCGCTGCTGGCCTACGGGACGCCCTTCGACGCCGAGCTGCGCGGCGAGGCCCGGGCCGAGGGCGATGGCGCTTCGCTCTCGTTCGCCCTGCGGCTGCACCGGCGCATGCCGATCATCTACGCGATCGTCCTGATCGTCACCGTCGAGCCGGGGCGTTACTTCGCCGACGAGTTCCTCGCGACGTTCCTGCCGAGTCTGCACGGGCACATCCCGACGTGGTGGTGGTGGTACCCGGTCACGATCATCCCGATCCCGTGGCTGTGGCGCGGCTGGATGCGCAAGAGCCGGCGGACGACGCGCGAAAGCGCGATGGAGCGCATCGAGCAGATCCAGTCCATCCTGGGCGCGCAGCGCGATCAAAACGGCGCCGGCGACTCGTAGAGGACCTCCTCGCCCGTCAGGGGGTCGGTGAAGGCCAGGCGGCTGGCGTGCAGCAGCAGGCGGTCGGCCAGCGACGGGTCGCCGTAGAGGCGGTCGCCGAGGATCGGCGCTCCCAGGCCCCGCGGGTCGGCCGCGTGGACGCGAAGCTGGTGGCTGCGACCTGTCACCGGCGCCAGTTCCACCCGCGTCTGGCCGCCGGCGCGGGCCAGCACGCGGTAGCGCGTCACGGAGGGTCGGCCGGCCTCGAAGTCCACTTTCATGAGCGGGCGGCTCGTCCAGTCCTTGGCCAGCGGCAGGTCGATCTCGCCTTCATCGTCCGGGACGTCGCCATCGAGGATGGCGATGTAGGCCTTGCGAACGCGCCGGCGCTCCAGCAGCATGGACAGGGCCCGGTGGGCCTCGGCGTCCAGGGCCACCAGCAGCAGGCCGCTGGTGTCCATGTCCAGCCGGTGGACGGTCATCGGGCCGGCGGCGCCGGGGTACATGGCGCGCACCCGCGCGCGCACGCAGTCCGGCTGCGACAGGTCCTTGCCTGGCGCCGAGAGCAGCCCGGAGGGTTTGTCCACGACCACATACCGGCCGGTGTCGGCGATGATGGGCACGCGCAACTGGTGGTCCGGGTCGGTCACGATCTGCCTCGCGCTGCGGGGGTCCGAGTGTCAAAACTGGGACAGTTTGCCTATTATTAAGACCCATCCAACGCAAGGGAGACGCGATGAAGAGCCTGACAGTCCGTGCCGCGGTTCTTGCTTCCTTCCTGGGCGCCGGCGCGGCCGTGGCGCAGCAGTTTCCCGGTGAGGCGCCGCTGCTGACCGACCACGTGGCGCTCACCAGCCGGGCCGACTTCCTCAAGGCCGGCGAGGCCTATTTCCACCCGCAGGCCGACTGGATCATCTTCCAGGCCACGCCCGCGCCGGGCCCCGGCGAGCCCGCCGGCGAGCACTACTCCATGGACGTGGCCAAGGTGATGCGCAACGGACTGGGCGCCATCATCGGCCTGGAGGAGCCGATCCTGCTGTCGGCGCCGGGCTCGGCCAACACCTGCGGTTGGTTCCATCCGACCCAGCGCGACCGGGTGCTGTACGGCTCGACCCTCAGGCCACCGACGGCCGAGGACGCCCCCGGCTACCAGCGCGACAGCGGCCGGTACAAGTGGGCCTTCCCCGCCGAGATGGAGATCGTGACCCAGACGGTCCCCGCGATTGCCGGGCGCACGGGTGAGCCTTCCACGCCGGAGCCCATGTTTGTGCGCCCGGATTACGACGCCGAGGGCTCGTGGTCGGCCGACGGCAAGTTCGTGCTCTATTCGCACGTCGAAATGGAGACCTCCGAGCCCGGGCGCCCAGACGCCGATGTCTATGTCTACGACATCCAGGCCGGTGAGCACCGCAAGCTGGTCGAAGCGCCCGGCTATGACGGCGGCCCGTTCTTCAGCCCGTGTCAGAACTGGATCATCTACCGCTCCGACCGGCGCGGCGACAACATGCTGCAACTGTTCGCTTCGGAACTGGAGCGCAGCGCCGACGGCGCCATCGTCGGGATCAAGCGGGAGATCGCCCTGACCGACAACGAGCACGTCAACTGGGCCCCGTTCTTCCATCCCAGCGGGCGCTTCATCGTCTATGGCACCAGCGAGGTGGGGCACTTCAACTACGAGGTCTTCGCGATCGAGTGGGACCCGGCCAAGAGCCCCGAGCAGCTCCGGCGCGAGCGCCTGACGACCACCGACGGCGCCGATGTGCTGCCGGTGTTCACGCCCGACGGCGAGTGGATGATGTGGACTGCGCAGCGCGGCGAGCTTGGCGCCGGCGACCAGCGCCCCAGCAGCCAGATCTGGGCCGCCCGCATCGACGCCGAGGCGATCTTCCCGGCCGAGCAGAACGGCGCCGGCGACTGACCTGCGCGCGCAGCGGCGCCGCCCTCCGGACGGCGCCGTCGCACATGATGGGCTTGTTCAGGCCGCTTCGGCGTCGAGCGGCGCCGGCGCCATGACCGGCGAAGCCGGAGCAAAGTCCGATTCGCCCGCCATCGGAACGCCCGCGCTCTGCTCGCTGACCCACTTGCCGATCTGCGTCGCGTCGTAGATCCACCACGCCAGCAGCGCGACATATCCCAGCAGACCGATGAAGATCACCGACAACACGGCCGAGCCCAGCGACAGGCCGATCATGCCGAAGGCGCTCCTGGTCTTTCCGAGGTAGAAGCGGTGGGCCCCGAACCCGCCGAGGAAGAACCACAGCAGGTAGGCCACCGTCGTTGACTTGCTTGCGGACGTCGACATTGCACCCTCCTCGGGCCAACAGGAACCCCGGCCCCGCGCCGGGCATCGCACAGGCCGATCGGCGCGTCCGGCGGCTCGCTTGACTTCCGCGGCGCCTGCGCGCGCCGAATCCTGCCGGCGCTGCGCAACGGCCGGCACAACCGGCGCCATCGCGCATCTCGACCAGACCCCTGCACGCCTCCCACAGCGCGCCGGCGGGCGCCCGGTCCGGGAGTATCGCTCAGATTCGGCGCATCGCCCGCCGGTGGGCCGCCGTCACGATCAGGGCCACGATCCCGGCCAGCGCCAGCCACGCCGCCACCGGCGCCATCATCGGCATCAGCAGTGAGACTGGCCCGGGATTGCCCAAAGGCAGCATGAGCGGATCCAGCCGCCGGAACATCGCGACCGCCTCCTGGTCGGCCCGGCCGGCGCGGTCGATCACATACCTGCCGGTTCCGCCGCCGGCCCGAACGTAGACGCCCGCTGCGCCGCCGCCCGCGGCGATCACGCCCACAGCGCCGCCGCCATTGGCGACCACGCCGCACGCGGCCCCGCCGACGGCCCATCCGCCCAGCGCCGCGCCGCCCAGCGCGCTGATTGCGCCGATGGACATGCCGCCGGCGCTGACGCCGCCGATGGCCAGCCCGCCGAGGGCGACGAGCCCCACCGCCCGCCCGCCGATGGCGATGCCGCCGGTGGCCTGGTCGCCGACCGCGATCCACGCCCTGGCTTTGCCGTACAACTCGCCCAGGTCCTCGCGCGGCCCGCGGGCGACCTCGACCAGCGGCCATCCCAGCAGGCTCGTCTGCGAGCGGTAGCGCGTGCCGCGGGCCATCATCGGTCCCTTGTGGCGCACCAGTACATCGACGATCGGCCGGCCGCACTCCGGGCAGCGGGCGGTGTCGGTCAGCCCTGTGAGGATGTAGCCGCACTCGGCGCAGTAGGGATCGCCCGGCGCGAGTTGAGCGTCGGGAGCGGGGCCGGTGCGCTCAGGCACGATGCGCCTCCGGCGCCCTGTCGAGCATCGGCGCCGCCAGGGCGTCGAGGCGCGCCAGCCACATCGACTCATCCATGCCTTCGCCCTCGCCGGGGGGAAGCTGCTCGACCAGTCGGTCGACCAGCCGGTCCAGCGCCAGGCCGCGCCGGCGGGCCTCGGCGTACGGCACGTTGGAGAAGCTCACCAGGTTGTACAGCGGCGTGACCTGATCGGCCCGCATCCGGTGCAGGGCCTGCTCCACCCGCTTGTGGTACCGGAACTCGGGCCGGCCGACCTTGTCGCGCATCTCGATGAAGTTCTCCAGCGCCATGTCGGCGATGGCGTCGGCGTGCGCCTTGCGCTGCGCGCTGAACGCCGGCAGCACGGCGTTGAAGTCGAGCCCATGTTCTTCCAGCATCTCGCCGAGGATCCGCACATCCTCGAACGCGGCGTTCATGCCCTGCCCGAAGAACGGCACGATCGCGTGGGCGGCGTCGCCAAGGATCAGCGCCCGGCCGCCATGGTTCCACGGGCTGCACCGGATCGTCACCAGCGAGCTGACCGGGTTGCGCCGGTAATCCGCTACCAGCGTGGGCATGATCGCGGCCGCGTCGGGATAGTGGCGGCGGAAGAAGGCGAGGATCTCGTCATCGCGGTCCGGGTCGATCGCGCTGAAGCCGTGGTCGCCCTCGAACGGCCAGAACAGCGTGCAGGTAAAGCTGCGGTCCGGGTTGGGCAGCGCGATCATCATCGAGCCGCCCCGTGGCCAGATGTGCAGCGCGCCCGGCGCCATGGCAAAGCCCCCGGTCGCCCGCGCCCCGGCGCCGCCGGGGATGTCGGCGGCGGGCGGGATCACCAGTTCCTTGTACCCGTGGGCGAGGTAGCTCTGGCTGTAGTCGAAGCGGTCGGTGACCTGCATCGCCCCGCGCACGGCGCTGAAGGCGCCATCGGTTCCGAAGATGACATCCGCGTCCAGCCGCTCGCGTCCGCCGCCGGCGTCCTCGAACTCGGCGGCCGGGGCATCCAGGTCAATATCGACGCACCGCAGCCCGAAGCAGAGTTCCACGTTCGGCTCGGCGCCGGCGGCCTCCAGCAGTGTCAGGTTCAGCCCGGCGCGCGAGACGCTCTGGATCGCCTCGGCGGGGTTCACGCTGTACGGCTGGAACACGGTCTGCACGCTGGCGGCGTCCGGCGCCGGCGGGTGCAGCATGCGCCCCGGCATCGCGATGGCGTCGGCGAGCACGCGCTCGGCCAGCCCAGCTCGCGCCAGCGCTGTGACCCCCCGGACCGACAGCGCGAGGTTGATGGAGCGCCCGCCGATGAACCCCGCCCGGCGCGGGTCGCTGCGGCGCTCCGCCACCAGCACGCGCATGCCGCGGCGCGCCAGCTCTATGGCCAGCAGCGAGCCGGCAAGACCGGCGCCGACGACGAGTGCGCGTGGGCGTGAGCCAGACACGGCGGATGATACCGCCGCCCGCTCACGAGCGCCGGCGCGCCCCGGCGCACAGCGCCCCCAGCGCAAGCAGAGTCAGCGGCGCCGGGCCCGGCACGATCGTGATCTTCCCCGAGCCCTCCACCAGCGAACTCAGCGGGATCTGGTGCGAGGCGCCGGTGGTCGCCGAGTCGTACACCGAGAAGCCCTTGGAGCCCGGATCCGTCACGGTCGCCAGGCTGATCGAGCGCGGCGTGAAGTCCGTCGCCGCGTACGTGATCGTCCAGACCGGCGCCGGGTTGCTCGAGTCGCCGATGATGCTCGCCAGCGGGAAGTGGATCTGTCCGGGCTTGACGCCGGTTGCCCCGTCGGCCGCCAGCGTCCCCGCGAATGTGCCGGTGGCGTCGAACGGAGACAGCAGCGTGTTGGTCTTCCAGTTGACGCCCGCGGTCCCCGACTCTCCGGCGACCAGGTCGAACAGCCCCGCCGCGAAGGCGTAGTCGCTCGTCGCGTCGAACTTCGCCTTGATGGTGATCAGCGTCGCCTGCGGCAAGCCGGAGCCGACCGGGCCCAGCGTCGGGCTGGCGACATCGATGTCCCAGCCGTAGGACTGGGCCGCGGCGGAGGCGCTGAGTGCCGCGGCGGCGCCGAGGGCGAGCGTGATGGGTGCGAATCGCATGGCGGATCTCCTTCGATGGTGGTTGCGTCGGGGCGGCCCGCGGCCGCCCGAGCAGCGCAGCGCAAGCCGTGCACGCGGATCACGCACGCTCGCGGGAAACCGCGATTGGTCCTGGCCGTGAGTGATCGCCTCGCCCTGCGCTGCAGTCTGTTGACCTGACGGCGCCGCCCGCCGTGTTCGATCGGGCGCCGCGTAAAGCGCCCATCGGGCGACGCCGCAGCGTATCCACAAAGGAGACGCTCATGCGCCTCAGGACTTCTGCTCGTGCCCGTCCGCTTGCGCTGCTGGCGGGCTGCGCCATCGTGACATCCGCCGGCCTGATCGCCTGCGATCAGGAGGCGACCATCAAGGGGCAGGTGATGGGCGAACTCGCCGCCCACGGCTTCATCGGGACCAAGGTTTCCGTCAAGAGCGCCCGCACCAGCGGCAAGTTCACCTACCGCGATGAGGTCGTGTATGTCGAATGCGAGGTCACCGTCTCCGGATTCGCCGGCCAGCCCCCGGTTCCGGCGACCCGCACCGTCAAGACGCGGCTGGAGGCCAAGGGCAGCCCGCCCAACGAGTACGACCTCGACTGCTCCGATCCCTTGATCCTGCAGTTGCCCGATGACGCAACCGGCGTGGTGGCGACCGCAAGCGACGCGGGCGGGCCGATCCTGCTGCCACTCAAGGCCGGGCTGGCCAGCGTGCCGATCCTGCCGGGTGTCGCGCTGGACGCCGAGCCGGGGACGCAGCTCGTCGTGATCGAGTATCCCGCGGGGATGGCGCCAGGCATCTATGACCTGGCGCTCGACTTCGATCTTTCCTTCAGTCGCCCGATCGAGGTCAAGGCGCTGATCACGGGCAAGGTCACCTGCGGCGGCGAAACCTACCTGCCGCCCATCGTGCCCAACGTGACCCACATGGCCGATGTGCCCCCGGTGATCATCCCGGTGAGCCCGACGCCGGTGGACATTCTGCCGGACATCACGATGGCCAAGGACGTCGACATCCGGATCGACTGCGGCGGCTGCTACGCCGACTGCGACGCCGACGGCACGCTGGATATCTTCGACTTCCTGTGTTTCCAGAACGCCTTCACCACGAAGGACCGCTACGCCGACTGCGATGGCGACGGAACATGGGACATCTTCGACTTCCTGTGCTTTCAGAACGAGTTCACCGCCGGCTGCAGTTGAGCCAGCGGAATATGCGGGAGTGCGGCCGCTGCTGGAGATGTTCAGGGCAGCGGCCGCTCCTGCGCGCGCTCAGGCGGTCTGTCGGGCGATCTCGTCGGCCAGGCGCACGCAGTCCTCGAAGCGGTTGTAGAGCGGGACCGGCGCAGCGCGGATGATGTCCGGCTCGCGGAAGTCGCAGATCACGCCGCGGCGCTTGAGTTCGCCGTGAATGGCGCGGGCGTCGGCGCCGGGGAGGCGGATGGAAAGCTGGCAGCCGCGCCCGCCCGCGGGTCCGTCGAAGGCGCCTGTTTCGGTATCCGGCGGCGTGATGATCTCGACGCCGGGAAGCCCCTCCAGCAGATCCGCAAGGAAGGCGGTCATGCGGCGCGACTTGGCGCGCAGGGCCTCCATCCCGACCTCGTCGAAGATCTCCAGGCTCGCCTTCAAGGGCGCCATCGCGAGAATGGGGGGGTTGGAGAGTTGCCAGCCGTCTGCGCCGGGGCGCGGCGCGAAGTCGGGCTTCATCTGGAAGCGCGTCGCCGGGTCGTTGCCCCACCAGCCGGCAAAACGCGGCAGGTCGGCGCGGCGCCCGTGCCGCTCGTGCACGAAGCACCCGGCCACAGCGCCCGGGCCGGCGTTGACGTACTTGTAGCTGCACCAGCAGGCGAAGTCCGGGCCCCAGTCGTGCAGCTTCATCGGGATGTTGCCGGCCGCGTGGGCCAGGTCCCAGCCGATCGCGACGCCCGCCTCGCGCGCCGCGGCGCTGATGGCCTGCCTGTCGAACACCTGACCGGTCAGATAGCTCACGCCGGGCAGCAGGGCCAGCGCAAGCTCATCGCGCCGGTCGCGGATCGCGCTGGTCACGTCGCTTGTGCGCAGGGCGCGCTCACCGGCGCGGGGCTTGAGCCGTATCAGTCCCTCGTCCGGCTCGATCCCGTGAAGACGCAGTTGACTCTGCACCGCGTACGAGTCGCTGGGAAACGCGTCATCCTCGATCAGGATCCTCCGTCTGCTTCCCTGCGGCCTGTAGAAGCTCACCATCATGAGGTGCAGGTTGACGGTGAGGCTGTTCATCATCACGACCTCGCCGGGCCGCGCCCCAACGAGCCGGGCGCCCATGTCGCGGAACACCTCGTGATAGCTGAACCAGGGCGTGCGCCCCTCCATGTGGCCCTCGACGCCGAGGGTGGCCCAGTCATCGAGCTCTTGCCGCACCGCTGCGCGCGCGCCGGCGGGCATCAGCCCCAGCGAGTTGCCGCAGAAGTAGGCAACCGATGCTCCATCCGTCCCGCGCGGGATCTCAAAGCGCTCCCGCAGGGGACGCAGGGGATCGGCTCCATCCATCTGGCGCGCCCGCGCGATCGCCCCGCCCGCATCCGGCGCGCTCATCGACCTCTCCCCGGCGCCGCGGCGGCGCCGACGAAGTTCTCATCCCGCGGCAGGTAGTGCTTGAGTTCCTCGGCATCCTCGATGAAGCTGCGCGGATCCAGCCCGAGGAACTCCAGCGCCGTGCCCGCCAGCAGGCGGCGCTTGGTCGGGTCGGTCAGGTCGTACATCGAGTCGATCATGGCGCCCGCCCTCTGCTCACCCAGCGGGAATGGATAGTCCGAGCCCATCGCGATCCGCCGCTCATCCATAAGGGCGATCAGGTACCGCAGCGCGTTGCGGCTGTGCACCAGCGAATCGACGTAGAAGTCCGCGGGCTTGCCCGGCTCGGCCAGATAACTCCACGGGTTGCGCGCGATGTCGACGGCCACGAGATCCGGCCGGCAGTTGTACCCCGCCTCGATCCGGCCGATCGTGAACGGGAAACTGCCGCCGCCGTGGGCGAAGCAGACCCGCAGCTTCGGCAGCCGGTCCAGCACGCCGCTGAAGAGCACCGAGCAGATGGCCCGGGCCGTCTCCGCCGGCATGCCCACCAGCCACGGGAGCCAGTACTTGCTCATGTCCTTCTCGCCCATCATGGCCCACGGGTGGATGAACACCGCGGCGCCAAGCTCCTCGGCCGCCTGGAAGATGGGGAACAGGGCCGGCTCTGACAGGTTCCAGTCCCGCGAGCGTGGCTGCTCGACGTGGCTGCCGATCTCGACGCCGGCCAGCCCGAGTTCCTTCACGCACCGTTCCAGTTCGCGCACCGCAAGCTCCGGCGCCTGCATCGGCAGCGTGCCCAGCCCGACGAACCGCTTCGGGTGCTCGCGGCAGACGCCCGCGATGTGATCGTTCAGATGGCGCGACAGCTCCAGCGTGTGCTCCGGCTGGGCCCAGTAGCTGAACATCACCGGCACCGTGCTGAGCACCTGCACGCCGACGCCAAGCTCGTCGATCTCCTGGAGTCGCACGGCGTGGTCGAAGCAGTTGGCCTTGATGTCGCGGAACGGCTCCCCGTCGATCAGCAGCCGGGCGCCGCAGCAGGCGCCGGCCCCGTCGTGCTGGCGGACCATCTGCACCCACCGGCCGTAGCCGTACTTCTCGGCGAGGTTGGGCCACTCGGGGGGCAGGATGTGCGTGTGCAGGTCGATCTTGAACATGTTGCGCCATTGTACGGGCCGGCGCCGGGCCCCTGCGGCCTTCCTACGCTCTGCCATGGCCGCACAATCACTCAGATCGCTGTGCGAGGGGCTGATCGACTACGCCGGGCTGTTCCCGCCGGCGCAGCTCGACATGCAGCGGGCCGTCGAGAACTACGCCCGCTACGCCATGGGCGAGCACCGCTGGATGCTCGGCCGGTTCATCTGCCCCGCCAGCCGCCTCGCCGAACTGACCGACCGGGCCCGCGCGCTCATGCCGGGGACATGGGCCACCAGCGGCTACCGCGAGTACGCCGACAATCTCGAGCCGTGGCGCATCAGCGCCATCGTCGACATGCCGCTGCCGGACGCCATCGAGGCGATGCTCGCCTTCAACCGGGCCCACGCCAGCGAGGACCAGGGGCTCGCCGGCGTGGATGCCCTCGAGATGAAGGCGCCGGCGCCCGGGCAGATCGATGACACCCTCGACGCGATCCCCGATGGCATCTTCGCGTGGCTTGAGATTCCGGCGGCGGGCGACTTCCGCGGCGTGGTGGCGGCGATCGCCGGTTCCGAAGCAGGCGCCAAGATCCGCTGCGGCGGCGTGACGCCGGACGCCATTCCGCCGGCCGAGCGCATCGCGAGTTTCGTCGCCGCGTGCTCTGCCGCGAAGGTCCCGTTCAAGGCGACCGCCGGGCTGCACCACCCGGTGCGGGCCGAGCAGCCACTGACGTATGAGCAGCGCCCGCCGCGGGCGGTGATGCACGGGTTCGTGAACGTGTTCGTGGGCGCTGCGCTGCTGGAGGCCGGCGAGGTCGATGAGGCGGGTCTGACCGAGATTCTGCAGGACACAAGTGTCGACAGCTTCCTTTTCGATGAAGATGCCGCCCACTGGCGCAACCGCAGCGTGAGCGCGGGGACCCTCGCCGAGATCCGGCGCGCCTTCGCCACCGGCTACGGCTCGTGCTCGTTCGAAGAGCCGGTGGCGGATATGCAGAGGCTGGGGTGGTTGTGAGGGCTGTGAAACAAGAGCATGCGTCGCTTCCGCTCCCTCTCCCGCGCCCCGCGGGAGAGGCCAGGTGAGGGCTACCGGTGTCTACGTCCTCTTCTAACCCTCATTCGACTAAAGGCACACTGTCCCGAGCAGTGCGCCCGACCGAAGCCTCCAGTACCCGCGCTCTCGAACTCCGCAAGCGCCAGACCCCTCCCGAGGGCATCCTCTGGTCCGAACTGAGGAACCGCCAGGTCGCCGGCCTGAAGTTCCGCCGTCAGTGCCCGCTGGGCGACTACATCGCCGACTTCTACTGCCACGAAGCTGCGCTGATCGTCGAGGTGGACGGGCTGCGGCATTCGTTCCAGGGGCGCGAGCAGGATGAGCGGCGGGACGCCTGGATGCGTGAGCGCGGGATCGAGACGCTGCGCGTGTCGGTGTCGAGCATCACGAAGGATGTCAAGTCGGTCGTGAGCCAGATCCGCAACGTGGCTGTGAAGCGGCGGGATGCACTGCTCGCGGCTCGGGCGGAATCGGAGCCGGTCCGAAGGAAGAGGGCTTTGAAGAAGAAGTAGGGTTGGTAGCCCTCACCTGACCTCTCCCGCGGGGCGCGGGAGAGGGAGCCGGAGGGCGCCGCCATCAGATGGTGAGGTAGCCCGTGGCGTATGAGATTGACCAGACGCATGATCCGAAGCTCCAGTCGTGGGTCGAGAGCGCCAACGATCCGGAGACGGATTTTCCGATTCAGAACCTGCCGTGGTGTGTGTTCAAGGGCCAGCGAGGGCTGGAAGTCGGCGCCTGCATCGGCGACATGGTGCTACAGGTTGAGTGGCTGCTCGGTAATGACGAGATCGAGAACATCGCAACCGCAGCAGAGATGGAGGCTATCGAACAACTCGTTGTGCATAGGGAGGGATGGGCGCACTTCCCGAACTGGCACGCATGGTGGCATCTTGCCGACCAGGCGTCGCTGCGGAAGTTCCTGGTACGACTTCTGCGCATTGAGAGTCGCAAGCTTGCCGACAGTTTCCCACTCAAATACGCACTGGTGGCGCAGTCAGAAGTCGAGTTCGCATCGCCTATTCCGGATTTGCGCAACTACACCGACTTCTACGCCTCCCTCCACCACGCCACCAACGTCGGGTCCATGTTCCGGCCGGACAATCCGCTGCTGCCGAATTACAAGTGGATCCCGATCGGGTATCACGGGCGGGCTTCATCCATCGTCCCGAGCGGGACCGATGTCCGCCGGCCGCGGGGGCAGCTTCTGTCGGGGGCGACGATCGAGGATGGGCCGCCGCAGGTTGGGCCGTGCAAGCTGCTGGATTACGAACTGGAAGTCGGCGCCGTCATCGGGCGCGGGAATGAGCTTGGGCGGGCGGTTTCGATCGGTGAGGCGGAGGAGCACATCTTCGGGTTGTGTCTTGTCAACGACTGGTCAGCGCGGGACATGCAGAAGTGGGAGTATCAGCCGCTGGGGCCGTTTCTCGCCAAGAGCTTTGCAACCACGATCAGCCCGTACATCGTGACGATGGAGGCGCTGGCGCCGTTCCGCGCGCCGGCGTTCGTGCGCGATGATGGCGATCCGCAGCCGCTGTCGTACCTCGACAGCGCGCAGAACCGGGATGCGGGGGGATTCGACATCACGCTGGAGGTGTACCTGCAGAGCGAGCAGATGCGGGCGCGCAATATGAGTCCCATCCGCCTCAGCCGCGGCAGCTTCAAGGACATGTACTGGACGCTGGCGCAGATGGTGACGCATCACACATCCAACGGGTGCAACCTCCAGCCGGGCGATCTGCTGGCCAGCGGCACCGTCAGCGGGCCGACGCGCGATGCCCGCGGCTGCCTGCTGGAACTGACGTGGGATGGGGATCCGTGGGCGAGCCCGCCGAAGGTCGTCCCCGGCACGCAGCGCACGCCGATCAAACTCCCCACCGGCGAGGAGCGCAAGTTCCTGGCCGATGGCGATGAGGTCATCATCAGGGGCTACTGCCAGCGCGAGGGCTTCCGGCGGATCGGGTTCGGGGAGTGCCGCGGCAGGATCCTGCCGGCCGTCGAGTGAATCCACGGATGGCGGGGATGGCAGAGATCGATCCACAGATGACACAGATGGCACAGATGAGGGGCGGGCAGGCGCGAGCGCGGCCCGCCTGTGTCCAGCCGGGCGATCGGTGGCGCCCGGCTCCATCGTACAGCCGGGGCCCCCGGCGCCGGGCGACGCGATGAGGGCGAGCTCCGGGCGCCCGCCCTGGCGCCGAAGGCGCCCGCCCCGGGCCTGAGGACCGGCGCCCGCGCCATCCGGGCCCACGCCGGAGCCATCGGGGCCCGTGCCCGAGCCTCCGGGGCCCGTGCCCGAACTCCTGGGGCACGTGCCCGAGCCCCTGGGGCACGCGCCCGAGCGGCCGGGGCACGCCCCTGAGGCCCTCGAATGGCTACCGCGGCCCCGCCGCTGCGCAGAACCTGCGCACGCAGCGCCAGCTCCGCTCCCCATCTGTGCCCATCTGTGTCATCTGTGGATCGAGCCTAATTCCAGCTCAGGCCCTTGGGCCACTCATCGGGGTGCTGGTCGGCCGCCCGCCGGATCAGCTTGCCCAGGTCCATCAGCGCCTCCTCGGCGATCTCGGCCCGGGTGGTGGCGTCCGGCTCGGCCAGCAGCCGGTAGCGGGTGGCCGGGTCGCTGAAGATCGTGAAGCAGACCAGGTCGAGGGCGGCGGCCGGGGGGATCTGCTCCTCGCGCAGGCGCTCGACGACCCAGGGGCCGCGGGTGAGCTGGCTCAGCGGCCAGTGCTCCAGCAGTTCGGTCATGCGCTCGCGCACGCCGACCAGCTTCTCATCATCGCCGAAGGGCAGCCCCAGCGGCTCGAGCATGGCCCGGCGGTACAGCGTGACGCCGTCGGCGGCCACCTCGCGCACGATGCGGGCCCGGCAGACGCCCTGCAGGATGATGTTGAAGCGGCCATCGGTCATCCGCTCGTGCTGGATGATCTGGCCGACGCAGACGGCCTCGCGCACCGGCGGGCGGCCGTGGTACTGCTGCTTCCACTGCTCGCCCTCGAAGACGCCCATGGCGATCTGGCCGGCGCCATCGAGGCAGTCGGAGATCATCTGGCGGTAGCGCGGCTCGAAGATGTGCAGCGGCGTGACCTGCTGCGGCATCAGGCAGACGGTGTGCATCGGGAACAGCGGCATGGGTTTGCCGAAGTTCACCGAGATGGACATCTCCTCCGCCACGAAATCGTCTCTGGCTACGTGCTCGATGAGCCGTCCGGCCGGTTGGGCCGGCTGTCGCCGCCGATGGCCGAGCGCATCGAGGTGTCGGCCTGGATGTTGCGCATGCGGTAGTAGTCCATCACGCCGAGATTGCCGCTGCGGAAGGCCTCGGCCATGGCCTTGGGGACCTCGGCCTCGGCCAGCACCACGATGGCGCGGTTCTTCTCGATGTCGGCCTTGTTCTCCTGCTCCTGGGCCACGGCCATGGCGCGGCGCTTCTCGGCCTCGGCCTGGAAGCGGCGCTTGTCGGCCTCGGCCTGGTCGGCCTGCAGCTTTGCGCCGATGTTCTCGCCCACATCGATGTCGGCGATGTCGATGGACAGGATCTCGAAGGCGGTGCCGGCATCCAGCCCCTTGGCCATCACCGTCTTGGAGATGTTGTCCGGGTTCTCCAGCACCGCCTTGTGGCTGATGGCCGAGCCGATGGTGGTGACGATGCCCTCGCCGACGCGGGCGATGATCGTCTCCTCGGTGGCGCCGCCGACCAGGCGCGGCAGGTTGGTGCGCACGGTGACGCGGGCCTTGGCCTTGAGCTGGATGCCATCCTGGGCCACCGCGTCGATGGTGGCCCGCGGGCCGTGGGCGCTGGGGCAGTCGATCACCTTCGGGTTCACGCTGGTGTTGACGGCGTCCAGGATGTCGCGGCCGGCCAGGTCGATCGAGGCGGCCGTGTCCCAGTCCCGGTCGATGCGGGCCCGCGTGGCGCTGATCCGCGCTGTCACGCAGTTGGGCACCCGCCCGCCGGCGAGGTAGTGCGTCTCGAGGTTGTTGGTGCTGATGTTGAGCCCGGCCTTCACCGCGCGGATGCGGCTAAGGACGATGGTGCGGATGTCCACCTTCCGCAGGCGCATCCCGATGAGTTCGGTGATGCCGACGCGGGCGTTGGACAGCAGGGCCTGAACCCACAGCGTCGCGAACTGGCCGATCACCAGGAAGATCGCCAAGACGACGATGACGGCGATGACAATGGCGATGACGAGAATGGCGTTGGGCATCTGGTAGCGTCTCCGCGAGACCCGGCGCTGCCCGCCGGTGACTCGCCGGAGTATAGATCGCCCGCTCAGGCCTCGATCGGCCGGACGCTCGGCGGCGCCGCGGCGACAGCGCGGACGAACTGCTCCTCGCGCGGGCCCCGTTCGGTGGGCGCAGCGAGCGGGCAACCGGCGGCCTCCGCCGTCAGCGCCAGGATGTCAAGCCCCGCCAGATCCGCCTCGGCCACGATGTCCCACGCAACGGCCTTGCCGGCCCTGGCGGCGGCGATCATGGCCGTGACGCAGTTGCTCACGCGCCCGCCGGCGCGGTGATGCGCCTCGAGCTGATGGGGGCTGACATCCAGCCCGGCCTTCTCAGCGCGGATGCTGCTCAGCACGATCAGGCGCACCTCGACCCCCCGCATGCGCATCGCGAGCATGTGCAGCGGGCTGACGCGCGTCTGCGAGAAGATCGCCTGCAGCCACAGGGTTGCGAACTGGCCGAGCACGAGGAAGATCGCCGCCAGCACGATGGCGGCGACCAGCCCTCCGATCATCAGCGTGGGGTTCGGCATCCGATCGTTCTGCGCCTCCGGCGCCGGCTCAGGTGATCTCCCGCACCTTGATGTCGAAGTCGGTGACGTGCGTCACGCGCACCTTCGCCCCGCGCCGCACCAGCCCGGTCTCGCTGGCCGCGTCGTAGCGCTGCCCGTCAATCTCGATCACGCCGATCGGGCGCAGGTCGTTGAGCGCCACGCCCTCGGCGCCCATCAGGGCCAGCCGCGCTTCGCGCCGCTCGCGCTCGGCCAGCCGCCGGCGCTCCTCCTCCTCCTCGGTCGGCACGCCCATCATGGCCCGGCCGATGCGGGAGTTGGTCCACACCTTGATCCCGAAGGCCACCGCGATCGGGGTCAGCACCAGCAGTGTCAGCGAGCCGGTCAATCCCCACGTCATGTCGTGGATGAACAGGCCGACGATCCCCGCGATCGCCACCAGGGCCGCCAGCACCGCGATGACGCCGCCGCTGGGCACGAACACCTCCAGCAGCGTCAGCACCAGCGCCAGCCCGATCAGCGACAGTCCCCAGATCAGCGGTGTCACGCGCGCCGGCCTCCAGCTTCGTCCTCGATCGGGGCCACGATCACGCGCCCCAGATCCGCCAGCGCCACCACCCGGATGCGCTGGCCCGCCTCAATGTAGCCAAGATCGGCCCGGGCATCGAGGATCTCGCCATCGATCTCGACCCGCCCGATCGGGTGCAGCGCCGCCGTCGCGACGCCCTCGGCGCCCACCCGCACCGCCGGCGTCGTCGGCTGGGCCATCGCCTCCAGCAGTTCATCGCGGATCTCGTCAGGCTCGGCGTCCTTCAGCACCAGCGCGCTCAGCAGCGGCAGCGAGCCGATCCGCTTGGACAGGAAGTACATCGCCACCCCGCTGGTCCCGAGCGCCAGCACGATGATCACCAGCCCCCGCAGCGCCTGGCTGGTGGCGTGCCCCGGCTGCTCGAAGGCCCCGGTCGGCCCGCCGACGAACGTCCCCACCAGGCCCGCAAACAGCAGCACCAGCCCGCCGACGCCGAAGACGCCGAACCCCGGCGTCACGAACACCTCCAGCAGGATCAGTCCGATCCCGAGCCCGATGGCCCCGATCTCCCACCACTGGGCCATGCCGATCATCGCCGGGGGCGCCAGCAGCCCCACCAGCGCCGCCAGCGCCACCGCCCCGGGGATCGACAACCCCGGGCTGGCCATCTCCAGGAACAGCCCCAGCAGGAAGACCACGATCAGCACGCCGCGGACCCACGGCATCGTCATGATCCGCACCAGCGATTCCGACCAGCTCTCGCGCGCCCGCTCGATGCGCTGGGCCGCGAAGAAGTCCTTGAGCTGCGCATCGTTCTGCACCGTCGTCTCCGCCAGCCCGTACTTGAGCAGCAGATCGTGCGTCAGCACCACCGGGCTCTTGCCATCGGAGACGTACGACACCACCCGCCATTTGCCGAGATCATCCCGCGTCAGGCGCGGCCGCTGACTCGGCTGCTGCAGGGCGCCGGTCGCCTCGTCCACGAACCGCTGCAGTTGCGGCGAGGCCGGCTGGAAGCGCGTCGGGTCGTCCTCGCCCGCCTTCTGCGTCGCCTGCGGCTCGAAGTCGTCGCCCTCCGGCGCCTCGGCCACATCCGTGCCCCGCTCGCCGATCTCGAATGACGGGATCTCCGGACTGGCGGCGTCCGGTTCGGTACCGAACAGCAGCTTGTATTCCTCGCGGTCGATGAACAGCCGCTGCGACGGATCGTCGATCTTCTCGACCAGCCAGAGTTCCACGCCCAGCGTGATGAACCCCTGCACCAGCTTCTCGTCGTAGCCGTGGCGCCGGGCCGAATCGACCAGTTCCACCAGGAGCTGCGAGATCATCTTCTGCCGGTCCGACTCCGACATCGGCACGTGGAAGATGCCCAGCGCCGTCAGCACCGGCAGCGCGTTGCCCAGCTTGGCCGGGTCCGCCGTCACCATGTCGCGGCAGGCCACCGCGATGAACGCCCCGCCACTGATCGCCTCGTGGTGCACCCACGCCACCGTGTTGGGGATCGACGAGGTCTTGATCGCCTCGCAGATCTCCAGCACCGCGCCGATGGCGCCGCCGGGCGTATCCAGTTCGAACACGATCGCGTCGGCGCCGGACTGCTCGGCCATCGCGATCCGCCGCCGCACGCTCTGGGCGGTCACCGCGTCGATCGGGCCGTCGATCACGATCACCAGCACATCGTCGGCCTGGCGGGACGCCGACGCCCCGACCGGGCCCTCCTGCTGCGGCCCGCTCGCCGCCAGCGCCACCATGCTCACCAGCATCGCCATCAGCGACGCGATGCGCCGGAACCGTGCTGCGCCATGTGAGCGATCCATCGCCATCACACGGATCATAGATCGACGCGCCGGATCGGCGGTTTCGCGGCTCTGCTCGCTCACCCGGCCGCGCTGCCGCCGGCCGCCTGCTCCACGGTCCACCGCATCGGCTCGCCGCGGCAGTCGATGTGGACCGTAAACAGGCTCGACGCCATCTCCGACGGCTCGTGCGCCCGCACCAGCGGCCAGATCACCTTCCGATCCGTCTCCGGCAGCGGCAGGCCGTCCAGCTCCTCCGGCCTGAACCACTCCAGCCGCCCCTCGGGGATCTCCCGCGCCCCGAGTTCCACCGGTCCCAGCACCCGGAAGAAGAACAGCAGCCAGTGCCCGCGCCCCTCGTAGGCCTGCTCGCTGATGAGCCCGATCAGGCGCAGCCGCTCGATGGGGATGTCCAGCCCCGCCTCCTCCCGGATCTCCCGCTGGGCGCACTGGGCCGGGGACTCGCCGGTGGCCACATCCAGCTTGCCCCCGATCGGCGAGCACAGCCCCTGATTCGGGCTGCGGGTGCGCCGGATCAGCAGGATGCGGCCCTCCACGTCGCGCAGGTCGCACAGGCAGGCGAGTCGATAGGGAAGGTCGGACACGGGCGAGCGTAGGGGCTCAGGCTGCGCCCGTGATGAGCCGGCGCCGGCTCCATCGCCCGCACGCGCTGACCAGCGACTGGCGGGACACCGGCGTCAGGAGCAGGTCATCGCACCCCGCCTCCAGGCACGCCGCCTTGTCCGGCTCGACCTCGCCGGCGCCGAGGGCCACGATCGACCCCTCATAGCCCTCTCGCCGCAGCCGCCGGGCCGCCTCGTACCCATCGAGCGCCGGCAGGCGCAGGTCCATCAGGATCATGTCGAACGGCCGTCCGGCGCTGGCGGCAACCAGGGCCCGGTCGCAGCCGTCGGCGCCGTTGTCTTCGATCTCGACCTCGGCGCCCGCCTCGCGCAGCAGCGATGCGATCCGTCGCTGGGTGTCCGCCTCCTGCTCGACCAGCAGGATCCGTCTCTCCAGCGCCCCCTCCTCCGCGGTCGGCTCGGGGGTCGCCGGCGCCGGCGCCTGCTGCGCGGCGCCCACCATGGCGACACCCTCGACCGGCCCGGTTGGGATGGTCAGACGGGCCGCGTCGCCCGCTTCCGCGCCCGGCTGCTCCAGCCGGCCGCCGAGCAGCGTCGCCAGTTTGCCCGCCAGTTGAAGCCCCGGTCCCGAGGCGCCGCAGAACCCGCGCAGGGAGAATCGCAGGCGCCCCTCCGGCGCCGCCTCGAACGCAACCTCGAGTTGCACCGGGTCGTGCGCCGGCGCTGCGCTGGCCCAGCGGGCCATGATCAGCAGAATCTGGCGCAGGCGGGCCGGATCGGTGCGTATCCGGGCCGGAACGGTCCCGCGATGCAGCGTCTCGAACCGGGCCCCGTGTTCCTCGGCCATCGGCGCCGCAAGCGACACCACTTCCGCCAGGATCGAGGCCGGCGAGCAGTCGACGTTGGCGACTTCCAGCCGCCCCGCCTCGATCAGGGCCAGATCCAGCATCTCATCAAGCGAGGTCAGCATGCGCCGGGTGGTGCGCCCCATGGCCGCGGCGGTCACCGCCCCCCGCGGCCCGGCCGGGTCGTCCATCGCCCGCAGCGACTCGGCGGCGCTGGCGAGGCTCATCAGCGGGCCATGAAGTTCGTCTCGGGCGGCCCGCAGCGCTTCGACGCGGGCCGCGGCCTCGGCCTGCGCTGTCTCGCTCGCCGCCCCCCGGCGCCCGCCGAGCAGATTCCGCAGACCGGGCAGCCGCCGGCGGCCGCTGTTCGATCCGGTCCGCAGCATCGTCGCACTGCCTGGCGCCTGGCGTCTCATCCCACGTTCATCGGACCCTCGCAGGGTCCGGGTAAGTCGCGTCCGACAAGCTTGTCGCCGGGTTCACGCGGCCGGGCGCTGCCATCCGATACCCTCTGCTGCGCAGCGCGCGCCGGATCACGGAGGATCGGTGTGAAGCCCTGGGGCGACGGCACGGTCGTCATGCTTGGAATCGGTGGGTGCGGGATGTCCGGGCTCGCGCGCATGCTGCGCAGCGCCGGTGTCCCGATCTGGGGCTCCGACAGCGTCCCCAGCCCGGTGACTGATCGCCTGATCGGCGAGGGCTTCCTGGTCGAGTTGTCCCAGGATGGCCCCTTGCCTCCGGATGCGGGGCTCGTGATCGCGACCGCTGCGATCAAGCCCGATAACCCGGCCATCGTGGAAGCGAAGCGCCGCGGCCTGGAGATCATCACCTATCCCCAGGCGCTGGGCCGGCTCATGCAGGGCCGCTCCGGTGTCGCCATCGCCGGGACCCACGGCAAGAGCACGACAACCGCCATGCTCGGCGCCGCCCTGGTCGACGCCGGGCTCGATCCCTCGGTCATCGTCGGCGCCACCTGCGCCCAGCTCGGCGCCGGCGCCCTGGGTGGTCGGTCGCACGCGCCGACGGGGTTCCGCGTCGGCGCCAGCCGGACGCCTCGCGGCGCGTATGCCGGGCGCCCGGGGCTGCTGCTGGCCGAGGCGTGCGAGTTCAACCGCTCGTTCCACAACCTGGCGCCGCTGGTCGCCTCGATCAGCGCTGTCGAGGCCGACCATCTCGATATCTACGGCTCGCTGGACGCCGTCGTGGAGGCCTTCGCAGGCTTCGCCCAGCGCATCGCCGCGGCCGACGAAGGAGGGGTGCTGCTGATCGGCCACGAGGGCGCTCACCGGCGCGAGGTCGCCAGCGCCTGCCGCGCTCGCGTCGAGACCATCGGCTTTGCCCCCTCGGCCGACTGGCGCGTCGGTTTCGACGAGCCGGCCGGGCGCATCGAGATCGCCGGCCCCCGGGCCGAGCGGGCCGCCTGGACCTGCCGCATGCCCGGCGTGCACAACGCCATGAACAGCGCCACCGCCTTTGCGCTCGGCGCCATCCTCGGCGCCGATTGCGCCCGCCTGGCCGAGTCGCTGGGCGCCTTTGCCGGCCTCGGGCGGCGCATGGAGTTCCTCGGCGAGCGCCCGATGCCAGCCGGGGGGGTTGTCCGCGTCTACGACGATTACGGTCACCACCCCACCGAGGTCGACGCGACGCTCCGGGCCCTGCGGGCCGCCGAAGACCCCGGCGCCCGCGGCGGACGGCTCGTCTGCGTCTTCCAGCCGCACCAGCATTCGCGGACGCGCTTCTTGCTCGATGAGTTCGCCAGCGCCTTTGGCCACGCGGACGTCGTCATCGTCCCCGAGATCTACTTCGTCCGCGACAGCGAGGCCGAGAAGCACCGCGTCTCGTCCATCGATCTGGTCCAGCGCCTGCGCCAGCGCGGCGTGCGCGCCATGCGACTGGACCCGTTCGAGGCCATCGTCGAACATCTTGACGACTTCCTCAGTGACGGCGATCTGCTCGTCGTCATGGGCGCAGGCCCGGTCTGGAAAGTCGCCCACGGCTTCATGGGCACGGCAGTGCAGGCGGGGGCCTTGTGACCGGCGCCGCCGCCTCCACCCTCGTCATCGAGCGCGATGCGCCGATCTCGACCTGGTACCGCATCGGCGGGCGGGCCGATCGCCTCGCCCGCCCGGCGACGCTCGACGATCTGCGCCACTGCCTCGACCTGGACGCCGACCTGCGCATCCTCGGCGCCGGCGCCAACCTGCTCGTCGACGACGAGGGTGTCGGGGCGCTGGTCGTCAGCCTGGCCCAGGGCGAGTTCCGCGATGTCGTGGTGGACGAGTCCGGCCCCGACCTGGTCGTCGGCGCCGGCGTCGATCTGCGCCGACTCATCAGCGACACCACCCGCATGGGTCTGGCCGGCCTGGAGCGGCTCGGGGGCATCCCCGCCACGGTCGGCGGCGCCATCCGCATGAACGCCGGCGGCGCCTGGGGCGAGATCGGCGATGTCATCGACTCCGTCCGAGCCCTGCGCCGCGATGGCGACGAGGTCATCCTGTCGCGCCCGGAGATCGACTTCGCCTACCGCGCCAGCGGCCTGGACGATCTGCTCATCGTCGGGGCCCGCCTGAGGCTGCGCCGCGAGGACCCCGGCGAGATCCGCCGGCGTCTGCTGCGCATCATGGAGGCCAAGGGCGCCTCCCAGCCGATGGGCCAGCGCTCTGCCGGCTGCGCCTTTCGCAACCCCACGCTTAAGGCGGATCTCGACGGAGTCGGCCGCGCCGGTCAGCGCATCAGCGCCGGGCTGCTCATCGACCGGGCCGGGCTCAAGGGCCTGGCCGTCGGCGGCGCCACCGTCAGCGCCGCCCACGCCAATTTCATCGTCGCCGAGCCGGGCCGGGCCCGGGCCCGCGACGTCATCGAACTCATGGACCTCGTCCGCCGGCGCGTTGCCGATCGCTTCGGTGTCGCGCTGGAGCCCGAGGTCGTCATCTGGAGCAGGCGATGAACCCGCAGACCGTGCTGGTGCTTGGTGGCGGCCCGGATGCCGAACGGGAGGTCAGTCTCGATTCCAGCCGCGCCGTGACCGAGGCGCTGCGGACCGGCGGCCGATTCGCCGTGGAATTTCACGAAATCGGCCGGACCACCCGGGCCGATCTGGCCGCCCTCGATGGCGATGTCATCTTCCCCGTCCTGCATGGGCCATGGGGCGAGGGCGGACCGCTCCAGGATCTGCTCGTGCGCGACGGCCGGCCCTTCGTCGGCGTCGGCCCGGCCCCGGCCCGGCTCGCCATGGACAAGGTCGCCACCAAGACGATGGCCGCCATGGCCGGCGTGCCCGTCACGCCCACGGCCGTCTTCAACCCCGATGACGCCGGCTGCCCGCTGCCCCTGCCGGTGGCCTGCAAGCCCATGCACGAGGGCTCCAGCGTCGGCCTGCGCCTGGTCCGCGCCGGGGGCTGTGGGGCCGCCGCCGCCCGGGCCATGGTCGAGGACCTCGCCGAGCACCCCGCCCGCATCTACATGATCGAGCCGCTCATTGACGGCGTCGAACTCACCGTCGGCATCGTCTGCGCCCGCCCGCTGCCGATCATCCGGATCGAGCCCGCCAGCGGCGTCTACGACTACCAGGCCAAGTATCACCGTGATGACACACGCTACACGGTGCATCCGTCCCTGCCCCCGGGCTGCGCCGAAGCGGTCACCGAGGCCGCCATGCGCATCGCCGGCGCCCTGGGGGCGACCGAGCTGGCCCGCGTCGACTTCCTGCTGGACCGGGCCGGAAGACCGTGGCCGCTCGAGGTCAATACCATGCCCGGGTTCACCAGCCACTCCCTGCTGCCCATGGCGGCGCGGGCGGTCGGGCTGAGCATGACCGGGCTGTGCGAGCGCCTGGTTGAAAGCGCCCTGGTGCGGGCCAGGAATCCCGCGCCGACAGTCTCCTGACGGCGGAGTGCATGGCGAAGAAATCCAAACGCAGCAAGGCCAGGTCGCGCCCGCGGCTCCCGGCGATTCGCTTCTCCAGAGCCGGCGCCATGGGCGCCATCAACATCGGCGCCACCGTGGTCGTCTTCGGCGGCGTGGCCGCCGGCGCGGTCTTTGGCGGCCCGGCCCTGGCTGAGCGCTTCGAGGCCTCCCGCAAGCAGGCCCTCCGCGAGGCCGGGGGCGCCCCGGAGATCCAGATCAACTGGCCCGCATGGCTCCCCGCCGACGAGCAGACCCGCCTGGCGCAGATCGCGCAGTGGGCCCTGGAGGGCGCCAGCGCCGGCCCTCTGTCGGCGGCGCCGCTGCGCGCCATCGGCGCGTCACTCGCCGAGACCGGCTGGTTCGCCCAGTTGCCGAGCGTCCAGCGGGCCGCCGGCGGCGTCATCGCCGTCGAGGGCGACTGGCTCGAGCCGAGATTCGCCATCCGCTGGCCGCCGACGCCATCGGGCGCCGCCATCCAGCGCGATCACCTCGTCACCCGCCAGGCCCGGCTGACCCCGATGTGGTATCCCGCCGACGGCAGTCACCTGCCGCTGATCCTCGGCCCGCAGGCCGGCCCGCCGGTGACGGCCCAGGGCGCGCCCGGCTTCGGCCAGATCTGGCCCGATGAAGGCGTCGCCCACGCCATCGCGCTGCTCCAGTTGCTGGTCGCCGAGCCGTACTTCGATCAGATCCTCGGGATCAGCGTCGCCGAGTACCCCGCCACCGGGCGTCTGGTCATCGTGACCAACTGGGGCAGCGAGGTCGTCTGGGGCTCGCCGCTGGATGTCGACGCCACCCACCGCGGCGAGGTGCGGGCCGAGCTGCGCCTGGTCAACCTGCGCGCACTGCAAGCCAGCTACACCCGCATCGACGCCGGCCAGCGCCGTGTCGACGTCTATCGCCCCTCAGTCGAGATCGCCCCGGGCCGGGCCCCGTGACCGCCGCCGGCGCCGCAACGGGCGAGGCGTCCGCGCGCGCGCGCCGCGACCGCTGGGCCCACCGGCGGGCCGAGCCCAGGATGCTGGCCTTCCTGTGGACGATGTACCTGCTGGCGGCCACAGCGCTGGCCTTCCTCCGGGCCGGTTTGGTCGAGCCGATCGACGCCCATGTGTACCGGGTATCCGCCCGGGCCCTGCTGGTGACCATCGCCTTCGGCGCCTGCATCCTGTGGCCCATGGTGCGCCTGAGCCAGGAGCTGCCGCGCCGGCCGGTCGTGGCCACGCTCAAGGACCTGGTCATCATCATCGCCCCGATGCAGGCCGTGATCTGGGGTCAGGCCCTGGTCTCGGGCTGGCCGCTGGCCGCGCTCGGCGCTGTTTCGCTCGCCCTGGCGGGCTGGACCGGCATCTGCGCCGGCGTGCTCCTGCTGACCATTGCGCCGGGGCGAATCGGCCCGGGTCGGCGCGTGGCGGGCATGCTCGCGGTGCTGGCGGTCACAATGCTCGGGGGGCTGGTCCCCCTCCGGGCCGGCGTGGAGGGGCAGGCGGGCCTGCTTTCCCCGTTTACCGCTCCATTTGCCCTGGTCGGGGAGCATCTGACGAAGGGATATGTGCTCGGGCCGACCCCGGCCCAGTGGCGTTCGGTCGCTGGTCTGTGCCTCCTGGCCCCGGTCCCCTGGCTCGTGGCGGGGGCGCTTGGCCGTAGCCAATAGCGCGCCGAACCGGTAAAGTGTTGTCCAGCGACCCGGCCGCCGATGGCCGGGTCCGTGCTTTGGAGGGTCGGGCTGATGGAACTGATGACCCCGGATGAGAAGAAGCAGATCGAGGCGAGGCTCTTCGAACTGCACGCCAACCGCAAGCGGATCTCCCAGCGGATCGCCGACGCCCGCGAACTCGGCGACCTCAAGGAGAACGCCGAGTACCACTCGGCCCGCGAGCAGCAGGGGCTGGAGGAGGCGGAGATCCGCCGGCTGGAGGAGCGCCTCTCCCGGGCCCAGGTCGTCGATGGCGACCTGGCCAAGGACGCCGCCGTGGTCTTCCTGGGCTCGACCGTGCGGATCCGGGAAGTCGGCTCCGACGAGGTCGAGACCCTGAAGGTCGTCGGCGAGTTCTCCGAGGATCCGCCGGATGACTACGACGAGGTCACCGTCACCAGCCCGATGGGCGAGGCCCTCATGAAGGCCCGCGTCGGCGAGACCGTCCGCGTCAGCGCCCCGCGCGGGGTCAAGCGGTTCGAGGTGCTGGAGATCCTGTAGACTGCGCCGAAAGCCCCCGCCCGTCCTTGCCAATCAGCAACGCAGGAGACGAACCATGAAGCTGCTGGGGATGGCGTGTGCCGCGATCGCCTTGGGCGTGGGCCTTTCCGGGTGCGTTGTCGAGGCCGGCGCCTGGCGCCAGCAGGCGGCGCATCAGGAGCTTCGGGCCTGGTCGGCGCCGATCGAGCCGGACCGGCCGGTCATCGTCGAGAGCGAGAACGGCTCGATCACCCTGCTCCCCTGCGAGGGGGAGCAGTTCATCATCGCCGCGACGGTGCGGGCCACCACGCTCGAGCGCCTCGCCGCCGTCGATGTGCGCGCCGACCGCCAGGCCGATGGCGGCCTGCGCATCTGGGCCGAGTGGCCTGACCAGCGCCAGCCGGACGAGGGTGTCAGCTTCGACATCGCGCTGCCCTCGGCGTCTTCGATCACGGCGATCACCGCCAACGGCACGATCGAGCTTACCGGGCTGCGCGGACCGGCGCGGCTCGAGTCCAGCAACGGCGCGATCAAGGTCCAGGGCCACGAGGGCGCCGTCGACGCCTCCACCAGCAACGGCGCCATCACCATCGAAGGCGCGACGGCCGACGTGACCGCCGATACCTCCAACGGGAAGGTGACGATCGTCCACGCTTCCGGCGCCGGCGGTTCGGTCCGGGCCCGGTCCTCGAACGGTCGCATTCACGTCCAGCTCGGCGCCGGTTTCTCCGGCCGCATCACCTGCCGGACCAGCAACGGCTCAATCTCGCTTCCCAAAGGCGAGTCGATGATCCTGCTGCAGGATGGGCGCAACCTGCGGTCCATCCAGCTCGGCGAGGGTGACGCGGTCGTCGATCTCCACACCAGCAACGGTCCGATCAGCGTGCAGCGGTGACGACCCAGCAGATCCTGCTGCTTGCGATCGCCGGCGCGCTGGCGCTGGTCGCCGGCGCGTGGCTGGCCCCGAGCATCCCCCTCTGGCTGCTGGCGCGCCGGCTTGGCTGCCCCGTCGCGTTCGGCGCCATCGTCGGTATGCGCCTGCGGAAGGCGCCCGTCGGCGCGATCGTCCGCGCGGCTGGCGCCGCCAGGGCCGGGGGCGTGGCGACTTCGCTCGATGCGCTGGAGATCCACGCCCTCGCGGGCGGCGACCCCGAGGCGGTCGTCACGGCGCTCGTCGAGGCCCGGCGGCGTGGTATGGAGGCCGAGTTCGATGACGCCGCGGGGCTCGACCTCGCCGGCTGCGATGTCATCGCAGTTGTGCGCGCAGGAGAGCCGATCAAGGGGCTCTTGGGATCAGAGCGCAGCGCAGCCCTCGGCGACCGCTTCCGCAAGCGCTAGCGCAATTGCGACGCCCGCCCGCGCCGCCCCGCCTCGCCGGCGCCGAACGTGCCCAGGTCCGCCAGCGCGGCGATCACGACAACCGCCAGGTGCACGCCGCTCACCGAGCCGTTGCTGTTGATCGCCCACGCGTACGCCAGCGTCGTATACGGGGCAAAGAAGAACCCCAGCAGCGGCCAGATCGTCGTCTGGTACGCCGCGCCGATGTAGTCGCTGAAGATCACCACCAGCACGATCGCCAGGCGTGGAAACGCCAGCGCCAGCAGCGCAACGAGGCAGGGCATCGCAATCTCCTCAGAGCAGGACCCGGGTGATGATCTGGTGGCGGGGCTGCAGGCGGCGATCATCCTGCAGCTCATCACCCGGGTCCTGCTCTGAGGAGATTGCGAGGCCCTGCCTCGTTGCGCTGCTGGCGCTGGCGTTTCCACGCCTGGCGATCGTGCTGGTGGTGATCTTCAGCGACTACATC
>JBICIE010000079.1:0-9458 GCA_043101635.1 Phycisphaerales bacterium JB039 | reverse complement strand
CCCCAGATGACCAGCACGACACCCCAGACGGCGCCGTAGATCAGCAGCTCCTCGACCCCGCCGGAGGAGCCGTAGGTGGCGCGGCGTTCGTCGGCGGTCGACCGGGTGTAGCCGTAGTCCCCGTAGTAGCCGCCGTAGTAGCCCCCGCTGTCCCAGGAGCCGTAGCACCCTCCGAGTCCGGCGCAGGCCACGAGGGCCAGCGCGCCCCTGCATGCGTTTCGGATCATGGCTGAACCTCCTGGAACATAAGTTAGCACTAACTATCGTCGTTCGCAACAGGCAACTTGGGGCTGCGTGGCAGATTCGGGACTGGCGTGAGATCTGACCGACTCGCTGGCGCTGGACGAAGTGGCAAATAGTCCGGGTGTCGTGTCCGATTGAAGGTCGTCAGTTCCAGGAACTGCCCGCGCCGAGATCCCGTATAGCCCCAGCGACGACGCCAGACGTAGAGCTCGTCAAGACCTGGATCGGAGAATCGCAGGAACGCGGAGACCGACGGAAGGGACGCCCCAGATCCTCTTTGCCTGAGCGCACTGATCGACCCATCATTCACCGGGTCGCCCCGAACCGCCAGTCATCCCCGACACCATGGAGCCAGGCAGCGAGCTGCAGATTGGCAGCAGAGCTTGTCCTGCGCTGCGGAGATGCCGCATGACTCTGAATGATGCGGAGCGACAAGGGCTGCGTGAGGCGTTGACGCTGCTGTCATCGGGCGCGGCCAGCGCCTTCGAGTACCAGTTGTGGGTGACGTTTGGTGACCGGTGGACCAGGGTGCGCGCCGCGCTGGCGACTGATCGGGTCATCGCGCCTGGTCCGGGCGGAAGCTGGGCGATCACGCGGGCCGGGGAGGACCTGCGCGGATCGCTCCAGCAGGCGTGGGCGTTGTCCGGCTCGAAGTAGGGGAGGAGAGCCGGGCCGCGACGCGCCCCCCGCGGCGCCCTGGCGGGCCACTTGCTCGCTGCTTGGAGGGAGCAGCGGATGCGGTGGCTCGCCGGGCGCCGCACCTGCCCGGTCAGTCCTCCAGGGGCGAGACCGGCGACCGCGTGGAGAACGTGTTGAGCTGCATGTTGGTGCGCAGCTCGAAGGCCGCGGCCTCCTCGGTCCGGTGGGCGAAGAACAGCAGTAGACGATGCGGACCGGGCGTCAGCTCCAGGCGGTCCAGTTCCAGCCGCTGGCGATCGCCGGGCATCAGGCCGCCGAGGTCCATGGCCAACTCGCCATCAACGAACAGCCAGGCGTCGCCGTCGGCCGCCAGTTCGATGAACTGGCCGCCGCAGTCGATGGCGGTGAAACCGGCGTCGACAGTGACGGTGTAGGAGCCGTTGCGCTGGGCGGGGGTGGCCGAGCCGTAGAGGGCGCCGTCGATCGGCCGGAAGTCGGCGCTGCGGAACCGCCACGAGCCATCGCCGAGGTCACGCATGACCAGGATCCGTCCGCTGGCGGCGTTCTGGCCGGAGACGGTGTTGAACCAGGTCTGGAACCACGCTTCGGAGGTGATGGCGCCATCGTGCGGCAGGCCGTAAGACGGCACTGAGTCGGCCAGCGCCAGGCACCCGGTCGGCGTCGCCGCCGGCTGAGCGACCGTCGACGTGGCGACGAGCATGGGCCCGGGCGGGGAGGGGAAGCCCTGGGCGTGCAGCGTCGAGCGCAGGGCGGTCAGCACGCGTTTGGCGGCAACTGGTCCGAAGAACTCGGCTCGATTGGAGAGCACGAGTGCGGCGTCGGGCGACACCAGCGTCGCGTAGGCCTGTGTGCGGTTGCGGATGGACAGCGGGTAGCGGCCGAGCTTGTAGAGCTGCACGCGCGAGGCGTCCTGGGCGTCGGCGTTCAGGCTGGAGTGATTCTGGATGCGCGCGACGCCCTCGATGTAGATGCGCAGCGATGCGCCCGGCGCAAGCTCGATCTTGGAGCGATTCAACTCGAAGTACCGCTCTACCAGGATCGTGACGTCGCCCTCGATCTGGAGGGTGTGCCCGCGCAGCCGGAGCGTCTCGACGTGGAGGTCGCTGCGCAGGGTCGAGGCGCCGCGGTCGCGGTGGAACCGTCGCTGCTTGGCGACATCCAGTTCCGGCGGCGGGATCGCCTGGCCCTGGATGACCGGCTCCTGCTCGGGGGCCCAGCGGCGCCCGCGGAGGTACCCGAGCAGGTCGCCCTTGCGCACCGTGCGCCGCGTGGAGGTCGAGGCGGTGTCGGCGCCCGCCCTGGCCAGGGCGCCCTCTGGGCGCAGCTCCGCCTCGTACCACTGATCCAGAACGAGTGTGAAGGAGCCGGAGGTAAACGACTCCGGGACGCTCCAACTGATTCTGCCGCCGCTGCGCTGGTAGCCCTGTGTCGTGCCCTGCAGCACAGCCACCTCGTCAGCCAGGTCGACGGACCAACTCGCCAGGTGCTGACCGCCGGGCAACTCCTCAACGCGGTAGACCCATGTGCTCGAACCGTCGTCCTCGTAGGTCACCGATTCCAGCGCCACTGCGTAGGCGTCGATGCCGCGCCCGTCGCGGAGGACGGTCGGCTCGGCGCTGGCGATGCTGGTCAGGCCTGCGCCGGCCCCCGCGGTCGCAGCCACCGCGAGGCGCGGCGGGATCAGGTTCCCCGAGTCGTCGGCAGCCGGGGTGAGGACTTCCCGGCCGACGCCCGACAAGGTGGGGCTGCGTCCAACGGTCTGCGGCGCCAGCAGGTCGGCGACGCGCACGAACGCGTCCGGCGACACCAGCGTGAAGTCGGGGTGTCCCGGCCGCATGTCGCGGACCAGGACGTTGAGCAGGTGATCGCTGGGCCCGGGCTGGGCCAGCGCCTCGCCCGACAGCGCGAGTGTGAGGCAGGCAACTGCACATCCAGATGAGCGGTTCATTGCGTGTCCTCGACCAGGCGCCAAAAGAAACGCCCCCGCAACAGCGAGGGCGTGTCTTCCGGCGGGGGCGCTGTGTGCGCCGGTTGCGTCCGTCCACGCCAACGGTTTCATACGAGCGGAGCGGCGGCAAAGGCGGCAACGGGGGGCGCGCGGGCGGGCGCCGCCCTGTGACGGCTGCGGTGGTCGGGTAAGGTCGCTGCGATCTCGGACGCCCCATGGGCCCGCACGACGCTGCAGAGCCGATCGCCGGGCGCCGCTGGCCCCGGAACCTGCGCAAGCCGGCGCCGCGGGCGCGCCAGTTTCCGGAACGAGAACCCGGCGGAGGTGGCTCCGCCCGCTACACTGGGCCATGCTCCGTCTGGAGGACGTCAGGGTCCGCTACGGGGAGCTGGTGGCGCTTGATGGCGTGTCGGTGGAGTTTCCGCCGGGGCGGACGACGGTGCTGATCGGCCCCAGCGGCTGCGGGAAGTCCACGATTCTGCGCGCCTGCATCGGGCTGCTGCGCCCGGCGGCGGGGACTGTCGAGTTCGACGGGCGGGCCCTGGCGGATCAGTCGCTGCTCGAGGTCCGCCGGCGGATCGGCTATGTGATTCAGGAGGGAGGGCTGCTGCCGCACCTGACAGCTCGGGGCAACGTCACGCTGGTGGCGCGGCGGATCGGGTGGCGGCGCGAGCGGATCCGGGCCCGGGTGGACGAGCTGGCGCAGATGACGCGCATGGATGGCGCGATGCTCAGCCGTTTTCCCCACGAGCTCAGCGGCGGGCAGCGACAGCGGGTCGGCCTGATGCGGGCCCTCATGCTCGATCCGGACGCATTGCTGCTCGATGAGCCGCTGGGGGCTCTGGATCCCATGATCCGGGCTGACCTGCAGGAGGATCTGCGGGCCCTGTTCCGCCAGCTTGGCAAGACCGTGGTCATCGTGACCCACGACCTGGCGGAGGCGGCGTACTTCGCCGACGAGATCGTGCTGCTGGAGAGCGGGCGCATCGCGCAGCGCGGGCGGATGGAGGATCTGGCCGAGCGGCCCGCCACCGACTTCGTCCGCCGATTCGTCACGGCGCAGCGGGCGGCCCATCAGCTTGCGGGGGCGGGCGGATGAGGGCGATGGCTCTGCTCAGCCTGTGCATTGGCGCGGTGCTCGCCTGCGGCGCTTCGGGGCAACAGGATCCGTCGGGGCCCGAGGTCGTCATCGGGTCCAAGAAGTTCACGGAGAGCGTGATCCTGGGCGAGATGGCGCGGGCCCTGGTGCAGCACGCCGGCGCCGAGGCGACGCATCGCAAGGAGCTTGGCGGCACCCGCATCCTCTTCGAGGCCGTCGCCCGCGGCGACATCGACATCTATCCGGAGTACACCGGGACGCTGCAGCAGGAGATCTTCGCCGGACGTGATCTCCAGACCTTCGAGGACATCAGCGCAGCGCTGGCGGAGCGCGGTCTGGCGATGACCGGCCCGCTGGGCTTCGACAACACCTACGCCATCGCGATGCGCAAGGATCGGGCCGCGCAGCTCGAGATCGAGTCGATCTCCGACCTGCGCGATCATCCCGACCTGCGCTTCGGCTTCGGCAACGAGTTCATGGACCGGGGCGACGGCTGGGGCGCCCTGCGCCAGCGCTATCGGCTGGCGCAGCAGGATGTGCGGGGGCTCGATCACGACCTGGCGTACCGCGGCATCGCGGCCGGCGACATCGATGTGATGGACGCCTACGCGACGGACGCGGAGATCGACTACTACGACCTGCGCGTGCTCGAGGATGATCTCGGGCACTTCCCCGAGTACGAAGCGGTCTTCGTGTACCGCATCGAGCTTCGGTCACGCGCCCCGCGCGCCGTCGCCGAGCTGCGCCGGCTCGAAGGCGCCATCGACGCCGGGGCCATGAGCGGGCTGAACAAGGCGGTCAAGCTCGACGGTCGGGCAGATGGCGCCGTCGCGGCCGGGTTCCTGCAGGAATCCCTCGGGCTGCGCACGACCGTCGCGCGGCAATCCCGCTGGGCGTCGCTGTGGCAGCGCACGGTCGAGCACACGCGGCTGGTCGGGATCTCGATGCTGTTTGCCACGCTGATGGCCGTGCCGCTGGGGGTGCTGGCGGCGAAGGCGCGGCTGCTGGAGCAGCCGACGCTGGCGGTGGTGGGGGTGGCCCAGACCATTCCGTCGCTGGCGTTTCTGGCGCTGCTGGTGCCGCTGCAGGGCATCGGCGAGCGCTCGGCGATCATCGCGCTGACGGTGTACAGCCTGCTGCCGATCGTGCGCAACACGCACGCCGGGATCGTCTCGATGACGCCGCAACTGCGCGACGCCGCGGCGTCGCTGGGGCTCAGCGCGAGCGACCGGCTGCTGTGGGTCGATCTGCCGCTGGCGGCGCCATCGATCTTCGCGGGGCTGAAGACGGCCGCGGTGCTCAACGTCGGGACCGCCACGCTGGGCGCGCTGATCGGCGCCGGCGGCTACGGGCAGCCGATTCTCACGGGGATACGACTGGATGATCCGATTCTCATCCTCGAGGGCGCAGCGCCGGCGGCGCTGATGGCGATCGCGGCGCAGCGCGGCCTGGATCTGCTGGAGCGACTCATCGTGCCGCGCGGGCTGCGGACGCCGTCTCGACGCCGGAATCGAGGAAAACCGGCATCATGAGCCCGCGCTCATGATGCGCCTCCTATGGTCCCTGAGCGAACGGCAGCCGAGAATCCACAGGAAGGAGCGTCATGCCATCGCAGATCGTCGTCGCGCCCCCGCCCGAGCGCCCGCTGATCGATCGCTTTCTCAGCGCCCGCAGATTCACCGAACGGCTCGTCGAGCCGCTGAGCGAAGAGGACTGCGTGGTGCAGTCGATGACCGACGCCAGCCCGGCGAAGTGGCATCTCGGGCACACCACGTGGTTCTTCGAGGAGTTCATCGTCGCGCCGCGCGGCCATGGTCGGTACGACGACCGCTTTGCGTACCTGTTCAACTCGTACTACAACCTCGTCGGCGACCGCCAGCCGCGCCCGAAGCGCGGCATGCTGACGCGCCCGGGCCTCGGCGAGGTGATGGCGTATCGCGATGTCATCACCGAGCGCATCGAGAAGCTGCTCGCGGCGGGGGCGCTGGATGATGAGGCCCAACGCATCCTCGAGGTCGGGGTCAACCACGAGCAGCAGCACCAGGAACTGCTGCTGACCGATATCAAACACCTGCTGGCCCAGAGCCCGCTGCGCCCCGCCTATCGCGAGGAGAACGCAGCGCCGGCCGGAGCGCCCACGCCGATGGGCTGGATCGAGCGCCCCGAGGACCTGGTCGTGATCGGCGCCGACGGCGAGCAGGGCTTTGCCTACGACTGCGAGGGGCCGCGGCATCGGACGTTCGTGCACGCCTTTGCGCTGGCGTCCCGCCCGGTCACCAATGGCGAGTACCTGCAGTTCATGGACGATGGCGGGTACCGGCGGGCCGACCTGTGGCTCGACATGGGATGGGCCACCGTACAGCAGGAGAGCTGGGAGGCGCCGCTGTACTGGCGGCGCCAGGATGACCGGTGGGTTCGCTTCACGCTTGCCGGCGAGCAGCCGGTGGATCCGCACGCGCCGGTGAGCCACATCAGCCTGTACGAAGCCGACGCCTACGCCCGCTGGGCCGGCGCCCGGCTGCCGACGGAGCAGGAGTGGGAGTGCGCCTGCGCCGACATGCCGGTGGAGGGCAATCTGGCGGAGGCGGGCCTGCTGGACCCGGTCGCCGCGGCAACGAGCGACGAAGAGGCCACCGGCGCCGGGGATGATCTGGCGCAGGTCTTCGGTGATGTCTGGGAGTGGACCCGCAGCCAGTTCAGCCCGTACCCGGGCTACGTGGCGGCGCCGGGCCCGCTGGGCGAGTACAACGGCAAGTTCATGTGCAACCAGTTCGTCCTGCGAGGAGGATCGTGCGCCACGCCGGCTGCGCATATCCGGGCCTCGTACCGCAACTTCTTCCACCCCGGCGCGCGCTGGCAGTTCGCGGGCCTCAGGCTGGCGAAGGACCTGTAGACCGCATGACATCGCTCAATGACGCGGCGGGGGCCGCTGGGGCCGAACTCGAGCCCGAAGGCATGACCCGCGCCGAGGCGGCGGGTGAGTTCCGCGCCGATGTGCTCGCAGGTCTCGCCCTGCCGCAGAAGACCATCCCCAGCAAGCACCTCTACGACGCCCGCGGCGCTGACCTGTTCCACGCCATCTGCGATCTGGAGGAGTACTACCCGACGCGCACCGAGATCGCGATCATGGAGCAGTACGCCTCGGAGATGGCGCAGGTCGCCGGTCCCCGGCCGCTGGTGGTCGAGCCGGGATCGGGGGCGGGGATCAAGACGCGCCTGCTGCTGGAGGCGCTGGACGATCCGGTGGCGCTGATCCCGATCGATATCGCGCGCCAGCAGCTTGCCGAGGTCGCCGGGGAGATCAACGCGTCGTTCCCGGCGCTGCAGGTGCTGCCCTTGTGGGGCGACTTTGCTCAGCCGCTGGAACTGCCGCGCCCTGATCGGGAGGCGGCATCCACGCTGGTGTACTTCCCGGGATCGACCATCGGCAACTTCGCGCGCCCCGAAGCGGTCGATCTGCTGCGCAACTTCCGGCGCATGATCGCCGGGGGAGGCGTTGCGATCGTCGGCTTTGATCTGAAGAAGGACCCGGCGATCCTGCGGGCCGCCTACAACGACCGCGACGGTGTCACCGCCGAGTTCAACCTGAACCTGCTGCGCCGGATCAACCGCGAACTTGGCGGCAGCTTCGATCTCGACGCGTTCCGCCACGAGGCGCCGTGGGTTGCCGAGGCCGGGCGCATCGAGATGCGCCTGATCAGCCAGCGCGACCAGGATGTGACCGTGGCCGGACGCACGTTCCGGTTCCGAGCCGGGGAGTGGATCTGGACGGAGAGTTCACACAAGTACGATGAGCAGGGAATCCGGAAGATGGCCGCAGAGGCAGGGCTGGCGCTCGATCACTTCTGGACCGACGACGACCGGCTCTTTTCAGTGGTGGCGCTTCGGGCCGAATAGGCGCTACCGCCCCTCGTACAGCCGGTCCCCCAGCCAGTCGCTCAGTTCGGCGATGGCGTGGATCTTCTTCGCCGTCACATCGATGTCGTATTCGATGCGGACGAATTCGATCCGCTCGGGGTGCAGGATGGCGTAGCAGGCCCGCGGGTCGCCATCGCGCGGCTGGCCGACCGAGCCGACGTTGACGATCACCTTCTCCTCCTCGGTGAAGGTGTACCCGCCGTCGCCGAGTTCCGGCGGGGGGTAGAAATCGGGCTCATCGGTGAAGACGCCGGGCACGTGGGTGTGGCCGACCAGGCAGACCCGTTCGATGCGCTCGAAGATCGACTCCAGCTTCTCCGGGGCGGTGCGGGTGTCATCCTCGAAGATGTACTCGTTGATGGGCCGGCGCGGGGAGCCATGCACCGCCAGGATCTGCGGCCCGCCGTTGATGGGCGGCTCGACCACCCGCACCCGCAGGCGGCCGAGGAAGTCGTAGCGGCGGGCCCGCTTTGCCTCATCGGGCTCGGCGTCGAACTGGTCGCGGGTCCAGTACGCGGCGGAGGCGGCGCCGGGGTTGAAGTTCGTAGGCTCGTAGAGGACGCCGAAGTCGTGGTTGCCCATCAGGGCCCAGGCGCAGGTCTCGGCGACCAGGTCGACGCACTGGAGCGGGTCCGGGCCGTAGCCGACGATGTCGCCGAGGCAGAGGATCCGCTCGATCCCGCGCGACTCGATGTCGGCGAGGACCCGGCGCAGGGCTTCGGCGTTGCCATGGATGTCGCTGATGACTGCGGTTGGCACGATCTGGATCCCGACGAACCGCCCGCACGCGGGCCTCGAGACCGCCGGCGGGACGGGCATGGTAGGGCGGCGACACGTCTGAGCAATCTGGCGCCGGGTTGTCGAACCCGAAGGCGATTCTGGCCGATGCTGGCCCCGTCGGCGCCCCGGCGCGTACGTTAGAATGACCAGCCGCGGTCAGGGGCGATAACCCGCCGCGCCCGCCACGACCACCCGAGGCCGCCCGCGGGCCTCCCACGGAAGGACGCTCAGATATGCCCGCATCCGCCGTCACCTACCAGCGCACGCGCGAGATGACCATCGACGAGCTGCTGCTCGAGAACAGGGTCGTCTTCCTGATCGGGGAGATCAACCACGCCTCCGCCGCCCGCGTGATGATGCAGATGCTCTACCTGGAAAGCCAGAAGCGCGGCCAGGAGATCAACTTCTACATCAACAGCCCGGGCGGGGCGGTGGACGACACCCTGGCGATCTACGACACGATGCGGTTCCTCTCCAGCCCGGTGGCCACCTACTGCATCGGGCGGGCCTACAGCGGCGGGGCGGTGCTGTTGACGGCCGGGCAGAAGGGCAAGCGCTTCATCCTGCCGCACGCCAAGGTGATGATCCACCAGCCCTACGGCGGCGTGACCGGCCAGGCCGAGGACATCCGCCTGCAGGCCGAGCAGATCATTAAGAGCAAGCGGACGATCAACGAGATCCTCGCGGCCACACCGGCCAGTCGATCGAGCAGATCATCGAGGACTCGGAGCGCGACAAGTACTTCAGCGCCGAGGAGGCCAAGGCCTACGGCCTCGTCGACGAGGTCCTCACCGAGGGCGACATCAAGAA
>JBICIE010000078.1:0-11122 GCA_043101635.1 Phycisphaerales bacterium JB039 | reverse complement strand
AGCCCTCGAAGGCGGCGGGCGCGTGCTGCTGCTGGCGACCAACGCCGCGGGCTCGCCGCCGGCGAAGACGGTGAACATGTGGGGCCAGTGTCCGCTGCTGCCGGCCCGGCCGCCGATGGAGGCCAATCGCCCGTGGCTCTTCGACCTGCTGGACCACGACCTGACCCGCCGGCACATGCGGGCTTTGCCGGTCAGCGAGCTTGGGATCGACGGCGCCGTCGAGCCGCTGGTGCGGCTGGTCTACCTGCACGACCGCCCGAAGGGGCTGCCGCTGCTCGACAGCGCGCTGAGCGCCCGGGTTGGGCCCGGGTCGCTGGTGATCTCCATGCTCGATCACGCCGAGGCGGCCGGGCAGGCGCTGCTGGATGTGCTGCTGGCGTGGCTGGTTGAAGGAGAGGTCCGCGGCGAGCTTGATCCGAAGCTCGTGCGAAGCTGGGCAGCGGGGTAGCTCGGGGAGAAGTGGCAGAGTGGCAGAGTGGCAAAGTGGCAAGGTGGCACAGTGGCGGCGAACGGGCCTCCGCCGGCGGCGGGGGCTGCGCGGGCAGCGGGCCCGATAGCCAGGCGCGGGGACGGATGGCGCCAGCGCCGCGGAGGGTCGTCCGATAGCACATCTTCGCTGTCCAACGCGACGTTTGTGCCCTCCAACGCGACGTTTGTGCTCTCCAACGTGACGTTTATGCTCACAAACGTGAGGTTTGTGCTCTCCAACGCGACGTTTGTGCTCTCCAACGCGACGTTTGTGCTCTCCAACGCGACGTTTGTATCCTCCAACGTGATGTTGGCGCCCTCCAACGCGACGTTTGTATCCTCCAACGCGATGTTGGCGCCCTCCAGCGTGGGGTTCACGGCCTCCCGCGCCGGCCTGGCGCCGGCTTATGGGATGTTGAGGGCGGGGAAACAGCACGTGGCAAATAACCACATGGCGCAGAACCGGGCGGCCGCGACCCGCCCTTCCTCCCTGCCATTCCAGCCCCTGCCTCGCCCGATCGCTCATTCGCTCATTCGCGCATTCGCCGCGATGATGGCGCCTGGGTCGAGCTCCGCCAGCGATGGCGCCGAGCGCAGCGCCCGCGGATCGCCCGCGGCAGCGCCGACGGCGATGACCGCCATGCCCGCGGCGACCGCCGCCTCGACGCCGGCGGTGGCGTCCTCGATGACGATGCAGGCGGCCGGCTCGGCGCCGAGCCGCTCGGCGGCGGTCAGGAACAGATCCGGCGCGGGCTTGGAGCGGGCGGCATCCGCCCCATCCACGATGACATCCAGCAGCGGACCGAAGCCGAGGCGGTCGATGATCGTGCGGGCGTTGCGGCTGGAGGATGCGACGGCGACCTTGATCCCGCGGGCCCGCAGGGCGCGGAGCGTCTCCGGCGCCCCCGGCAGGAGGGCGCCGGGGCCGAGCGACGCCAGCGACTGGACATAGATCGCGTTCTTGCGCTCGGCGAGCTGGCGCTTCTCATCGTCGCTGTACGGGCGCTGCGCCTTCTCCAGCAGGATGTCGAGGCTCTCCATCCGGCTGACGCCGCGGAGGCGGTGGTTGTCCTCGCGGGTGAAGGGGATTCCCTCGGCATCCGCGATGGCCTTCCAGCCGCGGTAGTGCAGTTCATCGGTGGTGACGAGGACGCCGTCGAGATCGAAGATGATGGCCTCAATTGGGCGCGACTCGCCATCCGTCACAGGCGAGACGCCTGTGCCACCGGGAACAGGAGCGGGCGCCGGCTGCGCGGGTGGCACAGGCGTCCCGCCTGTGCGGGCTGAAGCTCCGATTGGAAACTTGGCGAAGTCTGCCGGCGCGATAGTGCGCGACTCTCCAGACACCTCGACGGCCAGCGGTCGGTCGGACCTGTTCTCGATGCGCGCGCAGGCGCCGTCGATGGTCACCTGCGCCCGCTGCCCGCGCCACACCAGCGGGAACGCCAGCCGCCCCCACGCCTCCGGCAGGCGCGGCGCCAGCGACAGCGCCTCGCTCCACAGCGCCGGCCTGAGCCCGGCGAAGCCGTAGACGACCATCTGCCAGACGCCGCCGGCCGCGGCGATGTGGATGCCCTCGGCCGCGCCCCCGTGCGCCACATCCAGATCGAGGCCGCTGCCGCGCTGCCAGAAGCGCCACGCCTCATCATCGAGCCCGAGGCGCAGGGCCACCAGCGCATGCACGGCCGGCGAGAGCGAACTGTCGTGCGTCGTGATCGGCAGGTAGTAGTCCCACGCCGCCCGAACCTGCTCGTCAGTGAACTCGTGCGAGAACAGCGCCATGAGCATGAGCACATCGGCCTGCTTGGGGCAGCGGGTGCGGTACAGCAGTTCCTGCGGGACATTTGCGGCGAACGGGCGGGAGCGGTCGCGCCACAGCTCATCGAAACGCGGATCGGCGAGGTGGTCGAAGCCCTCGCACTGGAGGATCAGCCCGCCGGGGCCGTGAACGAACGGCAGCATGGCGCCGGTCTGGCGCATTCGGGCCGCCTCGGCGCCGGCGTCGGGATCGCCGGTCGCTTCGAGCGAATCGGCGGCGAATTCCAGGTTCAGGCGCGCCAGGCGGTTGGTGTAGGCGTTGTCATTGGAGATGGGCGTGTACTCATCCGGGCCCATCACGCCGAGCAGGTGCGGCAGGTCATCGCCGGGGCGCCGGTCGATGCGGGACATCCAGAAGCGCCCGGTCTCGATCAGCAGTTCCCGGATTCTGGCCCCGTCACCTTCATCGCCGCTGGCGGCCGCGAGATGGGCAGCGCCGAAGGCGACATCGGCGGTGATGTGTACCTCGTGGTCGGCGTACTGGAAGTTGGGGCAGCACTCGCGCCCGGCGCCATCGGCCTCCCAGGGGAAGCGGGCGCCGGCCTGGCCGCGAGCCTGGGCGTTGTAGCGCGCGGCGTCCAGCGTGCGCAGGCGGAAGTCCACCAGCGCCCGGGCCCGCTCCGGATCGGTGTACAGGAAGAACGGCAGCAGGAAGATCTCGGTATCCCAGAAGAACCGGCCCCAGTAGGCCTCGCCGGCGTAGCCCTTGGCATCAATGGCGAGCGCGGACGCGGCGCCGGGATGGGCCCGCAGCAGGTGGAACAGCGACACCCGCACAGCCAACTGCGATTGCTCGTCGCCATCAATCTCGATATCGCAGGACTCCCAGCGCCGGGCCCAGGAGGCGGTGTGCCCGGCAAGCAGGGACTCATAGCTGTCATCCGGCCCGGCAATCGCTGGCGCCGGGACTTCACCGGTGTGGTAGCGGGTGAGCTTGTCGAACGTGGCCCGCTCGCCCGGGCGCAGGCGGATGCGTCGGCGCAGGGTCACAGCACGGGGCTCGGTGAGCGGTTCGAGCGGATCACCCGAGCCACTCAGGCGCGAGGCAATGTGGACATCGGCGCTGCCATCGGTCTGCACGCGGCAGGAGGAGGTCTCGGCGTTCGCCTGCATCGCTGCGCCGGTAAAGTGGTCATACCCGTTGGTCGTCACGCGGGCGTCGATGGCGGCTTCAACGACGACCTGGGCCTCGCGGTCGGCCTCCACGGTCATGCGCTGGGCCAGCAGGCCAGCGCGGTCGTGGTGCACGAACCGCTCGTGCTCGATCGTGACCTGCGTGCCGCGGGAGGTCCGCCAGACGATGCGCCGGCGCAGCAGGGCCCGGCGCATGTCCAGCGTGCGCTCGTGCTCGAGGATCTGGGATGTCGCAACATCCAGCCGCTCGCCATCGACCACCGCCGCCAGGGCGAGGCCCCAGGGCATGTTGATCAGTTCGCTGTTGAGCGTCGGGTGCGGGCCGTACACCCCGGGGATCAGCGTCCCCCACTTGCTGATGGTCTCGCGAAAGGTCTCGGCGGTGACGTTGCCGGGCGCCCGCCAGTAGCGCTGGGCCTGCGGGGCGCCGCGGATCGGCTCCTCCAGCGAGCCGCGGATGTGCAGGCCGGGGGCGCCGAGCGTAAACAGGCCCTCCCAGGCCTTGTGGGTCTGCGGATTGAAGCCCTTCTCGGTGATCGTCCAGCCGGCGGCGCTCATGCGGGAGCGTAGTGGCGCCGCCCTCTACAGTGGGCCTCGCACTTCGAACAGGATCACCGATGACCGCTTCCCCGCTGCCCGGCCTCTCCGACATCGCCCGCATCACCGCCGCCCGCACGCGCTCCATCAGCGCCGAGAACCCGACCGGGGCCGTAGCCGGCGGCGCCCAGGCGGCGCCCGGCGACGATGAGCACTGCACGCCCGCCGCGGCGGACCTCGGGCGCGGCTGGAAGGTCCGCCCATGCCTGCGCAACTTCGAGCCGGGGCGCACGTTCGTCCTCGCCGACATCGAGGGCCCGGGCGTCATCCAGCACATCTGGATCACGGTGCTGCGCTCGGTGCACCGGTGGATCCGGCTGGAGGTCTTCTACGACGGGGCGGAGGAGCCATCCATCTGCACGCCGCTGGGTGACTTCTTCGCCAACGGGATCGATGGCCGGGCCCTGATCGCTTCGCAGCCGATCGCGGTCAACCCCATGGGCGGGATGAACAGCTACTGGCCGATGCCGTTCCGCAAGCGGATGCGCATCCAGGTGACCAACGATGGGCCGGAGACGATCAGCGAGTTCTTCTTCCAGATCACCTGGGCCGAGCAGGATGTTGCAGATGACGCAGGGTACCTGCACGCGCACTGGCGGCGGTCCACCACCACGCGCGACAATCCGGAGCACATCATCCTCGATGGCGTGCGCGGGCGGGGGCATTACGCAGGGACCTACCTCGTGTGGAATCAGTTGTCGAGCATGTGGTGGGGCGAGGGGGAGGTCAAGTTCTTCATCGATGGCGATCCGGCCGACAGCCCCACCATCTGCGGCACGGGCACCGAGGACTACTTCGGCGGCGCGTGGGGGTTTGTGATGGACCACGAGCGGGACATGCGTCCAACGACGTACACCACCGCCTACCTCGGCTACCCGCAGGCGGTGTACGAGGCAGACCTGAAGCTGGGCCCGCGTCCACCGGCCCACGGGCTGTACCGCTGGCACCTGCCGGACCCGATCCGCTTCCAGAAGGACCTGCGGGTGACGGTGCAGGCGCTGGGGTGGTGGCCGAACAAGAAGTACCAGCCGCTGGCGGATGACATCGCCTCGGTGGCGTACTGGTACCAGCAGACGCCGGCAGCGGTCGGCGGGATCGGGCCGGTGGAGGGGCGGTTCGCCCGATAACCTCTGGCTGACTCCTGCAGATTCCTCTTCCCAAGCCGGGCGAATTGCGGTAGATTGGACCGCCGGGCCCAGAGGCCCGTGGGAATCTCGTAGAGGGGCGTACGCAATGAAGTCCTTGGAAGTCCTGTCGGCGGCAGCGTTGGCGCTGTCGGTCGCCGCCTATGCGCTGGCGCAGCCCATCGGGGAGCGGCCCGCGGTCGAGAATCACATGGATCAGGGAGCGATCGAGCTTGGCCTGATCGAACTGGATGCGATGCGCGCGCATGGGAACCTGGTGTTCGACGCTCGCTTCAATTTCCTCGATGGGCAGGGGCGACCGGCGTCGACGGGAACGGGCGCGCCGCGCGTGCCGGACGAGCCGCTGTTCATTCGAACGTCCGGCCCGGACTCGACATCCTGCTTTGGCTGTCATGCCCAGCCGCGGTCCGGCGGCTCGGGCGACTTCGTGGCCAACGTGTTCGTGCTGGCGCAGGCGGCCGACCCGGTGACGACGTCGGTCGGTCCAGAATCCGGCAACGAGCGCAACACGCTGGGCATGATGGGCTCCGGGGCGATCGAGATGCTGGCACGGGAGATGACCGCCGACCTGCACAAGCTGCGCGAGCAGGCCCGGGCCGAGGCCGTGGCAACCCGCCAGCCGGCCCGGCGCGAACTGATGACCAAGGGCGTCAGCTTCGGGGCGGTGACGGTCCTTCCGGACGGGCGCATCGATCCCAGCGAGATCGAGGGCGTTGACTGGGACCTGATCATCAAGCCCTTCCACCAGAAGGGCGCGGTGGTGTCGCTGCGCGAGTTCACCAACAACGCCATGAACCACCACCACGGGATCCAGACGGTGGAGCGGTTCGGGCTCGATGTCGACGCCGACGGCGATGGCGTCGCCAACGAGCTGTCGGTGGGCGACGTGACCGCCGCGGCGGTGTTCCAGGCGTGCCTGAACACGCCGGTCCAGGTGATGCCGGCCGAGCGGATCCGGCGTGATGCGGTGATGCGCGGGCGCGGCGTCTTCGAGACCATCGGATGCGCCGAGTGCCACATCCCGGAACTGAAGCTGAGTGATCCGGTCTTTACTGAGCCGAATCCGTACAACCCGCCGGGGAACCTGCATCCGTCGCAGGTCTCGGCGCTGTACGCGTTCGACCTCACCAGCGACATCGAGAAGCCGGCGCTGCCGAGGGCGCCGGGCGGCGGGGCGCTGGTTCGCGCCTTCACCGATCTGAAGCGGCACGATCTCAACGACGCTGACTACGACCACTTCGCCAACGAACTGCTGCCGCAGGGCACGATCAACGGCTTTGCCCCGGCCAGCGACTTCACGCTGGCGCCTTCCCCGCGCCCCACCCGCGAGTTCCTGACGCGCAAGCTCTGGGATGTCGGCAACAGCGCCCCCTACGGGCATCGGGGCGATCTGACGACGCTCACGGAGGCGATCTACTGGCACGGCGGGGATGCGCGGACGTCGCGCGACGCCTTTTTCGCGCTGGGGCGGCTCGATCAGGATTCGCTGATCGAATTCCTCAAGGCCCAGCAGGTCGTGCCGCCGGGCGGCGACGACGCATGCCCGGCCGATTGCGATGGCAGCGGCGCCATCGACATCTTCGACCTGCTGTGCTACCAGAACCTCTTTGCCAGCGGAGATCCACTGGCGGACTGCGACCTCTCGGGCAGCCTGGACTTCATGGACTTCCTCTGCTTCCGCAGCGCCTTCGACGCCGGCTGCCCCTGAAGGCGGCGGCGGGCGGCGGAGTTCATCTGGTCGCCGCGGAGCCGGCCGGGGCGGGATCGCTCAGTGCGCCGGCCGCCGGGAGGACGCGCAACGGCTGGCGCGGCGGGCTGGATGCGTCGGTCCTCGCCCACCTGCGCTCCAGTTGCTCGATGGCGGCGGGCTCGACCAGGGCGATGGCGCAGCCGCCGAAGCCGGCCCCGGTAAGACGGGCGCCGAAGACGCCGGGCGTGGCCAGCGCGATCTCGACCAGTTCATCCAGTTCGGCGCAGGAGACCTCGTAGTCGTCGCGGAGCGACGCGTGCGACTCCGTCATGAGTCGACCCGCCAGCAGCAGGTCGCCGGCCTCGAGGGCGTGCGCCGCCTCGATGGTGCGCGCGTTCTCGCTTATGACGTGCCGGGCCCGGCGCGGATCTTCCGGCTGCAGGCCGGCGGCGCGGTCGCTCTGGAGCACTTCAAGGTCTCGCAGCTCGACATCACGCAGCGAGGGCATGCTCAGCGCGCCGGCGACCCGCTCGCACGACTCCCGGCGCATGCGGTATGCGCCATCGGCCAGGGCGTGGCGCACGCCGCTGTCGCACACCAGCAGGGCAGCGCGGTCCCGGGCCGGCATCGGCACCGCCCGGGAGGACAGATCGCGGCAGTCGATCAGCAGCGCCGAGCCCTCGCGCGCCATCACGCTGACGTACTGATCCATGATCCCGCAGGGCACCTGCGGGAACTCGTGCTCTGCCCGCTGGGCCAGACGAACAAGCTCGAGCGGTGACATCTCGTGGCCGAGCAGGCTCAGGGTGGCCCGGAGGCAGGCGACCTCCACCGCCGCAGAACTGGAGAGTCCGGCGCCGAGCGGCACAGAGCTGGCCAGCGCGATCCGCACGCCGCAGCGGGCGCCGGCGACCTCGAGCGCCAGCGTGGCGGCGCCGGCGGCGTAGAGGGCGGGATCGCCCGGCTTGAGACCGGCCAGGGGCCGGGACGGGTCGAAGCTGCGGGCCGGGCCGAGGGAGGGGGCCGCAACCGCCGACGCCCCGGGATCATCGACCAGGGCCGCCGCGGCGACGGTCCAGCGGTCGATGGCGATGGGCAGCACGAAGCCCTCGTTGTAGTCGGTGTGCTCGCCGATGAGGTTGACGCGCCCGGGCGCATGGGCGGTCGCGCCGGGGGAGCCCCCGAACGCCTCGCGGAAGGCGGCGATCGCATCGTCGCGGAGCTGGGAGATCGAGGGCGGCTGCACGATGTGGAAGTGTACGACGGCGGCGAGCGGCGGGCGCCATCGCGTCTATCCTCAGCGATGGTGACACGTGGGCGCAACCGGACGATCCGGCTGATTGCGATGTACCTGATGGGCATGGCGATCGGGCTGATCCTGCTCGGGCTGTGGCAGCAGGGACGGGCGCGGCAGGGCCAGGCCCCCGGGGCCGGCGCCGAAGGAGCCGCAGCCCCCGACCGTTGAGAACTTCGACAGTCCCCCACTCTCTTCAAACTTCACTACGCGCTGGCGCTGGCCATCAGTTCCTCTTGCACAATGCGCGATCGCCGAGTATGCTGCCGCCCTCGGGAGGCCGGATCGTTGAGTCGGCCGCCGAGAGAGACAATCCCTGTGCTCGGCCACAGGCAGGAAGAGACCTCCACATGAGTTCGTTGCCGTTTGCCTCCAGCGCCATCGCTGCGCTCTGCCTGTCTGCCGGCGCCGCCTGGGCCCAGTGCACCGTGTACCGGCTGGACATGCCCGACTTTGACCAGCGCCGCAGCGTGCTGCCGAGCAACGGGGGCATGTACTGCGTGCCTACGGCCACCGCCAACGCGCTGGCCTACATCGCCAACCACGGCTACGCCTCGGCCTTCAGCGGCCCGCGCGACTGGTCCAGCCAGGCCAACTACGGCTATGTCAGCGGGCAGATCCTTGGCCTGGGACTGGGCATGGGCACCGATCCCGTCGACGGCACGACCATGGACGGGTGGTTCGACGCCACGCAGCCGCGCGCCTCGGCCCTGGGCTACTTCGGCGTGTCGTGGTTCGGCGCCATCGGCTTCTCGGGCCTGAGCCCCAAGACCCTGGCCGACCAGATGCGCATCGGCGCTGTGGTGCTGCCGCTCATGGGCTGGTACGACAACATGGGCGGCGGCCGCTGGAAGCGCGATGGCGGCCACATGGTGACCATGTGGGGGGCCTTCAACACCTGCGCTGCGCCCGCGGACATGGTCGTGGTCTACCGGGACCCCGCCAACGATCGCGAACTGGATGATCAGGGTCCCTTCACCACGACGCCCACTCAGTTCGCCTACCTGCCCGGGTCGACTTTCTCGATGAAGTCCGAGAGCGGCTACTTCCCGCGCATCGTCTACCAGCTTACCGCCAATGGCGGCTTCCTGGATGGCTACGGCGCGATCTGGCCCATCTTCGGCCTGACCACTGGCCCGTCGCTCGAGGACATCAGCTTCTACGTGCCCCAGCCCACCACCGACCAGCCCGGCCCCAAGCGCTTCGACACGCCCATCACCACCGGCAGGCTGCTGGCCCTGGCTCACTCGGCAATCCCCACCGAGGGCTACGCGCTGACCGTCGACAGCACCGGCCGCCTGGGCACACTGCTGGCCATCAACTACGCCGATCGCGCAGCCGCCCCCGTCGGCTCGATGCTCAGCCCCAACAGCCTGGTCATCGGCCGCGATGGCTTCGTCTACATCTCCGCGGCCAGCCGTCTTGACCGCTATGGGCCCCAGGCCGGCGGCGCATTCGGGTTGATCAACAGCCTGCCGCTGCCCAACCGGGCCGACGCGCTCTTCTATGACGACGCCACCGATGAGATCGTCGCGATGAACATCGCGAATCGCCGGCTGATGCGCATCACAAAGACGATGTCGATCCGGCGCGACGATGTGATCCCGGCCGCCGCGGCCGTGCTCGGCGACGGCTCGGTGGCGGTCAATCCCGTCGACGGCAAGGAGTGGATCGCCGGATCGGACACCGCCTCGCTCGTGCGTCTGGGTCGAGATGCGGCCACGGGCCGGCTGCTGCCCGAGGCGCTGGTCAGCCTGCCGGGCGTGACCAGCCCCCGCAGCCTGCAGTTCGGCGACGATGGCACGCTCTACGTGCATGCCCGCAACGCCATCAAGGCCTTCGTGCCCGACGGCGCTGGCGGCTGGCGCATCGATCTGCGCAACCCGCTGCACGACTCCGCCACTGGCCCGGTCTTCACCGTCGGTCGCAGCCGCACCAACTACGACCCGGCGACCATGGAAGACATCAACGTGCTGCCGCCGGACATCGGCCTCGGCGATCCCGACTGCCGCGCCGATCTCAACAAGGACGGCCGGCTGGATTTCTTCGACTTCCTGGAGTTCCAGAACCTCTTCGCCCGGGGCAGCACCGCCGCGGATTTCAACTTCGACGGCCGGCTGGACTTCTTCGACTTCCTGGAGTTCCAGAACGAGTTCGCGGCCGGCTGTCGATAGGGGCGCTCAGCAGCGGCGGACGATGCCCGCCGGGCCCCGCGCCGCGGCATCCCGCCAAGGCTGGCCGGGCTTCTGCCTCGCCGAGGCGGGTCCGACGCATCCGGCGGCCGGGGCGAACCGAACCCTATCATCCCGGCCGCTCGCACCTCGCGGCGGGCCCTTCCATCGCAAATCTCCACGGAGGGAGAGCAGTGGCCGCCGTGCGCAAGAAGAGGACATCGACGACCAGGGCCAAGCCGGGCGCTGCCGCCCGCGAGGTCCGACGCCACGGCGAGCCGCGCCCGCCGGCTGATGACGGGCGCGTCATCCGCGTGCGCGGGGCCCGCGAGCACAACCTGCGCAACATCGATGTCGAGATCCCGCGCGACCGGCTCGTGGTCATCACCGGGCTGAGCGGATCGGGCAAGAGTTCGCTGGCGTTCGACACGATCTTTGCCGAGGGCCAGCGCAAGTACATGGAGTCGCTGTCCGCCTATGCGCGGCAGTTCCTCGAGCAGCTCAAGAAGCCCGATGTCGATGAGGTCGAGGGCGTCCCCCCCACCATCGCCATCGAGCAGCGCTCCGCCGGCAGCAACCCGCGCTCGACGGTGGCGACGACGACCGAGATCTACGACTACCTGCGCCTGCTCTACGCCCGCTGCGGCGCCCCCCACTCCTGGGCGCCGGCGAAGACGAAGCGCGGCGGCGTGGTGACGGCCCGCAGCGGCAAGCCGATCGCGGCGACCGGCGCCTCGCAGATCGTCGACGCCATCATGCGGTTTGGCGAAGAAGCGAAGCTGATGATACTGGCGCCGGTCATCCG
>JBICIE010000077.1:0-55379 GCA_043101635.1 Phycisphaerales bacterium JB039 | reverse complement strand
CGACGCTCTTCCGATCTTGATCTGCTTGTAGTCGGGCGCGGCGATGAAGCCCTTGCTGGCCTCTTCAAAGTCGCGCTCGTCATCGAACGGCAGCGTGTCGCGCAAGCGCTCCTGGAGCTCGATGGTGAACTTCGACGGCATCTGGCCCTTGGGATCGAAGTGCCTGGTCGGATCGGCCGTCGTGACCTCTCCGCCATGTTGCGCTAGCGCACACGACGCAAGCATCGCCGTGAGCGGTTGAGGTTTCGCGGTCGGCTGGCGCGGGTCTGGGCATGCCCGTCCCTCTCGCCGGCCCGCTCCCGGCGCCGGAGCAACCCGGGCGTCCAGCGGGTCGACGAATGCGGACATTGTAGTCCGATATTGGAACGGTCGGCAACTCAGTTCCATGCCGGAACAGACTGGGTGGCAGCGCTCCGCCGCGGTACACTCGGCCGTGACGATCCGCGGCGTGCTGGAGACGATCCTGTATGCGGGCGACCTTGCCGGCGCTGAGCGCTTCTACGTGGGCGCGCTGGGGCTGGCGGTCGTCAGCCGCAATGAGCCGGTGGGGCTGACGCTGCGGGCCGGGCCGGGGAGCGTGCTGCTGGTGTTCGATCCGGCGCAGGCGGAGCAGCCGGGGCGGCCGGTTCCCTCGCACGGGGCCCGGGGGCCGGGGCACGTGGCTTTGCGAATCGATGCGTCGGCGTATGACGAATGGCTCGGGCGACTGCGCGACGCCGGTGTGGCGATCGAGCACGAGCACGAGTGGGACGGGCGGGGGCGATCGATCTATGTTCGTGACCCTGCGGGGAATTCGGTGGAGCTGATTACGGCGGACATCTGGCCGCCGGCATGATGGGCGGGAAACGCCCGGCGAGGAGTGACCATGAAGATTCGAGCGATGGTTGTTGCCGCGGGCGCGGCGTGCGGCGTGCTGGGGCAGTCGGGATGCATCATCTGGGACACCTACGACCAGGTGGTGTACGCCAACGAATCGCTGGTCAAGGCCAACGAGGGGCTTGACCGGGCGAACGAGTCGCTGGACACGATCAACGAGGAGGTGCTCGGGGAGATCCGGCGGACGAATGAACTGCTGGTGGAGCTGAAGGGTCAACTCGAGGTCATGCAGTCGATCGATACATCGCTGAAGAACCTGGACAAGCACCTGGCGTCGCTGCGCAAGACGATCGAGAACATCGATTCGACCATCCCGTTCCTGAAGCTCTCCGAGCCGGAGCCGGAGGAAGAGGAGGCGCCGCCGGATGTTCCGGCGCCGCTCGGCGGCGAAGCGCCCGGGGGCGAAGGGGGCGGGCGGTGAAGAGCCGCAAGGCGGCGCCGGCGGCCAGGGTGGCGGCTCAGGAGGCGGAGGCTGAGCGGGGCCGGCTACGCTGGCGCATGGCGCTGGTGCGGGCGGTTGCGGATGGTGAGTCGGCGGAGGCGTGGGCCAGCGCTCTGGCGACCGACTGGCCGGCATCCGCCCGCGTGATCAAGCGCGAGGGGGACCGCGCGGTCTGGCGGGCGCAGCTTCGCGATCAGGAAGTGATCATCAAGACGTGGGGGCTGCGCGGGCGCAGGCGCGTGCAGTCGCTCGTACTGCTGAGTCCGGCGTGGCGGCACTGGCGGGCCGGGCATCGGCTGCTGCAGCGCGGCATCCGGGCTGCGCGGCCCATCGCCTTGGGGGCGGAGGTGATCGAGGGCAAGTTCGCCGAGGCGCTGGTGCTCGACTTCGTGCCTGGACCGACCGCGCTGGAGGCATTGGTGCGGCCGCTGGGGTCAGCCGAGGAGCGTGGGGTTGCGCGGGCAGTGGGGGAGCAGACCGGCGCGATCGTGCGCGCGGGCCTGTACAACCGGGACCACAAGCCATCGAACCTGATTGTGTGCGATGTCTCGGCGGAGGCGGCCGAGGTCGCGGTGATCGACTGCGTGGGGTTCCGGCGGGCGTGGGGCAGCGAGTCGGCGCTGGCGCAGATGCTGGCAAAGCTGCTGATCGAGCCGCTGGGGTGCGGGCTGCGCCCGCGCCGGGCGGTGCGGTGGCGGGTGCTGCGCAGCGCTGCCGGGGACAACCGGGACCGCTGCAAGCGGCTGTGGGGGGCTGTAGATCGGATCGTCGCGGCTCATGGAGATCCCGCGCCAAAGATCAATCCGCTGGCCGCGGGCCAGAAGGTCGATTCCTGACCACGGACACCCACCCCTCGCTCATGCCCCGACTGTCCGTTGCCATCGTCTGCCGCAACAACGAGCGCACGATCGGGCGCACGCTGGAGTCTGTGCGCGGGCTGGCGGACGAGATCGTGGCGGCGGATTCGGGCTCGACGGACGGGACGATCGGGCTGCTGGAGTCGGCCGGAGCGCGGATCATCCGGTCGGAGTGGAAGGGGCACATCGCGACCAAGCAGATGGCGCTGGAGGCGTGCGGCGGGGAGTGGGTACTTTCGCTGGACAGTGATGAGTCGCCGACGGCAGCGCTGCGGGAGTCGATCGAGGCGGCGCTGCGTGAACCGGGCGGGCGGGCCGGGTTCGAGGTGAACCGGAAGGTGTTCTACCGCGGGCGGCCGCTCAATCACGCGTGGCAGCCGGAGTGGCGGCTGCGGCTTGTGCAGCGCGGAGCGTGCCGGTGGGCGGGGCTGGATCCGCACGATTATCTGGAGCCGGTCGAGGCGGGCGCGCAGATCGGGCGACTGGCGGGGGATCTGCGGCATGACTCGTTCGAGACGTTCGTCGAGCATTTCAACGCGCAGGTGGCGCACGGGCGGACGATGGCGCGCAGCCTGGCGGCCACCGGCGCGCGCGGCAGCCGGGTGCGGCTGATGACCAGCCCGCCGACCGCCTTCCTCAAGCAACTGGTGCTGAAGTCGGCGTGGCGGGACGGGACCGCGGGCTGGCTGGCGGCATCCTCGGCAGCGCTGGGCGCGCTGGCAAAGCACGCCGCGTTGCTGGAGTTGACGCGAACGGCTTCGGATGAAGGCGCAGGCGAGGCCTGATCAGGCCGGGGCGTTCTGGCGCCGGCGGCCGTTGCGATTGCGCCGGTTCTTGCCGCGGGCGGGGTTGCTCGGGGCGGCGCTGCGCGGGCGCCTTCGTCCGGCCTTGGCGGCGGGGGCTCTCTCCCTGGCCGGCTGCGGCGCGGAGACCGATTCATCGGAATCGGCGCGGGGCTGGACGGGCACGACTGCGGGCGTCTGGCTGGGCTTGAAGCGCGTGCCGATGAGGCGCTCGATGGCGCGCAGCAGGCCGCGCTCCTCGCGATCGCAGAAGGAGATGGCGACGCCGGCGGCGCCGGCCCGGCCGGTGCGTCCGATGCGGTGGACGTAGGCCTCGGCCTCCATGGGCAGGTCGTAGTTGAAGACGTGGGTGACGCCATCGACATCGAGGCCGCGGGCGGCAACGTCGGTGGCGACGAGCACGCGCGAGCGGCCGGAGCGGAAGGCGTCGAGGGCGCGCTGGCGCTGGTTCTGCGACTTGTTGCCGTGGATGGCCTGGGCGGAGACCTGTGCGCGGGCGAGCGTGCGCGTGAGCTTGTCGGCGCCGTGCTTGGTGCGGGTGAAGACGAGGGCCCGGTCAACGCCGGGGCCATCGAGCAGATGGGCCAGCAGCGCGCTCTTGCCGGGTCGGTCGATCATGTAGAGCGACTGTTCGATGCGCGGGGCGGCGCTGGCGACGGGCGTGACGGCGACCTTGACCGGGTCGCGCAGCAGCGAGTCGGCGAGGCTCATGATGGGCCTCGGCATGGTGGCGCTGAACATGAGGGTCTGGCGGTCGGCCGGAAGGGCGGCGGCGATGCGCCGGATGGGCTCGATGAAGCCCATGTCGAGCATGCGGTCGGCCTCATCAAGGACGAGGATCTCGACGGCGCGCAGATCGACGCAGCGCTGCTGCATGAGGTCCATGAGGCGGCCGGGGGTGGCGACGACGATGTCGACGCCGCGCTGCAGGTCGCGGACCTGGCGGTGCTGGCTGACGCCGCCGTAGATGACGGTGTGGCGCAGGCCGCTGTGGCGGCCGTAGGCAGCGAAGCAGTCGGCGATCTGGCCGGCGAGTTCACGCGTGGGCGAGAGGATCAGGGCGCGGGGCAGGACCGGGCCCCGGCGGGTCTTGTCGGCGGGGGCGGTCAGCAGGCGGTGGAGGATCGGCAGCGCGAAGGCCGCGGTCTTGCCGGTGCCGGTCTGGGCGCAGCCGAGCAGGTCACGGCCGGCGAGGGCCGGGGGTATGGCCTTGGCCTGGATGGGCGTGGGCGTGGTGTAGCCTTCCTCGGCGATGGCGTCGAGGATGGGGCGGGAGAGATTGAGGGAAGAGAATTGCAACAGAAAGGTCTCCGAGCCGCGCAGCTTTGCCGCGTGGCGGTTGTGTTCGGGCGTCCTCGCCCAATGTGATTTGGAACAAGTGCGGCCGGTCCGGGGTGACGGCCCGCAGCGCGTGCGGCGGGCGGCGCCAGAAGATCCCGGATCGTCCCGCCGCGTTGGCGGGGTGTGCATCAAGGGCCGCTGGCTATGAGGTGGATCGTAGGCCTGCCGGCGGGCAAGCCCCAGTGTGCATCGGCGAATGGGGCGCCAGCGCTTGCGTCGGGGAGGGCGGATTGGGCGATTCGGGCGCTGCGGCGGCGGAGAAACCGCCTGAGGAGGGGGTCGGAAGGGGGTTTTCGTCTCGAGGGGGCGGTCCGGCTACTATTCTGCGACCGAGTGTCACAGTTGGGCCTGTGTTCGGGCCGATGAGTGACGCCGGAGGCCGGCAGTGTTTGCCGGCCACGATTCCGCCGGGCGTGATCAGCCCGGGTCGGCGCCGATTGGATGATCATCGCCCCGGGCCTTGCGAGGCCCGCGACGCCGGTGATCCAGTCGGCCGCCGGTCCACTGCACTGCGCCTGGTTCAATTCAGCGAGCCGGTCCCGCGCCATGTTGGCGTCTGGGCAGGCTCGGGCTGCATGCAGAGGGTTTATGACGACAATGACTACCGACCGGCCCCAGGACCGGAGCGCCGAAGAGAAGCAGGAGCGAGTTCGCCTCGCTGATCTGCCGGACGCCACGAGGACCGGCGACGCCGGCCCGAATGACGCCGGCGGGGGCGAAAGCGAAGCGCCGAAGAAGAAGCGTCGGCGGCGTCGCCGGCGCGGCGGGGCGAAGCCGGAGGCGACGGGTACACCCGAGACGGGCGCCGATGGCGCCGAGCAGGGCGCGGCGGCGGGCGATCCGGCCCGGGCGCCGGGCGAGGAGGGCGATGGGCCGCGCAAGCGTCGTCGTCGTCGTCGTCGCGGCCGGGGTGAAGGCGCCGGGCCCGTGGCCAGCACGAGTGACACCGATGCGGACACGAGCGAGGATGTCGAGGCGGACGCCGAGGCGCGTCCGGCCCGGCGTTCGTCGCCGATTGATCCGGAGGCTGCGAAGGAGATCTTCTCGCAGGTCGAGGGCTTTGCGGATCTCGGGCTGAGCGAGGCTGCGCTTCGCGGCGTGGCGGACGCCGGCTTCGAGCGGCCGACGGTGATTCAGGCGAAGCTGATTCCGCCGGCGATGCGCGGGGCGGACATTCTCGGGCAGGCGAAGACGGGCACGGGCAAGACGGCGGCGTTCGTGCTGCCGCTGCTGTCGCTGGTGGAGAAGGGCAAGCCGTTCCAGGCGTTGATCCTGGCGCCGACGCGCGAGCTTGCGATCCAGATCGACGCGGAGATCCGCACGCTGGGCAAGCACACGGGCGTGCGCTCGGTTCCGATCTACGGGGGTCAGCGGATTCCGGCCCAGATCGAGAAGCTGGAGAAGGGGCCGGAGATCGTGGTGGGGGCGCCGGGCCGGGTGATGGACATGCACCGGCGCGGGCACATCGATTTCTCGGGCATGAAGTTCGTGGTGCTCGACGAGGTTGACCGGATGCTGGACATCGGCTTCCGGGAGGACATCCGTTGGATCCTGAGCCGGTGCCCGAAGAAGCGGCAGACGATGTTCGTCAGCGCGACGATCTCGGAGGACATCGACCGGCTGGCCCGCAGCTTCATGACGGACCCGGAGAAGATCGTCACCAGCGCGGGCTCGCTGACGGTGAGCCTGGTGACGCAGCGATATCTGGCGGTGCAGAGCTGGGACAAGAAGCGGCTGCTGCGCCACCTGCTGACGCACGAGGAGCCGGCGCTGACGCTGATCTTCTGCCGGCTGAAGCGGACGGTGGACGAGCTGGCGCGGTACCTGACGGAGAAGGGGATCGAGTCGCACGCGATCCACGGCGACATGCCGCAGAGCAAGCGCAACAGCGTGATGCGCCGGCTGCGCGGCGGGGAGCTGAGCGTGCTGATCGCGTCGGATCTTGCCAGCCGCGGCATCGATGTCGAGGGCATCAGCCACGTGATCAACTACGACCTGCCCGAGGACATCGAGCTGTACATTCACCGGATCGGGCGCACGGCCCGGGCGGGGCGCGGGGGGATCGCGTGGAGCCTGGTGACGCCGGAGCAGGGTCAGCTTCTGACGGACATCGAGCTGCGCATCAACGCCGAGATCCCGAAGATGGAGTATCCGGACTTTCAGCCGGGACCGGCGCCGGCGGACGCGGCAGCGCGGATCGAGGCGGAGAAGCGGCGCGTGGAGCAGCTTCGCAGCCAGAACCGGTTCAAGCCGATGAGCACGACGCCTGAGATCAAGGACGCCGCCGACGAGAAGAAGTTCCCGGGCGGGATCGTGCCGACGAAGACGCCGCCGAGGACGCTGGGCGGGCGCGTGCGGGCGCGGCGGCGGTAAGGGCGGCCGGACGTCAGAACATTGTGCTACCCGTGCCACCGACCGCCTTCGGGCGGTCGGTGCTTTGCGCGCAGAAGACGCCGTTGCGCGACCGACACCGATCGCGCAGAGCCGCGGCCGGTGGCGCGTCGTACGATCGGCCATGATGATCACCACCGATGCGCGCGCGGCCCACAGGCGCTGGCTGGAAGAAGTGACCCAGAGTCCGACCGCCGCGGGCCGGGAGGGGCGCGTGATCGAGTGGGTGCGGCGGTGGGTGGCCGGGCGCGAGGGGCTGGCGATCACGGAGGATCGGCACGGGAACCTCGTCATCGCGGCGCCGGCGCCGTGGACGCGCCGGACGGACCGGGCCTCGGAGGCGCCGGTGTACTTCACGGCGCACCTCGATCATCCGGCCTTCGTGGTGGAGCGGGTGATCGGGCCGCAGACGCTGCAGCTTGCCTTCCGTGGCGGCGTGATGGATGACTACTTCGACCAGGCGCGGGTCGTCGTGCACACCGGCGCCGGCGCGCGGCTGGGGGCGACGCTGACGGGGAAGGCGGAGGGGCCGGACGATTACTTCAAGCGGTTCACGGCCGAGCTTGATGATGGCGCTTCGACGGACGATGTCACGACGGCGGACATTGCGACGTGGGAGCTTCCGGGCGCGGAGGTGATCGACGGGATCTTCCATACCAACGCGTGCGATGATCTGGCGGCGGTGGCGGCAGCGCTGGCGGCGCTGGATGCGCTGCGCGTGCGCCACGAAGCCGGCGAGGCGGTCGGCGACGCGCGGGTGCTGTTGACGCGGGCGGAGGAGATCGGGTTCGTCGGCGCGATCGGGGCCTGCCGGGAAGGGACGATGCCGAAGAACGCGCGGGTCATCGCGCTGGAGAACAGCCGCAGCTTCGAGGATTCGCCGATCGGGGGCGGGCCGATCGTGCGGGTGGGCGACCGGCTGAGCATCTTCAGCCCGCCGCTGACCGCGGCGGTGGCGCAGCGGGCCGAGCAGATCGCCGGGGGCCCGGCAGCGCCAACAGCGCAGCAGAAGATGAGCGATCTGCCCAAGTGGCGCTGGCAGCGCAAGCTGATGGCGGGCGGGGCGTGCGAGGCGACGGTCTTCTGCAATGCCGGGTACGAGGCGACGTGCGTGTGCCTGCCGCTGGGCAACTACCACAACATGGCGGACCTCGCGGCGGTGCAGGCCGGGGCGTTTGCGGGGCGGCCCCGCGTGGGGCGCGAGTTCATCAGTCTGAGCGATTACGAGGGTCTGGTGGACCTGCTGGTGGCCTGCGGCGAGTCGCTGACGGCCGGCGGGGCGATGGCCGAGCGGATCGAGAAGCTGTGGAACGAGCGGGCGTTCGTTCTGGAGGAGTGATCGCCCGGCCTTGCGCGGCGGCGCGAAGCTGAACAGGAGGCAGGACGCCGGCGGTTCGGCGAACGCCCATGCCGCGCGATCGAGCAGAGACAGCGAGAGCCGGACGCTTCGCGCCCGGCGCCGCGGATCCGGCGGCCTCCATGGGGCGGCGGGGCGGGATGGTCTCGTGGTCGCGCCTTGACCGGCTGGTTCGCCGGCGCCCCTGGCCGGGGCAGGGGACCGGAGGGCGCATCCCGCAGCGGGGGGTGGCAGGGCCGGCGGCGAAGATTAGAATGAATCTAGATAAGAGGACAGTAAACTCCTAAAATGGGGTGGCGCCGCGCGGAGCGGGTCCGTGGCGCCGGCTTCTTAGGAAGGGGCGCCATGCAGCGCAGAGGGGGCACATCCCGGAATCGGCTTCTGGCGGGCGCCGGGATCCTGGCGATCGGCGGGCTGGCCGCGGCGACGGTTCCGACCACGATCCGCGACTTTTTCGGACCGGGGACGCAGCCGCTGGGGCTGACGGATCCGATCGAGAGCGTCGGGCGGTGCGAGTCATGCCATGGCGGGTTCGATCCGCTGCACGAGCCGGTGGAGCCGTGGGCGGCGAGCATGATGGGCCAGTCGGCCCGGGATCCGGTGTTCTGGGCGGCGATGGCGATCGCCGAGCAGGATGCGGCGTTCTCCGGCGACCTTTGCCTGCGGTGCCACACGCCGGGCGGGTGGCTGGCGGGGCGCAGCGAGCCGACGAGCGGCGCCGGGCTGATCACGGAGGACTTCGAGGGGCTGAACTGCAACATGTGCCACCGGCTGGTGGATCCGTTCTACAAGCCGGGAATCAGTCCGGCGGTGGATCAGTCGATCATCGCGGCGCTGACCGATCCGCCGACGAGCGAGCACAGCGGGCACTTTGTGGTGGATCCGCTGGATGTGCGGCGCGGGCCGTTTGACCTCGGCGGGTTCAGCCGGCACGAGTGGCTGCAGGCGACGTATTACACGACATCGAATCACTGCGGGACGTGCCATGATGTGTCGAACCCGGCGTTCGAGCGGCAGCCGGATGGCACGTACGCGCTCGGCGATCTGGATACGCCGCATCCAACGCACGACAAGTACGACCAGTTCCCGGTCGAGCGCACCTACCGCGAGTGGCTGGCCAGCGACTTCGCCAAGGGGCCGATCGACATGGGCGGGCGCTTCGGCGGCGACAAGGCGCTGGTGAGCACCTGCCAGGACTGCCACATGCCCGATTCGCTCGGCAAGGCGGCCAAGCAGGGCGTGACGCGGGCGGATCTGCCGACGCACTACTTCAACGGCGGCAACACGTGGGCGCTCAACGCGATCCGCAATCTGTTCCCGGACAGCGAGACGCGACTGACGGACGCTTCCGTTGCCGACTCGATCGCGCGGACGCGGGATCTGCTGGCGAAGGCGTCGGACATGGAGCTGTCGCAGGATGGCTCGGATCTGGTGGTGCGGATCATCAACCAGACCGGCCACAAGCTGCCGACGGGGTATCCCGAGGGGCGGCGGATGTGGATCAACGTCGAGTTCTACGACGCCGGCGGCGCGGTGATCGCCGAGCGGGGCCACTACGACGAGGCGACCGCGACGCTGACGACCGATGACACCAAGGTCTACGAGGCCAAGATCGGCGTGGACGCCGCGGTCAGCGCGGCGACCGGCGTGCCGGAGGGGCCGAGCTTCCACTTTGCCATCAACAACAAGTGGTACAAGGACAACCGCATCCCGCCGCGCGGGTTCACCAATGACGGCTTCGAGGCGGTGCAGGCGGCGCCGGTGGCGTACAGCTACGCGGACGAGCAGTACTGGGATGACACGCGGTACGAGATCCCGGCCGGGGCCGTGCGGGCCGAGGTGGAGTTGTACTACCAGTCGGTGTCGAAGGAGTACGTCGAGTTCCTGCGCGATGAGAACACGACCAACGACGCCGGTGATGTCATGTACGCCCAGTGGCTGGCGACCGGCATGTCGGCGCCGGAGGAGATGGATGAGCAGTCGATCGATCTTGATGTGGCCTGCCGCGTCGATCTGAACGGCGACGGGCTGCTCGACTTCTTCGACTTCCTGGTGTTCCAGAACTACTTCGCCGCGGGCGATCTGCGGGCGGACTTTACGGGCGACGGCGTGCTGGATTTCTTCGACTTCCTGTCGTTCCAGAACGAGTTCGCCGCCGGCTGTCCATGAGCTGGGCCGCAGGGCCCGAGTCGTTTCCTTTGCGGGGGCGTCGTCGCGTGATGTTTGCGGCGGCGCCTCCTTGTTTGTGCGCGGGGGGCGGGCGGCGTTGGCTTGGAGCCCGGCGGCCGGGTCGGGGGCGACGGGCAGCTTCCGCGGGCTGGCGTGGGCTATCGGGCGAAGGTGGCGGAGGCTGCTCGGCGCGTCGAGGGGCGCGAAGTTGCGCGCGCCGGGGGCAGGTCAGCGTTGTTTAGCTTTGACGACGGAACCGGCTATGCCCTCTGTGCGGGAGGCGAGTTCGATGGGAGTGGGCCGTTGCACAACCTTGCCCGGGCAGCCGGTTCTGTCTCGAATGCAACCACCCCGGGCAAGGCCAACCGCCGACGCTCGAATATGACGACTGGGCCCGTCAGCAGCCTTGACAAACGGCAGGTCTTCATAGACGGGCAAGGTACGGGTCGCCCCTCCGGGGCTGATTGCCGTTGGCGCTGAGCTTGGCGAGCGTCACTCGATGGCGCGCTTACGGTCTTTGTGAAGACCCCCCACGGAGTGGGGGGGTACCCGGGTCGAGCAGGGCGACGACGGCGAGGTCGTAGTCGGTATAGCTGCGGTAGGCGCCGCGGAGCCAGAGGAGGGCGGAGCGGTCATCGCCTATTGCGACGGCGACGGGGCGGATGTTGTCGGTGGTGGAGTTGCGCGTGAGGGGGGTCCATGACCAGGCGCCGCCGTCGTCGGAAGCTGCGCCCTTGTAGATCTCCCAGTGGCGCCGGCTGTCGGCGCTGCTGATGAGGGGGGCGCCGGTGGCGGGGTCGGCGTTGGTGGAGATGTAGATGATGGTCGTGTCGCGCGGGTCGATGGCGCCGAGGCCGGTGTAGTCATCCTCGCCGGCGTAGAGACGCGAGCCGGCGAAGGCAATCTCGCGATCCTGCCACGCGGCGCCATCCCACCGGGCGCTGCGGTAGCGGTGATCGTCGCCGCCCTGGCGCGGGGGGAGGCCGGCGGAGCCGACCTGCACGGAGTAGAGTGCGACGGGGCGCCCGGCGTCATCAAGGCGGAGGTCCGTGACCCATGCGACGTTGTCGGCGTCGCCTGAGTAGACGCGTGTGCCGAGTTCGGGGCGCTGGAGCCCTTCGTTGAGCGGCGCGATCGGATCGCCGGCGGAGCTGCGCAGGGCGCCATCTTCGTAGTAGATGTGGTAGACGCTGTTGTCGTAGTTGCGCGGGTGGCCCTCGGTGTAGAGCAGGTGGATCCGGGAGTCGCCATCGGAGGCGTAGCGGACGTAGGGGCGGTGCTTCTGCTCGGTCGGCACATCGATGACGATGGCGCCGCGCTGCCAGGAGTCGGCGTTGTCATCGCTGAAGACGTAGGAGGGTTTCCAGGCGCCATCGAGACCGCGGAAGAAGTTGTAGATGCGGCCGTTCTTGGCGCTGAGGCGGAAGGTGTTGGAGTAGGTGATGCGGGAGGAGGTTGACGGCTCGTACTGGCTCAGTTCGCTCCACTGCGTCGGGTCGTTCGGCGCGCTCATGCGCCAGTAGAAGCGACTTTCGGGGCCGTGTTTGGCCCAGACTGCGAGGATGCGATCGTCCGGCAGGGCGAGCAGGGCGGGCGAGTTGTGATCGTCGAGTTGAAGCTGGTCGTGCAGTTCGATGCGGCCAGTGGCGCCGGTGGCGAGGTCGTAGCGGGTGAGTTCAATGTCTCCGCGCCGGGCGGGGTCGCGTGCGCCTGCGGCGACCGTTCCTACGAGCAGGGCGCCATCGTGGGCGATGGCTCGCTCGCCTTCGAACCAGCACCAGCCGCCATCGTCGTTGAGGGTGATCAGATCGCCTGCGGTCCAGTCGGCGGCGGGAGCGGGCTGGAAGATCTGCGGGAGGGCGTCGCCCGCGGAATCGGCCCACAGGCGGATGTTGTCGATGCGGCCCTCATCGTCGAAGGTGCCGAAGCCTACGAAGCCGCTTCGCAGGCCGATGGCGTCTGCGGCCAGGGCGCGCTGGCCGTCGATGGTGACCTCGGCAGCGCCGGTTTCGGCGTCGAACGCCAGGCGCACGCGCCGGGGGGCGATGGTCCAGTCGACGCCATCGGAACGCCAGGTTGTGATGGGGCGGCGGTCGGCGCCATCGACGAGCATGATGTGATGGGCGGTGGCATCCGGGTCGCGGGCGAGGTGGGCGTAGCAGAAGCGGTCGGGCGCCTGCACGTTGAAGAACAGGCACATGTCGCGGTGGCCGTAGTCGCGACCGGTCTGGGTGAGGTCGGCCTCGAGCATGAAGCTGCCGACCGGCGGCGCCGGGAGCAGGGCGATGTTGTGCGGCGAGCGGTAGGGCGGATGGTAGTCGCTCTGTGCGAACTGAGCCAGGGAGACTTCATCACCGTCCCGATGCAGGCGCCATGCGTCGGGATCGGTGAAGCGGAAGCCGGCAAGGGCGCCGGGGGACTGGAAGTTCTGCTCGTAGATGAGCGGGTGATCGGCCTGCTGCGCGCGCGCAAGGGCGGCACACGCGAGGGTGAGGAAAACGCAGGCGCAACGCATTACACGATCTCCGGCACGATGAAGGGCGCCCGATACGCCTCGCGGAGCATGCCGCGGGCCTGCTGGAGGCTCTCGGCGCTGGTGATGTCGTGGGTCTCGGGATCGATGCCCATCCAGGAGCCGAGACGGATGGGGGTTGCGTCGAGATCGACATTGTTGGCTCGGAGGAGGTCGGGTATGTCGCTGAACGCTTCGGCTGCGGGCGGGATCGGCTCCAGTTCGGCTCGGATTTCGCCGGGGGAGGCGTTTCGTCCGAGGCGCCAGGCGATGTTGGCGTAGTGGCACAGATCCGAAGTGGCCGCGCCCTCCGCGATGTCGCAGCGCAGGTCGCTCTGGCGGCGGGACCCGATGGCATCGAGGAAGTTGCGGATGTGGGTGGCGCCGCTGTCGCCGGGGAAATCGCGGATCCTGGCGCCGGAGGCGTCGAAGGCGGCGCCGCCGCCGCGGCTGCCGCTGAAGTAGCCGTTCTCGCACTGGATGATGACGGTGACGGTCCTGCCGCGGAGGCGGCAGGGATCGTTTGAGCCCGCGGCGACGGGCAGATCGCGCACGCCGGCGATGAGGGGGAAGCCGTCGAAGTCGAAGACGGCCATCATGATATTGGGCGTCTGGCCATCATCATCCCAGACGAAGCGGCCGCCGGCGCTGCACACGCGGGTGGGCATGCCAAGGCCGAGCATGAAGCGGGCGTCATCCATCACGTGGACGCCGACGTTGCCCATCTCGCCGCTGCCCCACGGCCATTGCCAGTGCCAGTCGTAGTGGAGGTTGCGCCGGAGGAGAGGAGCGACATTGCGCGGGCCGCACATGAGGTCGTAGTCGACGTGGTCGGGGATGGGCGTGGGCGCGGTGACGCGACCGATGGGCTCGCGGGTGCGATACCAGACCGCGTGGGCGTAGAGCGGTTTGCCGAGCGGCTCATCGGCGAACCAGTCCATGAAGGCGCGCAGGCCGGTGTCGGAGCGGTTCTGGAGGCCCGCCTGCACGATGCGCCCGTGCTTGCGGGCGGCGGCGACCATCTGGCGGCCTTCCCAGACGTTGTGCGAGACGGGCTTCTCGACGTAGACGTCCTTTCCGGCCTGGCAGGCCCAGATGGTGGCGAGGGCGTGCCAGTGGTTCGGCGTCGCGATGACGATGGCGTCGATGTCGGCGCGGTCGAGCAGGTGACGCAGGTCGGCACTGCCGTCGGGGCGCTTGCCGGTCTTCTCCTCGATGCGCTGCTGCTCGCGGGCGAGGATGTTGGCGTCCGGATCGCACACGGCGAGGACGCGGGCGTCGGCCTCGGGGAGGATCTGATCGATGAGTTGACGGCCGCGGCTGCGCAGGCCGAGCACGCCGAGGCGGACCTCAGCACTGGGGCGCAGGATGCGGCCGATGGCGCCCGGGGCGACAGCGGCGCAGGCGAGGCCGGCGCCGGAAGCGAGCAGCGCACGCCGAGTGACTGTGAGTTCTGCCATGTAGCCTCCCGAACTGGCCGGCGAAGGAGCGGCCGTGGGCCACTGTACCGCAACTGATCCGCGGGCGAAAGGGCGTCTACCAGCCTCCGCCGCCCCCGCCGCCGAACCCCCCGCCGCTGAAGCCCCCGCCGCTGCTGAAGCCGCTGGAGCCGCCGCCGGCGCCGCTGCCGGAGGAGCGGGGCTGCGAGACGATGGTCGATGTGACCGAACTGCTGGAGTGCATCAGGCCGCTGGACAGCCAGGCGACCGTGAAGACATCGGGCCGGCCCTGGTACCACTGCGGCGGCTGCTCGTACAGGCCCTCGAACTTCGCGCCCCACTTGCGGGCCAGGCCGAGGGCGAGGGCGTAGGGCAGCAGCTTCTCGAAGTGGTGCTGGCGGGCCGCCAGTTCGATCTGGGGCAGCTCGGCGCGCGAGATGTACTCCTCGAGTCCTTTGATCGACTCCAGGGCGCGGCGGCCTCGGACGGTCTTGCGCGGCATGATCGCGGCGAAGATGATGAAGAGGGGCGCCGTCAGGGCGGCGGCGATCCAGGTGGGAACCGGCGCCATCCCCAGTAACTGCACGAGCAGGAAGCCGATTCCGATGGTGGCGGCGGCTGCGAAAATCCCCAGGCCCAGCCACCTGCGGCGAACGCTCTCGAGATGGCCATCGAAGTATCCGGCGGCGCTGAGGCGGCCGTAGACCGAGGACTTGATGGTGGGGATCACGGAGTAGAAGCGGTTCTGGAGATCCTCGAGCGTGGTATCGTCGCCCTGGCTGAAGAGCTTGCGCATGATCGTCTTCTCGAACGGGAGCAAGTCGCCATCGGGTTTGTCGGTTCGGATGAGCCTGGTCTCGTCCGGGTCGGGCTTGCGGCCGTGCGCTTGGGTGACATCGAAGCGGAGGTAGCCTCGGACGGCGAGATCGACGATGGTCGCGGTGATGTCGTGTGGGTCGGCCCGCTCGTCGATGAGGGCGCCGACTTCCAGCGGCGTCATGCCATCGGGCGGCTCGTACTGCACGGCGATGGCGCGCGGCTGGCCGCGGTCGCGCCCGAAGTTGCGCCAGAGCAGCCAGAGGGCGATGAAGGCGACGACCGGCGCGGCGAGGACGCCATTGTCGGCGAGGAACCAGCCGGCCCGCTGGGCCGGGCCGGGGTAGTCGATGGCGCCCTTGGGCAAGCCGATGACGATCGTGAAGGCGGTCCAGGGCCGGATGCGGCGATCGACTGCGAAGCGCACGGCGCCATCCGGCGTGAGCTGGGCCTCCGGTCCGGCGGTGGTCGAGCCCTCCGGTCCGAGGAACGACGCGGTGCGGATGGCGTCGGGCGAGACGCCGGGTGGCAGGCGCACGGCGCAGGTGGCCTGCTCGATCGGGATGGCCCAGTTGGGGCCGATGGCGTTCCAGTAGAGTTCATCGTGCTGGGCCAGATCGAGCATGGCGCGGCGGACGCGGTAGGCGATGACGTAGGTGGTCGGGGCGCTGACCTTGCGGTCGGGGGATCCGATGCGGATGCGCAGCTGGCCGTCGGCCGACATGATCCTGTATGGATGGGCGGCGCCGGCGTCATCGGTGACGCCGAGGACATCGAGTCGCACGCGATACGCCGAGCCGTGACGCCGGTAGGCCACGGGGATGTCGCGGTAGATGCCGTGGTGCGGCTCGCGCGAGAAGTCGGCGACGATGCGCTCGGTAATGTCCAGGGCTCCGTCCGGCTGGACCTGGATGTCGATGTCGTAGCTGTCGATCTCCCAGTTGAGGCCCTGAGCCCGGGTCAAGGGCGCGAAGGCGAGCAGCGCGAGGGCGACGATCAGACCGGCGAGCTTCATGACTGCTCCAATCGAACTGCGGGGGCGGCGCGGTCGCGCGGATCCTCGATCTCGAAGAACTCGCGGGGGCGCCGGCCGGCGAGCCGTGCCACCAGCGACGAGGGGAACTGGCCGGCGAGGGTGTTGAGGTCGCGCACGACGGCGTTGTAGTAGCGCCGGGCGGCCTGCAGGTCATCTTCGACATCGACGAGCTGGGCGTGCAGCTCTTCGAACAGCGTGTTGGCTTTCAGATCGGGGTATTGCTCTGCCAGCGCGATGAGCTGGCGGCCCCTCAGGCCCAGGGCGCTTTCGGCCGCGGCGCGGCCGGCGGGCCCCGCGTCGGAGCGGGCCGCGGCGGCCGTGCGGGCCGCGACAGCTTCCTCCAGCGTCCGGCGCTCGTGATCGGCGTAGCTGCGGGCAATCTGGGCCAGGCGCGGGATCAGGTCCCAGCGGCGGCGAAGCTGGACATCGATGTCGGACCAGGAGCCGTCGGCGCGGGCGCCGAGGCGGACGAGCCGGTTGAAGATCCAGATCGCGTAGAGCAGCGCTGCGGCGAGCAGACAGGCGGCAATGATGATCGCGACATCCACAGGCGGTCCCCCGGCGGGGGACTGTATGGTGTCCGGGCGCCGACCGGGCCGGCGGCGCGCGCGCACGATGGGCGCGGCGCCGGCGGAGCGGATTCGGATCAGGCGCGCGGCGGCAGGGGGCGCCAGTAGGCGAGCGAGCCGTCGGGCTCGCGCCTGCCGTATCCGGGCAGTCCGTCTGATGGCGCAGGGCCCCACGCGCCGCCGGGCGGTCCGACGGCGCGCGGCACGACGCGCATGGCGCGCCATTCCACCATGACGGGACCGAGGCGGATGCGCACGCGTCCGCGATGTGAGACAACCAGTTGATCTGAAACGGCAACAGCGTTCATAGCTTCTCTCCAGTTCGATGCTTCTGTGACTCTGGGCAAAAACGACAAGCCCCGGAGGGGACGCCTCCGGGGCCGCGGAATTCAGGATTCGCGCGAAACCTACCTGGGAGGCGCTGTCGGGCGGCGGTCATACACGAACGCCGGAACGCAAATGACGCCCAGCGCGTGCAGCTTCGCCGCGGCGGTGCTGCTCGGGTTAAGGGTCGTGGTCATCTGCATGTACAGTCCTCCTCGTCGGGACGGGCGCCTGAGCGGCCGGGATCGGCGCGGCCGGCGGTCACAATACGCACTTCTTCGGTCAAGGCAAGGGCGGGCTACGGAAAAAAACGCGGCTCCGAGGGAGCCGCGTCATGAGGATTTTCTCAGGCGCCGGTTACGGGCAGCCTGCGGCGAAGGCGTTCTGATAGCAGAGGAAGTCGAAGAAATCGAGGGATCCGGAGCCGTCGCAATCGGCGTACGCCGAGCCAAGCGCAAACTCGTTCTGGAAGCAGAGGAAGTCGAAGAAGTCGAGCGAGCCGGAGCCGTCGCAGTCGGCGTAGCAGTCGCTGTCGCCGACGGTGACGAACTGGTCGCCGTCGATCACGCTGAAGTCGATCAGGCGCGGCTCGCCGAGGTTCTCCGGCGCCGGCAGGCCGCCGATGACCTGGTTGCTGACGAAGTCGTGGCCGCTGCCGTTGATGAAGCCTGCGATCCTGATGGGGCTGGCGCCGTCCCAGCCGAGTTCCTCGAGATCGATGGCGAGCTCGATGCCGGTGGTGACGTCGGCGGCGCCGGCGGTGGAGGCGCCTGTGACACCGGCGATGTTGCTGTTGTCGATGGCGACCTGAATCAGGCCGGGGATGGGATTGAGCGGGTCAATCTGGGTGAGGCGCGGGCCGTAGTTGCAGTACAGCGCAGTGAGGAAGCCGTTCTGAATGTCGACGCGCGGGCCGGCGTAGGGGATGGGGTTGAAGTCGGACTTCAGGCCGCCATCGAAGGCGCCGTAGTCGAGCGGGAAGCCGGAGGGGTTCTTCAGCGGGCCGTCGGTGCGGAGAACGGCGGCGCTGGAGTAGTTCTCGATCGGGTCGTTGCCATTGGTGACGGTGACCCAGTAGTCGGGCTCGAAGCCATCGTCGAAGGTGAGGCCCTGGCAGAGCATCGGGGGATCCCCGCACTCGCCCTCGCCCATGCGGTTGAGGCCGTTGAAGTCGACATCGACGTTGTCGCCGCGGAGCGGGCTCTGCCCGCCGGGCGCCACATCGAAGAACAGTTCGAGCTTGTTGAAGTTGGACTCGAGGTTGCCGGTGACCATGATGTACAGGGCGTCACCGATGACGACGGCGTAGATGCCGTCGATCTCCGAGCCGTTGGCGAAGTCGGGTCCGGGCTCGGTGTTGTCGCCGAAGCCGGTGGGCTGATTCTGGACGAACAGGATGGACCCATACAGACCCGCATCCAGCGTGCCATCGATGACAGGCTGGGCCGCGGCGCTGCCCGCGATGGCGGCCATGGCGCCGATTGCCGTGAACTTGAGCATTGCGCAATCTCCTCTCCGCTCCGGGCGGAATGTTGACTCTTCCCTCTGAATTATGCCAGCATCGTCTCGCACATGCCCCATTGCAAGGGCAGAATTCTAGCATCCGAGGGGCTTTCGCCGGCATCCCGGCGGCGGATGCTCCGAATGGTCGGTCGGGCGGCTTGGGCCCACGTGGGCCCAGGGAAGGGAGGCGGACAGGGTGCGAAGCGCGGGACGAGGACTTGCCGGCGCGGCGGTGGCCATGGCTGCCGGCGGGGCGCCGTGCAGCGCCGATGACGGCGCCATCCTGCAGTGGTTCGAGCAGCCCTGGCGGTTCATGGAGCGGCGGGCGCCGGACCTGTTCGTCGCCGGCTACGACGCGGTCTGGCTGCCGCCGATAACCCGCGGCGACGCCCCGGGCACGGTCGGCTACGACACCTTCGACCGCTTCGATCTGGGGCGGCCGGGCCGGCCGACGACCTACGGGACGGAGGCGGAACTGCGGGCGGCGATCGGGGAACTGCACGCCGCGGGCGCGCGCGTGTTCATCGACATTGTCATGAACCACAACGCCGGGCGGCGGACGGACGCCTCCTTCCAGGCGGCCGGGGGGTATCCGGGGTTCTGGATGGACTCGACGACGCCGCCGACGGCCAAGCAGCCGACGTCGCCCTGGGGCGACTTTCACGCGGGCGTGCCGGGGGGCTATCTGCAGTCGGAGGATCCGGGCGCGCCGCGGTATGACCTGCTGCGCGGGGATCTGGTGGCGCTGATCGACATCGCGCAGGAGAGCAACAATCAGTTCATCCGGCATCCGGTCCTGGACGGTGAGCCGCGCAACATCCCGGCGGGCTCGCTGTACAACCGGCCGGATCCGACCAATGCGCGGTTCTATCCAGATCGGGATCTGGCGGGCTTTACGTTCTTCAATCCCGGGACGCCGCGCAATCCCGGGGCGCGGCAGTTTACGATCCATCCGTTCAATACGGTCGATCCGCTGCGCGGCGATCCGGTCACGGACAACACGACCGGCCTGCTGATGCGATGGACGCAGTGGACGCTGGATGATCTCGGCGTGGATGGATTCCGGCTGGACGCGGCCAAGCACGCGCCTTCGTGGTTCTGGGACAGCTACTGGGATTCGGCGACGTACCTGCGGTGGCGCGCGCCATCGGGGCGGCAGCGGACGCCGTACAGCTTCGTGGAGTCGGTGGAGGGCAATCGCTTCACGTACGACAACTACGTGCGCCGGGACGGCTTCGCCGATCGCGACGCCCTGGACCTGAACGGGGCGGGGCAGCTTCGCAGCCTGATCGGGGCTTCTGGCTTCGGCTCGTGGGGTGATGTGCTGGGCGCGCACATCGACACGATCGATGACGGGTTCAACAACGGCACGGTCGGGGTCAACCACGTCTTCAGCCACGACAACGGCAGCGCCGGGGACGGCGGGGCGCCGCCGCCGGCGCCCAGCCGGCGGCAGCAGGGGCTGGCGCAGCACGCCTACGTGCTGCTGCGCACGGGGCCGGCGATCGTGTATCACAATGCGCGGGGCGTGGCGCGCCCGGGCGGGTTCTGGCCGCGGGAGGGGACGCCGATCGCCCTCGGGCTCGATCCGCAGACCGGGGCGCCGGATCCGGATCTGGTCACGCTGGTCGACCTGCGCCGGCGCTACGGGCGCGGCGAGTTCTACCCGCTCAACGGGACCGATCCGGTGAATCCGTCGCTGGAGGATGTGCTGGTGTTCGAGCGCGCCGCGCCCGGCGGACCGGCGACGGTGCTGGTCGCCGCCAACGACCGGCAGGACGCCGGGTACGAGGTGCGCAGCGTGCGGACATCCTTTGCTCCCGGCACGCGCCTGCATGAGCTGACCGCAGCCGCGCACGATTCGCTGGTCGATCCGGCCCGGCGCATCGCGCCGGTGCTGGTGGTGGGGGCGGATCAGCGCGTGCTGCTCACCGTGCCCAACAACGTGAGCAGCGCCGGGCGGCACGACCGCGGCTACGTGGTCTACGGGCCGGTGGCGCCGGCGGGCGAGGTCGAATTGAGCGGCGTGGTGGGGGTGATCCCGGCCGATCCCGCTTCAGCGCCGGCCTACCTGCGCCGGCTTGCCGAGGTTCCGGTGATCAGCGCCGATGACTTCGAGGTGCGCCTGACGACCACGGCCGGCGATCCACTCGATCCGAACACGGACGATCTGGCGATCCTGCGCCTGGGCGACGGGTATGACGACCTGAACGGCAACGGGGCCGTCGACTTCGACGAGAGCGCCGGCGCCGCGGCGGGTTTCGAGCGGTTCCTGACGGTGAGCGAACCGCTGTTTGGCTCGGGGGCGGCCGAGGGCCGGTACGTGCAGATCCTGGATGGCGCGGCGCTGGAGGAGGGGTACCAGTACCTCACCGTGCGGGCCTTCCGGCGGCGTGCGGCGGGCGAGCCGATCTTCCAGGAGTGGCGCGTGCCGCTGTACCTGGACCGGGTCGGCCCGGCGGTGGAACTGGCGGCGCTGCCGGCGGTGATCGAGGGCGACGACGTCGTCTGTGAGATCCGGGCTCTGGACCGGACGGCGTCGGAGACGCACGCCCTGCTGGATGTGCCCGCGGGGGTCGATCCGATCTCGCTGGTGACGCCGGCGACGCTGGCGACACGGGTGGATCGGGGGCAATGGCGCAGGACATTTTCGGACGTTTCGCACGGGACGCACGAGGTGACGATCGTGGCCCTGGAGGTGACGGGGACGGCCTCGGTGACGCGGTCGGGACCGGTCTTCGTGGACCGGTGCCGGGCCGACTTCGACCGTTCGGGCGCTCTGGATCTGTTCGACTTCCTCGCGTTCCAGAACGCCTTCGCCGGGTCGGACCTGCGGGCGGATTTCACGGGGGACGGCGTTCTGGACCTGTTCGACTTTCTGGCGTTTCAGAACGAGTTTGCCGCGGGGTGCCCGTGACGGCTTGGCGCCGGGGTTCGGGCTCGATATGATGACAGAGAGAGACAAGACTTGCCGGCCTGTTCGGGTCGGCCGAAAGGGAGGAGACCATGACACGCGCTTTGATTGGTTGCGCTGCGCTGGCGGTGAGCGCGGGCGCATCGGCCCAGGTGATCGACGGGGCGTCGTTCGCGGGCGAGTACGGGCCCGCGCTTTTTGCGCAGACGGTCGGGACGGGCTTCGGGGACAACGTCGATCCGGCCCGGGACTTTGCTGGCGGTTCGGAGATCGACGGCCTGTTCGGCAGGATCTCCGGCGGCATGCTGTACCTCGGCGTCTCGGGGAACCTCGAGACCAACTTCAACAAGCTCGACCTGTTCTTCGACGTGGCGCCGGGCGGGCAGAACAAGCTCCGCGGCGACAACCCGGATGTCGACTTCAACGGCCTGAATCGCATGGGCGATGACGGCTCGGGCAACGGGCTGCGGTTTGATGCTGGGTTTGCGGCCGACTACTTCGTGACGTACACCAACGGCATCGGTGGGTCGGGCAACCCGGAGCATTACATCTCCGCGGCCCAGATCCTGACGGGCGGCGGCGGACTGGGCGCGTTCGTCGGCGGCGGTGAGAAGTCGCTGGGCAGGATCAGCGGCGCCGGGCCGCTCGGTGGCGCCATCGAGATCGACGGCGACAACTCCAACATCGCCGGTGTCGGTCCGCTGGGCGACCCGTTCGTGAGCGATCCTGCCGGCGTGGACACGGGCTTCGAGCTTGCGATTTCACTGACGGAGCTCGGGTGGGACGGGAGCAGCCCGATCGTGGTTGCCGGCTTCATCAATGGCGGCGGGCACGACTTCGTGTCGAACCAGCTTCTCGGCGGGCTGGACGCCGGAACCGGCAACCTCGGTGAGCCGCGCGCGATCGACCTTTCGGCGATCGCGGGCGCCCAGTACGTCGTGATCCCGACGCCCGGCGCGCTGGCGCTGGGGGCTCTTGGGCTGGGCTTGATGGCGCGTCGCCGGCGCTGATCGTCTCCGACGTTCAGGACAGGAAGCGACGCCAGCGCCTGGAGGAGACGCTGGCGTCGTTGCTTCCTGTCGGGCGAAGCGCGTCAGGCGAGCCGGTCGAGCATCTGCGCTGCCAGGGTGAGGACCAGGAAGAAGCCGCACATATCGGTGATGGTGGTCAGGATCGGGCCGGCGCCGATGGCCGGGTCGGCGCCGAGGCGCTTGAGCACGAGCGGCACGCTGCCGCCGATCAGCACGGCGACGATGGTGTTGAGCATGAGCGCCAGTCCGACCACGAGCCCGAGATAGGCGTTGGCCTGCCAGACCCAGGCGACCAGGCCGATCAATCCGCCGAGCGCGATCCCATTGATCAGCCCGACCTTCACCTCGGCGAAGGCCACCCGGAGCAAGTCGCGCGGGCGGGCCACGCCGAGTGTCAATTCGCGCATGCTGACTGCAACGGCCTGGTTGCCGGAGCAGCCGCTCATGTCGCTGATGATGGGCAGGAACACGGCGAGTGCGATGACTGCTTCCAGGGTGTCCTGGTGCAGCGCGATGACGCTGGCCGCGATGATGTTGAGCACGATGTTCACGCTCAGCCACGCCAGTCGCCGGCGCGAGCGCAGGAGCAGTGGCATGCTGCGCAGCTCCTCGCCGCCGACGATGCCCTGCGACAGCCGGTATTGTGACTCGCTCTCCTCGGCTCGCGCCTCTTCCAGTTCCGCCCGGCGCACGACGCCGACGAGGCGGTCGACATCATCGACGACGGGCAGGCCCAGGAACGGATGCTCATCGAAGAAGCGCTTGAGCTTGTCGAGCTCCATGTGCTCGTGGATGCGCACCGGATCGGCGATCATGACATCGCGAAGCTGGCGCGGCCGGGCCGCCAGCAGCAGGGTGCGCAGTGGCAGGACGCCGGCGAGGCGGTCCTCGTCGGTGACGTAGATGTACTGAATGTCGTAGTTGCGGTAGGCGTCGGCGTTGCGCTGGATGTCGGCGAGTACGTCAGTGACGGTCGCCTGCGCCGGGAACGCGAGGTACTCGGTGATCATCAGGCCGCCGGCGACATCGTCGTCGTATGCGGCAAGGCGGCGGATCTCTTCAGCCTGGCCGGGGGCAAGCTCGCCGAGGATCGCGTCGGCGGCGGTCTGATCGAGTTCGAGCAGCAGGTCGGCCTGATCGTCACTGGGCAGGCGCTGCAGGATTCGCGCGGCGTCGGCTGGGGGGAGCTGGCGGAGCAGTTCGACCGCCTGCGGCCAGGGAAGACGATCGACAAGCTCTGCCGCCGGCCCGGGCTGCAGCAGCGTCGCCAGCGTGACGCGCTGGGCGTCGGTCAGCTGCGCCACATCGTGGACCAGGTCATCCGCGGGGACCCGGTCGAGCCAGCCGGCGCAGGCGGCGCCGTCGCCGGCCTCGAGCAGATGAACCAGTTCTTCGAACTGGGCGCGTGGCGCGCTGTCTGCGTGCGTGGTTGCTTCGGCCACGGGCGCTCCTGTGTCAGAAGTGTGCGGGAGAGGCGAACTGGCGGGAAGCGGTGAGGGCGGGATTCGAACCCGCGAGGGGGACGAGCCCCCTACCGGTTTTCAAGACCGGCGCCTTCAGCCGCTCGGCCACCTCACCTGCGAGCGTGACTGTAGGGACTCGCCCGCCTGCCGCTACTGCTGCGACCTGGCGGCAAGCCACGCCAGCGCGGCGCCGGCGGCCTGCTCGTCGTTGAGCGCGGCGCCCTCGCGTTCGGAAGTGCGCCATATGTCGCCCTCCGCCTGGCGGGCCGGGGTCAGGCGCAACTCCAGGTCCTGATGGGCGGCGTCCCGCGGGGACCCGATGCGGGCCCGCAGGGCGGTCGCGGCGCCGTAGAGGCGGCCGGCGGGTGCGAAGTTGCCTGCGGCGGCGGCCAGGCCGGCGGCCTGCTCCAGCGATTCGGCCAGGCCGCGCTTGTCGCCGATGTCGCAGTAGATCGAGATCGCCTGGGCGAAGAGCGCGGCGGCGGCGGCGAGGTCGCCTTCGATCTGTGCGACGACGCCCAGGTTGCCGCAGGCGATGGCCACGCCCTGGCGATCATCCAGTTCGGCAAACAGGGCCCGGGCCTCCTCGAAGCGGCGCCGGGCGCCTGCGAGATCGTTGCCCATCATGGCGACCTCGCCGACGTTGGTCAGCGACATGCCGACGGCGCGGCGGTCGCCCAGGCGGCGCAGGATCTGTACGGATTCCTCGTACAGAGCGCGGGCCTCCTGCAGGTTCTGCTGCAGCCTGGCGATGATCCCGAGGTTGTTGAGTGACATGGCGATGCCGCGATCATCGCCGCGGTCGCGCTTGAGCTGCAGCGACTCGCGGAACATGCGCTCGGCGGTTTCGGCGTCGCCGCGGTCCTTGGCGATCAGGCCGAGGCTGTTGAGCGCGCTGGCGATACCGCGATCATCGCCGAGGTGGCGGTGGGCCGCCAGCGCCTGCTGCTGCAGGTCCCAGGCGGATTGCAGTTCGCCGATGGTCCAGGACATGGCGCCGGCGGCGTAGAGCGCGTCGGCCCGGGCGGGCGTCGGCTCGTCGCCGGCTTCGCAGGCGCGGGCGCAGGCCAGCAGGCCGGCGCGGATGCGGCCGCGGATCCACCAGAAGCGCCAGATGTCAGCGCAGATGCGCTGGGCGTCGGCGGGGCGCGACCGGGCGGCCTCCTCGATGACATCCAGCAGGTCGTCGCCATCGGATTCCAGCCGGGCCAGCCAGGCGCCCTGCTCGGGCCCGATGAGGCCGCCTCTGGCGCGGGCGGTGAGGTCGAGATAGAACTCCAGGCGGCGGTCCATGGCGGCGGACCGCTCGCCGGATTCGGCGAGCTTCTCGAGGGCGTACTGGCGCACGGTTTCCAGCAGGCGGTAGCGCACGTCGGCGCCGGATTCCTCGCTGACCAGCAGTGACTTGTCTGCCAGCACCGTCAGCAGATCGAGCGTCTCGAACATGTCGGCGCCGGGCCCGCCGATGACGGCGCAGGCGCCTTCCAGGGCGCAGCCGTCGGTGAAGACCGAGAGCATTCGCAGGGCCCGCCGGGCGTCTTCGGTAAGCATGCGGTACGACCAGTCGATCGCGGCCCGCAGGGTCTGGTGCCGCTCTGGCTTGCCCTTGCTGGTCCGCAGCAGGCGGAAGCGATCGTCGAGATGCTGCTCGATCTGCTCGGGGGTCAGCATGCCGATCCTCGCCGCGGCCAGTTCGATGGCCAGCGGGATGCCATCGAGCCTGCGGCAGATGCTGGCGACGGCGCCGGCGCAGCTCTCGTGCAGGATGAACCCGGGTCGGACCTCGCGGGCGCGGTCGACGAACAGGGCCACCGACTCGCAGGCCATGAGTTCGTCAAGATCCCATCCGCCGGTGGGCGTCCGGGCGGTGCTCCAGGTCGATGGCGTGGTTTCGGCGGCGCCGCTGGGCGCCGGCGTGTGGCGGGCAGCCGACTGCCTGCCGGGCACGCCGAGGCTCGGGACGCGCCATGCCAGTTCGCCGGACGCTCCGAGCGCCTCGCGGCTGGTGACCAGCACGCGGGCCAGCGGGCAGCGGTCCAGCAGCGCGGTGACGAACGCGCCCGCCGCGTCGCGCAGATGCTCGCAGTTGTCGAGGATGAGCAGATGCCGGCCGTCGCCGATGCGCGCGCAGATGGCGTCCAGCAGCGACGCGCCCGCCTGCTCCTGCACGCCCATCGCCGCGGCAACCGCGCTGGGCACCAGGGCCGGCTCACCGATCGGCGCCAGTTCGACGAGCCAGACGCCGCCCTCAAATCGGTCCATGACTCTGCGGGCCACTTCGAGCGCAAGGCGGGTCTTGCCGCAGCCGCCCGAGCCGGTCAGGGTCGTCAGCGACCGCTCATCGAGCACCTGAAGCAGCTGCGCAACCTCGCGGGTGCGCCCGATGAAGTGGTCAAGGCGGCGCGGCAGGTTGGTGGGGGTCTCGGCGCGCCCCGGCGCCTCGGGCAGGGGGGTGTGCCGTCCGAGGGCCTCCTCGAGCACGATTCGGGCGTCGCGGATCGATCCGAGCCGATCGTCGGGGCGGTGCGCCAGACAGGATCGGAGCAGGCTGCCAACGCCATCGGGCATGCCGGGCGGGAGGCTGGAGAAGTCGGGCTCGCCGGTGAGGGTCGCGGCGATTCGATCGGCCGTGGTGCCGCCGCGGACCGCAGGGCGCCCGGTGAGGCACTCGTAGAGCACGCAGCCGAAACTGAAGATGTCGGCCCGGACGTCGACCGGCTCGCCGCGGCACTGCTCCGGGCTCATGTACCCCGGGGTACCGAGCATGGGCTGCTCGCTGGCGCCGGCGCTGGCGATGAGTGTGGGGGCGCCTGTATCGATCTCCTTGGGGGCCGCGCAGGCGATGCCGAAGTCGAGGACCTTCGCGGCGTCATCGTCGGTGACGCGGATGTTGTCCGGCTTCAGGTCGCGGTGGACGATGCCGCGTCCGTGGGCCGATTCCAGCGCCCGCGCCACCTGGGCCATCAGCCGCAGCGCCTGCTCGGGGGTCAGGGACTGCCCGCGGCACAGCTCGGCCAGGGAGCGGCCCGGGATGTACTCCAGCACCAGATAGGTCCGGCCGCCATCGTCCAGCACCTGGTGGATCTGGGCGATGTGGGGATGGTTGAGCTGGGCGATGATGCGCGCTTCTTCGCGGAAACGGGCCATTCGCGGGCTGTCGGCGCTGACGGCGGCGGCGATGGCCTTGATGGCCACCAGGCGATCGAGCCGGCTGTCCCTGGCCCGGTAGACGACGCCATGGCCGCCGCGCCCGATCTCGGCTTCGATCTGGAACGGCCCGATGTGGGCGGGGACGCTCATGGCGGGGTGAGTGTACCAGCGGCAATGGCGAGCAACGGCGGCGCGGCCGTCTATTCCAGGTCGGTCTCGTCGCCTGCGCCGCCGACGATATTGCCGGCCCCATCGATCCGAATCGGGCCGATCGGGCGGGTGGGAATGGTCAGGTGATAGCGAGCGTACCGGCGCTCGCCGGTGCGTTGCAGGGCGCCCATCGCGACCAGGTCCGCCAGGTCGCGCGTCGCCGTTGCGCTCGATGTCCTGGAGATGGCGACGTAGTTTCCTGCGCTCAGGCCGCCCTTGAAGCCGTCGGGCCCGGCCCGAAGCATGCGGAGCAGCACCTTGCGCTGGCGCTCGTTGAGCGAACCGCCCAGCCGCTCCAGCAGCCTGGCCTTGTCGATGAGGAAGGCAACTTGGGCCTGCGTCCGCTGCTGCGCCTCCAGCGCGATTCCGGCGAACCACGCCAGCCAGTCCGTCACCTCATTGCGCCTGTTGCCCGCTTCCAGCATCGCGTAGTAGGCCCGGCGGCGGCGCGGGATCGTGGCGGCCAGCGCCGTGAGGGTCGGCCGACCCAGGCCCTGCGCCAGCGCCTTCTCCGAGATCGCCCGGCCGAGCCTGCCGTTGCCATCCTCGAACGGGTGGATGCTCTCGAAGTAGAGGTGGGCAACACCTGCGCGCGTGAGCGCCGGCAGTGGCGCGGGCCCGGCCGGCCCGCTGTCATTGAACCACTCGAGGAAGGCGTCCATCTCCGCGGGCACGCGCGATGAGGGCGGCGCTTCGAAGTGCACCTTCGGGGCGTAGCCGGGTCCGGAGACGACCTGCATCGGCTCGGCGTGCGTGCGGTACCTTCCGATGTCGCGCAGATCGCGCCGGCCGCGCATGAGCATCGTGTGCCAGGCGCAGATCGTCGCGTGATCCAGCGGCGGCTCGGCGCCGCGGTACAGGGCGACCATCATCTCCGCGACACCCTGCTCGGCCGGCGACGCCTGCCGGTCATCGTGCGCCAGCCCGAGCTGGCGCCGGATGGAGGACTGCACGCTGTCGCGGCTCAGGATCTCCCCCTCGATCTCAGAGGTCGCGTGCGCCTCCTCGGTCATCGCTTCAACGGTGATCTGGTCCCGGCCCTGCTTGTCGAGGTGGCTGACGCCGCCGATCAGCACGCCGGCGCCCAGCAGGAACCGCTCCTCCGCCCGCGCCAGCCGGGGGGCCGACCAGGTGAAGTTCGGCCAGTCGGGTTGCTGCCAGTTCCAGGCCACGGTGTTGTCTATCGATCTCTATCGATCATAATAGGCAGAAATCTGATCGATTGTGATGGGTTCTATCGATCACGCCCGGTAATATCAGCGAACTGGCGGGATTACGCCAGCGGGATGCCCGTCTTTGCGCTGATGTCCAGCAGTTCGTCGACCACTGCCTGCACGACGGGCACGCCGCGCGCGCGGCGCTCGGCCTCGGCCTTGCGCTCGGGGTCGCCGGGGATCAGGACGGCCTCGGCGCCGGGCGCCGGGGCGGTGGCGCGCAGCGTGCGGGTCAGGTCGTCGATCTGCCGCTTGAACTCATCCGGATCGATGAACGCGTCGATGCGCATGGCGCCGAAGAAGTGGCCGATGCCCTTGCCCACGCTGCGCTCGGGGACAGTCTGGCGCAGGGCGAACGGCGGGCAGAACGGGCCCCAGTTGGCGCCGCTGAGCACGGCGCACAGGACATCGACCATGACGGCCAGGCAGTAGCCCTTGTGCCCGCTGCGCTGGACATCGGAGCCGAGCGGCGACATGGCGCCCCCATCCTCGATGCCCGCCGGCTCGGTGGTCGTGCGCCCGTCGCGATCGATGCCCCAGCCCTCCGGGATCCTCTCGCCGCGCCGGGCGGCCATCTCGACCTTGCCGTAGGCGACCGCGCAGGAGGCCATGTCGATGACGATGGGCGGTTCATCAAGACCGGGGAAGGCGATCGAGATCGGATTGGTGCCGAGCATGCGCTGCCTGCCAAGCAGCGGCGCTACCAGCGGGGTGGTGTTGGTCATCGACCAGCCGATCAGGTCCTGCTTGAGCGCTTCGAGCACGTAGTAGCCGGCGATGCCGTAGTGGTTGGTGTTGCAGACGCTCACCCAGCCCGATCCCGCTTCGCGGGCCTTGTCCATGGCGATGCGGTTGGCCTTGGGTCCGACGACCAGGCCCAGGCCGTTGTCACCGTCGACGGTCGCGGTGCTCGGGCTCTGGCGCACGATGCGAAGCTGCGGGCGGGGGTTGATGTTGCCGGCGTCCAACATCTCGAAGTAGGTGTGCAGGCGGCCGACGCCGTGGGAGTCGATGCCGCGGATGTCGGAGGCGGCCAGCACATCTGCGGCGAGCCGGGCATCGTCCTCGGGCGCCTCGAAGTGCAGGAACGTGCGGCGGCAGAACTCGTGGAGTTGCTCGATGGGGAAGCGTCGGATGGCGGTCATGCGCGCCCTCCGGCCGCGGCAGGCTCCAGCGCGGCGTGATCGGCGGGCCGGATCATGCGCGGGGGCGTGAGGCTCGCCAGCTCGTCGATGATGTGGTCGCCCACCGAGAGCGAACTGGTCGCAGCCGGCGACGGCGCGTTGCAGACGTGCACCATTCGCTGCGTGCGCGTGATCAGGAAGTCGTCCACCAGGGCGCCATCGGGGCGCAGGGCCTGGGCCCGGACACCGGCCGGCGCCCGCTCTAGGTCGGCGGCGGTGATCTCCGGCACGAGCCGCCGCAGCGCCCGCACGAACGCGCGCTTGCTGATCGACCGCCACATCTCCTGTGTGCCCGTGCGCCAGTTGCGGCGGGCGATCTTGCGGAAGCCGGGGTATCCGAGCGACTCGGCGAGGTCGCGCAGGTTGATGTCGCGCCAGCGGTATCCCTCGCGGGCCAGCGCCAGCACGGCGTTGGGGCCGCACTCGACGCCGCCGCCGATCATGCGGGTGAAGTGCACGCCGAGGAACGGGAAGGCGGGGTTCGGCGTCGGATAGATCAGGTTGCGGCAGAGGGCGCGGGCCTGCGGGCGCAGGTCGTAGTACTCGCCGCGGAACGGGATGATCAGGGCGTCGCAGTCGGCGGCGGCTGCGCGCGCAACGCGGTCGCTATGCAGGCCGGCGCAGTTGATGGCCCAGCGGGCCCGGATCTCGTCGGCGCCCCCGGTCTGGATGGTCACGCCGTCGCCATCGGAATCGACGCCGGCGACGCGCACGCCGGTGCGGACGTGGCCGCCGCGCGAGGCGATCAGCTCCGCCAGCCGCCGGGCGACGGCCCCGAAGTCCACGATGCCCGCCTCGGGCACGTGGATGGCCCGCACGCCGCGGGCGTGCGGCTCGAGTTCGGCCAGGCGCTCGGGGCCGATCATCTCGCAGGTGACGCCGTTGGCGACGCCGCGCTGGTAGATGCGCTCCAGCCCCTCGACCTCGCGCTGGTCGACGGCGACGATCACCTTGCCGCAGATGTCGAACGGCACATCGTGGCGGGCGCAGAACGTCTCCAGCATCTGCTTGCCGCGCCGGCAGTTGCGGGCCTTGAGCGACCCCGGCGCGTAGTACATGCCGGAGTGGATCACGCCGGAGTTGCGCCCGGTCTGGTGGGCGGCGACCTGGGGCTCTTTGTCGAGCACGAGGGGGCGCAGGTCGGAGCGCTCGATCAGCCGCCACGCCGTCGCCAGCCCGACGATCCCCGCGCCAATGATCACGACATCGGCGTCAGACACAGGCGCCTCCAGGAGAGCCTTGATGAAGCGCTACGGACAGACGCTGGAGCTGGTGGATGATCCCGCGCTGATCGCCGAGTACGTCGAGCATCACCGGCGCGTCTGGCCGGAGGTGATTGCGGCGCTGCGCGCCATCGGGCTGCAGCGCATGACGATCTTCCTTCGCGGCAATCGACTGTTCATGTACTACGAGGCGCCGGACGAGTTCGATCCCGCCCGCGACTACCAGCGGTACACCGAGGACCCCACGTGCCGTCAGTGGGACGAACTGATGCGCAAGTATCAGCGGCAGCTCCCGGGCACGCCCCAGGGCGCGTGGTGGGCGCCGATGGAGGAGGTGTTCCGGCTGGCAGAGACTGGAGCGGGAGGTGGAAGGGCGGCGGAAGAAGGCTGAAGCGGTTGGCGGCCGACGCAAGCGGGGAGCCGTCGCGCCGCCGCTGGTCCGCTTCACTGCCCGCCCCTGATCGCTGCATGACACCATTGCGCACTGCTCGCTGGTCATACGCTAGACTCCGGCCATCGCCTCGGCGCTGACGGTGCGCTGGCGCTGCTCGCCCAGGCCATCGACACCGAGGCGCATCTCCTGACCCGGGCGCAGGTAGACCGGCGGCTTTTGCCCGAGGCCGACGCCCGGGGGTGTGCCGGTGGAGATGATGTCGCCGGGCAGCAGCGTCATGCAGCGACTGATGTAGCTGACCAGGTGCGCCACGCCGAAGACCATGGTGCGGGTGGAGCCGTCCTGGCAGCGCCTGCCATCGACTTCCAGCCAGAGCCGCAGGTCCTGAGGATTCTGGATCTCGTCGGGCGTTACCAGCCATGGGCCGACCGGCGCGAAGGTGTCGAAGCTTTTGCCTTTGACCCACTGTCCGCCGCGCTCGAGTTGCCAGGAGCGCTCGGAGAGGTCGTTGATGACGCAGTAGCCGGCGACGTACTCAAGCGCCTCGCTCTCGGTGATGCGCCGGGCCCGCTCGCCGATGACCACGCCGAGTTCCACTTCCCAGTCGCTCTTCTCGGAGCCGGGCGGGATGATGACATCGTCGAAGGGGCCGCAGATGGCGCTGGTCGCCTTCATGAACAGCACGGGCTCGGAAGGAACGGGCAGGCCGCTCTCGGCGGCGTGATCGGCGTAGTTGAGGCCGACGCACAGGAACTTGCTGACGGCGCCGACGCACGGTCCCAGTCTCGTGCGGGGATGCACGGCGGGCAGCTTCTCCAGGTCCAGGGCCCGCAGCTCCTCCATACTGCTGCGCGACAGACTTCCGCCGGCGATGTCGGGGACGACGCCATCCAGCGAGCGGATCACGCCTGCGCTGTCGAGCGCGCCCGGCTTCTCCTTCCCCGGCTCTCCATAGCGAAGCAGCTTCACGGACGGCTCCTCTCAGCAGGTCCAGCCGCCATCGATGATGTGGATGGCGCCGGTGGTGTATCCCGATTCGTCCGAAGCAAGGTAGACGCACAGGGCGGCGATCTCTTCGGGCGTGCCCAGTCGGCCGATCGGCTGGCGGGCGATGAAGGCCTTGCGGGCCTCGTCGACATCGCCCATCGCCGCGATGCGCTGATCCAGCGAGGGCGTCTGCACGGTTCCCGGGCAGATGGCGTTGCAGCGGACGCCGCGCCCGACGAAGTCTGCGGCGACCGACTTGGTCAGGCCGATGACCGCCGCTTTGGTGGCGCTGTAGACGCAGCGATTCGGTACGCCCTTGACGCTGCTGGCGACGCTGGCCATGTTGAGGATCGAGCCGCCGCCGCGCTGGAGCATGCCGGGCAGAAACGCCCGGATCATGCGGTACATGGCCGTGACGTTCAGGTCGAAGCTGGCGGCCCAGTCATCTTCGCCGCAGTCAAGGATGGTCCCGCTGTGGACGAATCCGGCGCAGTTGAACAGGATGTCGATGGCGCCGGCGGCGGGTGGAAGCGCGGCGATCGCGGCGCCGTCGCGCACATCGAGCTGGCGCGGCTCGATGCGGCTGTGCAGGCGGGCCAGTTGGCTGACGGACGCCTCGTCGATATCCGTCGCCAGCACCGAAGCGCCCTGGTGGGCGAAGGCCAGCGCCGTTGCCCGCCCGATGCCATGGCCGGCGCCGGTGATCACGGCCCGCTTGCCTTCCAGCCTGCCGGTCATCGTCCCTCCCGTCCGAGGCGCCGGCGCCACGCGTCGCCATCCGGGTAGCGGTAGCGCGCGAGGGTGGCCGGCTTGATGGTGGCGCTGTACCCGGGCGCCTCGGGCGCACGATAGCGCCCCTCACGGACGACGCACGGGTGCTCGAAGTGCTCGTGCAGGTGGTCCACATACTCGCAGACGCGGTCATCGGTCGATCCGGCGAAGCGCACGTAATCGATCATGCACAGATGGTTCACGAGTTCGCACAGGCCCACGCCGCCTGCGTGCGGGCAGATCGGCACGCCGAACCGCCTGGCCAGCAGCATGACTGCGAGGCACTCGTTCACGCCACCGAGCCGGCAGGCGTCGAGCTGGCAGAAGCGGATCGCCCCGGCCTGCATGAACTGCTTGAACATCACCCGGTTCTGGCACTGCTCGCCGGTGGCGACGCCGATCGGCGCGATGGCCCTGGCGATCGCGGCGTGCCCGAGCACATCGTCGGGGGAGGTCGGCTCCTCGATCCACCAGGGATCGAACCGGGCCAGGGCGCGCATGTTCTCGATGGCCTCGCCGACATCCCACCGCTGGTTGGCATCCATCATGAGTCGCCGCTGCGGCCCGATGACCGAGCGCACGACTCCGGCGCGGCGGATGTCATCTTGCAGGTCGGCGCCGACCTTGATCTTGAAGTGCGTCCATCCGGCCTCGATGCCGGCCCGGCACAGCCGGCTGATCTTCTCGTCGCTGTACCCGAGCCAGCCGGCGCTGGTCGTGTAGGCCGGAAAGCCCTCGGCCCGCATCCGTGCGATGCGGTCCGCCTGGCGGTCGGCGTCGCTGCGCAGCAGTTCCAGCGCCGCATCCTCGGTGATGGCGTCGCTGAGGTAGCGGAAGTCCATGCAGGCGACAAGTTCCTCGGCCGGCATCTCGCTGATGAGCATCCACAGGGGCTTGCCGGCGAGCTTCGCCAGCAGATCCCACACGGCGTTGACGACAGCGGCGGTTGCCAGGTGAATCACGCCCTTCTCGGGGCCGATCCAGCGGAGCTGGGTGTCGCTCGCCAGCGTGCGCCAGAACCCGCGCATGTCGCGCCGGATCGCCGACGCCTGCCGCCCGACCACCATCGGCGCCAGGGCCCGGCAGGCCGCGACGCAGACCTCGTTGCCGCGCCCGATCGTGAAGGTCAGCCCGTGCCCCTCCAGGCCGGCTTGATCGGTCCGCAGCGTCACGTACGCCGCGGAGTAGTCGGGATCGCGGTGCATGGCGTCGGAGCCATCCATCTGATCGGAGGTCGGGAACCGCAGATCGATGGCCTCCAGGCTGGTGATCCGCGCATCGGTCACGGAGCGATCTCCGCCAGGCCGTAGAAGCGGGCCGCGGCGTTGCCGAGCACATCGTCGCGCTCGGCGCTGTCCAGATGGGCGAGCAGCTCTTCGGTCAGGGCCATCCAGTCGGCGTAGCTGCCGCGCAGCAGGCACACCGGCCAGTCGCTTCCCCACATCACGCGCGAGGGTCCGAACGCCTCCAGGATCGTCTCGACGAACGGCTGCAGATCGGCCGCGCCCGGCGCCGCGTCGGCCTCGGTCACGAGCCCGCTCAGCTTGCAGCAGACCCGGGGCGATCGGGCCAGCGCGCGCAGGTCGTCCCGCCAGGCGGCGAAGCCGCGCCAGCCGGTCCCTTCGCGCACGGGCGGCTTGGCGGCGTGGTCGATTGTGACCGGCAGATCCGGATGGCGTTCCACCAGCGTGCGCAGGTGGGGCAGATGTCGGGGGCGCACCAGGGCGTCCAGGCGCAGCTCCATGTGCTCAAGCGTTGTCAGGGCGATATCCACATCGGGCCCGAGCATCCATGCGTCGTCGCGCATGTCCTGGATCATGGGGCGCACGCCGACCAGTTTGGGGCGGCCGGCGAGGTCGGCGAGCACATCGGGGCCGTCCGGGGCGTCGAGGGGGGCCCATCCGACGACCGCCGCGATGAACTGGTGGGCGTCGGCCAGTTCCAGAAGGTGCTCGGTTTCCGCGATGGTGTCGGCCGCCTGGACCGCGACCGTGGCGCCGACGCCTGCCTCATCCAGCAGGGCGGCGAGATCGTCAGGCTCGAAATCGCGGTACAGGACGGGCGCATCGGGCGTCAGCCACCGGTAGTCGGCGCGGCTGAGACGCCAGAAGTGCTGGTGAGCGTCGATGCGCATCAGGCGTCTCCCCGCGGCTGACTGGCGACGGGGACGCCGCCAGCGCGATCAGATTCATAGCACGCCTCGACCAGGGCCATTGTGCGCCAGGCGTCTGCGGCGCCGGTGACGAGTTCGGCGTCCTCGCCGGCGGCGAAGCGCTGCAGATTGCTCATGGGGCCGGCGAAGGCGTCGGGAAACCAGTTGCCCGCAAGCGGCACGGTCGTCCAGCGGGCGTCATCGAGGGCAATCTCCAGGCCGTCCGGCTCGCCGCGGGGATAGTCGAGATTCACGCCCAGCTTCATGATGGCGCAGCCGGTGGCGCTCTCCAGCCGGATCTCGGAGGTCTGATGCCGGCGCCCGAAGGCGTGGTGGTGGTTCACCGACAGGCAACATCGCACCTCGTCGCCGTAGTCGAGGATGATGCTGGAGCGGCTGCTGGCCAGGCGCGGGGCCCGCGGGTGCTTGACGGTGCGGGCGTGCACGCCGCGGGGCTCGCCCAGGAAGCTGCGGATCAGGTCGAGGTAATGGATCGAGTGCAGCGCGATCTCCATGCGCTCGAGCTTCTCGAGGAAGGGCCACAGTTCCCATGGCATGTGCACGTTGATGTGGGCCTCGCACTCGATCGGCCGGCCCAGGAGGCCGCGGCGCACGGCGTCGCGCACCGCCAGCGCCAGGGGGGTGAAGCGAAGCTGGAAGTTCACGGCGGCCGTCAGGTGGCGGCGGCGGCAGATATCGAGCACGCGCGTCGCGGTGTCGAGATCGACGCCCATCGGCTTCTGCAGCAGGGTCGCGGCGCCCTCGGGCAGCGCCGAGACGATCTGCGGGAGGACATCGGGCGGGGTGGCCACGTCGTAGACGACATCGGCTCCCATCGCGACGACATCGTCGAGGCTCGCGAGCACGCGCGGTACGTCCCAGGCCTCGGCGAGGGCGCGGGCCCGCTGCGCCTCGATGTCGAAGATCCCCGCGACGGGAAGCCCGGCCTGCCGATACGCCGGCAGATGCGCATCGCGGACGATGCCGCCAGCGCCGATGATGACGATCGGCCGCGCAGCGGTCGGCGTCGGCCAGTGCTGCTGGAGATCGGTGGGGAGGTTCACGCGCCCGCCTCGGGCCCGGCGGCTGCGCCGGCGCCCAGCGAGGCGGCGAGTTCTGCCGCCGCGTCGCGGAGCAGGGTCCGGGCCTGATCCAGGGTTGCCCGCTCGCTTGCATCCAGCCGCGCCACAAACGGCGAGGTCAGCGCTGCAACGGCCACGGCGCGGTGGTCGCGCACGGGGAAGCTGATGTCGTGGACCCCGCGCACGCGCGTGCTCTCCATCTCCTCGTAGCCGCGCTGGGCGATCGCCCCCAGGCGGGCGCGCACCGCCTCCATGTCGTCGATCTGGATCCCGCTGAGCATCTGCCGGCGTTCCTCGTCGGGCGCGAAGGCGAGCAGCACGCGGCCGGAGGCGGTCGACAGCAGTTCCATCTCCGAGCCGACGCGCACGGCAAAGCCGAACTCGCCGAGATTGTCCTGCTGGGCGATCACGACGCCGCGCCCGCGTTCGGTGACCGTGAGATGGCACGACTGCCCGCTCGCCTCGGCGTAGCGGAGCATGACCGGGGCGGCGTGCGCCGCCAACTGGCGCGTCGGGGCGCTGCGGTGGCCGAGTTCGAACAGTTTCAGCGTCAGCGCGTAGCGGTCGCCGCTCTCGACGCCGACATACTGTCGCCGGACCAGGCAGTTGAGCATCCGGAATATCTCGCCCACGGTGCGATTGAGCCGCCGGGCGATCTCGACCTGCGGCAGCCCCTGGGGCTGATCGGCCAGCAGTTCGAGGATGTCGAGGCCCTTCTCGAGGGCGGGAGCGGCGTAGCGGGGCTGCTTGGCGTCAGGGGCTTTGGTGGTCACACCGAATCTTTTACTTGCAAAATGGGCTTCCGTCAATAAAATACGTCCAATATCCGTCAAGAGCGAGGAGTTTCCATGGCCAGAACGATCCTCCGGGCCGCCGCGGCGATTGCGGCCGCAGCAGCGATGTGCGTGATGGCGCCGGGTCCCGTCCTGGCCCAGGACGACGCGGGCGCGGGAGGCGCCGGCGAGCGGCCGGACGACCGGATGGACTGGTGGCGCCAGGCCCGCTTCGGGCTGTTCATCCACTGGGGGCTGTACGCCGTGCCGGCCGGCAAGTGGGGCGAGCGCGACACGCACGGGGAGTGGATCATGACCACCGCGCAGATCCCGGTGGAGGAGTACGAGCAGTTCGTGCCGCAATTCAACCCGGTGAACTTCGACGCCGACGAGTGGTGCCTGCTGGCGAAGCAGGCAGGCATGAAGTACATCGTGATCACGAGCAAGCACCACGACGGCTTCTGCCTGTTCGATTCCGAGTACACCGACTACGACATCATGTCCACGCCCTTTGCGCGGGACATCATGAAGGAGTTGGCCGACGCCTGCCGGCGCCACGGGCTGAAGATCTGCTGGTATCACTCCATCATGGACTGGCATCATCCGGACTATCTGCCGCGGCGCAACTGGGAGGACCGCTCGGCCGAGGGCGCCGAATACAGCCGATTCGTCGAGTATCTGCACGGCCAGGTGACGGAACTGCTGACCAACTACGGCCCCATCGGGGTGATGTGGTTCGATGGCGAGTGGGAGGGCACGTGGACGCGCGAGCTTGGCAATGAGCTGTACGAGTTGTGCCGCAGCATCCAGCCGGATGTCATCGTCAACAACCGCGTCAGCAAGGGACGCGCCGGCATGGCCGGCATGACCACGGGCCCGGGCTTTGCCGGCGACTTCGGCACGCCGGAGCAGGAGATTCCCGCCACCGGCCTTCCCGGCGTGGACTGGGAGACCTGCATGACGATGAACCGCCACTGGGGGTACAACGCGGCGGACGATCAGTACAAGTCGACCGAGGATCTGGTCCGCAAGCTGATCGACATCGCGTCCAAGGGCGGCAACTTCCTGCTTAATGTTGGGCCGCAGGCGGATGGGACCTTTCCGCCCGAGAGCGTCCGGCGCCTGCGCGAGATCGGGGCGTGGATGAGCGTCAACGGCGAGGCGATCAGCGGAACGACCGCCAGCCCGTTCGACGACATCCAGTGGGGCCGGTGCACGGTGAAGCGGCGCGACGGCGGGGCAACGCTCTACTTCCATGTCTTCGACTGGCCCGACGATGGGGTCCTGACGGTCAGCGGGCTGGGCAATCGCGTGCGCTCGGCGCGCCTGCTCGGGGCGCCGCAGGCGACCATCGCCGCGGGGGGGCGCGACGGGCGGCTGGAGATCATCGTCCCGCAGGCGCCGGCGTTCCCGTACGCCACGGTCGTCGCTGTCGAGATCGAGGGCGACCCGATCGTGTACCAGACGCCGCGCATCGAGCCGTCCAGCGAGGTGTTCGTCCGCAGTGCGGAGGTGGCCCTCGCAACGCGCTCGGGCAACCTTGAGATTCGCTACACGCTCGATGGCGCCGATCCGGGCCCCGGCGCGACGCGCTACAGCGAGCCGATCACGATCACCGACACCACGACCATCCGGGCCCGCAGCTTCCACGAGGGCAAGCCGGTCAGCGACGTCGCCAGCATGACCGTGCGCCGCGTCGAGCCCGCCCCGGGGGCGCCCGGCGACGGGCTGGCGCCCGGGCTGCTGTGCGAAACCTTCGCCGGCGATTGGGACCGGATGCCAGATTTCGATGTCCTCAAGCCCACCGCGCGGCACATCGCCGAGACCATCACCCCGGATCCCTACGGCGAGCGGATCGGCCGGCGCTACCGCGGCATGCTCCGGATCGACGAGCCGGAGGTCTACCGCATCGTGCTGCGCTCCGATGACGGCTCGCGCCTGTTCGTCAATGGGGCCCTGGCCATCGACAATGACGGGCTGCACGGCGCCGAGGAGAAGTCCGCGGCGATCGCGCTGGGGCGCGGCTGGCACGACATCACGGTCGAGTGGTTCAACAAGACCGGCGGCGCCGACCTGGCGCTGCTGATTGCGCCCGTCGGCGACGAGCCGGGGCCGGTCCCGCCGGCCCACCTGCGCCATCGGCCCTGATATGCCCGGCCGCTGCCCATGGGCCACGACCCCCCTGCTGATCGCCTACCACGACGCCGAATGGGGCGTTGCCGAGCACGATGAGGCCAGGCTCTTCGAGATGCTCACGCTCGAAGGCGCCCAGGCCGGGCTGAGCTGGGAGATCATCCTGCGCAAGCGCGAGGGCTACCGGGCCGCGTTCAAGCAGTTCGATCCGGAGGCGGTCGCCCGCTTCAATGCGCGCACGGTCGAGCGGCTGCTGCGCGATGAAGGCATTGTCCGAAACCGCCTGAAGATCGAATCGACGATCGCCAACGCCAAGGCAATCGTGCGCCTGCGCGGCGAAGGCTCGCTGGACGCCCTGCTGTGGAGCTTCACCGAGGGTCGCACGATCGACAACCGGCCGAGGACGCTCGCCGACGTGCCGGCGCAGTCGCCCCAGTCGCACGCGATGAGCCGCGCACTCAAGCAGCGCGGGTTCCGTTTCGTCGGCCCGACGGTGTGCTACGCCTTCATGCAGGCGGTCGGCATGGTCAATGACCACACGCTCGACTGCTTCTGCAGGAAGGCGGGCCGCTGACGGTCAGACCCCCTCGGGCGCTTCCATCTCGGCCCGCTCCGCGTCCCGCCTGCGCTCCAGCATCGCCTCCAGCGGCTTGGCGTCGCGCAGGTGCAGGTCCATCTGCGGGAAGGCGATTTCCACGCCCGCCTTGGCGAAGGCCTTGGCGATCGCGCCGTGGAGCTGATGCCTCACCGCCAGCAGATGATCGATGTTGCCGATGTAGACGCGCAGCTCGAAGCTCAGAGCGCTGTCGCCGAAGCCCAGGAACAGCGCGCGTGGCTCCGGGTCCTTCAGCGCAAGCGCGTTGGCCCGCGCCACGCTCAGCAGCAGCGACTCCACCTTGTCGACATCGGAGCCGTAGGCCACGCCGACGGGCACGATCACGCGCAGCACGGGGTCCGAGAGGGTCCAGTTGATGACCTGATCGGTGATGAACGTCTTGTTCGGAATCACGAGTTCCTTGCGGTCCCAGTCGCAGATGGTGGTGGCCCGCATCCGGATGCGCGTCACGGTGCCGCTGACGTTCCCGACGGTGACGGTGTCGCCGACGCGGATGGGTCGCTCGGCCAGGATGATCAGACCGGAGATGAAGTTGGCGAAGATCTCCTGCAGCCCGAAGGCGAGGCCGAAGGTCAGGGCCGCGGCCAGCCACTGCACCTTGGACCACGAGATCCCGATCGCGCTGAGCGCCACGGCGATCCCGATGATCGCCACCGTGTAGCGCAGCACGGCCCCCAGCGCGTACCGGCTCCCGGCGTCCAGTGGCAGGCGCTGCAGCAGCATGATCTCCACCAGCGCCGGGAGATTGCGCACCAGGATGTAGGTGAGCAGCCCCGCGACAATCGCCAGCCCGATGTCGGCCACCGTGACCGTCGACGGCAGCCCTTCGACCGGCGCCTGCTCCCCCTCGGCCGGCGGCGTCAGCGCGGGGATCGGCGCCGCGCCGGTCGGCTGCGCCGGGGCGCCCTCGGCGGGCGCCGGCTGCTCTGCCTGCGTCAGGACGACGCCGGCGCCGTCGTTCTCCCCGGGCGCCGACAGCACCGCGACGCTCGGCCAGATCTGGATCCGGTCCAGCACCCGCAAGGCCGGCAGCACATCGGCCCACGCCAGCCAGAGCCCGGCAACCAGCGAGACCGCGATGGCGCTGCGGAAGAGCTGCCTGGTCTGGGCGCTGATCGCCGGCAGGTTGAGCTTGTCCTCCTCGATGGGGGCCGCTTCGCCCTCGCCCCCGGACTCGGTCTGCTGCTGGGCGCGGCGACGGCGGGCGTCTTCCACCGCCAGGCGCCGCCGGGCAACGAACAGCCATCGCTGCATCAGCCCGTTGACCAGCACCAGCAGCAGCAGCAGCGCCAGGGTGATCTCCAGGCGAAGCTCCAGGCGCAGCGCCGTGTAGTGGTACCCCGCCATTGAGGTTGCCAGCAGCGCCAGCGGCAGGCCGACGATTGCCGGGTACCAGAGGTATCGCAGCCGGTGCAGCCAACCGCCGGCGTGGCGGGTGAAGAACGGCTTGAGCACCGCTCCCGTCGGGCGAAGCAGGCGCAGACTGAGCACTGCCAGTGCCAGCAGCAGGATCGCCAGGGCGATGCGCCCCAGGGCGTCATTCCAGAGGTCCTTCTCCTGGGCGTCCATCGCCCGGGCGATGATCAGCGGCGGCAGCGCCACCGGGGTGAACCAGCGCAGATTGGCGCGCACCGCCCGAGACGGCCCCTCCGGCCAGCGGAAGTGCGCCTGTCCCAGCCCGCGCGGGCGCAGCGTCTGACGCAGCGTTTCCGCCAGCGCCAGCAGCAGGGCGCCGGCGGCCATGCCGCTCGCCATCGCGCTGGCGACCGGCTCGCTCGACTTGCCCAGGATCCACGCAAGCAGCAGAAGCACCCCGGGCGCAGGCGCCGCCAGCAGCAGCGTCAGCCCCGCCGTCTTGAGCGTCAGCCCGAAGCTGTCTGTCCGGAAGCTGGTGACCTTCGGCGCGATCGCTTCGATCCGCTGGCGGGCCCACCGCCGCACCGACAGCAGAGTCACCAGCCCGACCAGTCCCAGCCCGGGCCGGCTGAGCACGCTGGCCCAGATGTCCTGCGCCGCCCGGGTCCAGCCGGCCGGGGAGACGAGCCAGTGCGCCGCCTCCAACGCCTCGCGGGGGTTCGGCGCCGCCTGGCCGCTCACGCTGCGCACCCACAAGATCCGTTCGCCGATGTACGACCGGTACGCCGCGGTGCTTTCCGCGAGCGTCCGGGTCTGCTGGGCGAGCTGCTCGAGCTTCTCGCTCAGGCGGGAGGTGGAACTGGTCAGCCGGTCCAGCAGTTCGCGCCGGGCCACGGCCAGCTCTCGGGCCACGGCTTCCAGTTCGGCGGCATCGACCTCGGGCGCCTGCTGGCGCGCTGCGGTGAGCAGGCGCTGCACCTGCGCGTCGATCTGTCCTGCCTCGGCCCGCTGCTCGTCGAGCACATCGAGCTGATACTGCGACTCGGCGATCTCATCCTCGAGGGCCGCAGCCGCCCGGTACAGCCCGCTGGGCTCGGGCAGCGCGTCGTACTCGCGGCGCAGGCGCAGCCCCGTGGCGCGGTTCAGCCCGTAGTTCCCCATCCGCTCGCGCGTCTCGCGGAAGCTCTCGCGCAGGCTGGCGAGCTGCGCCGTCACTTCCGTCAGTTGCCGGTCTGCGCTGGCGATGCGGGCGTCGAGCCCCTGTGGCCCGGCCCGCCGGGCCACGAGTTCCTCATTGGTGGTCGCGAACTCCTGCAGCGCCGGCGCCTTGCGGGCGGCCTCCCGGCTCAGCCGGGCCGCCTCCTGCGCGGCTCGCTGCGTTTCCAGGCGCCTGGCCTCGTTGACGATCTCCTGCCAGGCGGCCACCAGTTGCTGCGACTCGGCCACGCGGCGCAGGGCCCGGTCCCGGCGCGCCGGGAGCAGTTCGCGCCGGGCCTCATAGCTGGCGCCTTCCTGCTCCAGCGCCTCGATTTCGCGGGCGATCGCCTGCCGCCGGGCTTGCAGCAGGGCCCGGCGCGCCTGGGCGGTCTCGGGCGGCTCAGCCGGATCCGCGGCGCCGGCCAGCTTGTCCTCGGTCTCCTTGAGCTGTGTGCGCAGTTGCGCCAACTGCTCGGTGATCGCAGCGCGCCGGTCTGACCGGCGCGCCTGCTCGCCCTGGACTTCGTCCGACTGGCGCCGGGCCGCCTCGAGGTCAGCCATCGCCTGCGCCAGCGCCTGCTCCAACTGCGCCAGGGTGGCGTCCGGGGGCGGCTGCGGCGACGGCTGGGCCGGCGGACTCGCCAGCTCCGACTGGATCGACTCCAGCACCGAGGGCGCCTCGCGGATCAGCCGCGCGAACTCCGCCGCCCGGCTCGCCGCGGCGTCCGCCGCGCTCAGGTGGCTGAGGGCCTCATCGTACAGTTCCAGCGTGGTCTTCTTGACCGCCTCATCGAGTTCGCTGCGCGCCTCGACGGCCTGTCGCTGCTCCCGCAGATCCTCCGCTTTGACGGGCGGCGGCTCCGCAGGCGCCGGCCGGGCGTCCTGTGCCGGGCAGACGGCGGCCAGCAGCGCAGCGGCGACCGCTGCGCAAATGAGATGAGCTGCGCGGAGCATACAGGAGTCTACGAGCGATACTCCCGGCGCGATTCACCGATTCGGTGAACTGTCGCGCCACGCGGCGTCGTCACGCGGGGCCCAGTCCGAGGCAAAGAACCCGGCGCCCACGACACCGGCGGCGCCCTCCCGAGCCATCGAGCCGTCCAGGACGATCCAGTCCGGGTAGGAAACGCCGGAGACGAAGTACGGAAGCTGATTGGTCAGACGCATCCCGGCGACGCCCGAGCCGCCCACCACGCCGACGCTGGCGATGTCGCTGCCGCGGCGCGGGTACGCGAACAGGTGCGCCAGGTCGTCGCCGCGGACGAGCCGCCTTCCCGCCATGACCTGGCCGCGCCGGACATCCGGCCCTTCCGGGCCGGGGTCGCCCAGCGCCGCCTCCCAGGCGCTGTTGGTGTCGCGGTTGCCGTAGAGGATGATGTTGCGGTCGGGATCGGCTACGGGGTCGAACATGGCGTCTGCGACGATCTCGACTGCGCCGTTGCCCCGGTACTGGAAGGTCTCGGCGTCGTAGCGGGCCTTGGCGAAGGCCCAGGCGTTCTCCTCGGGCGTGCCCTGCGTGCCATACACGAAGAGCATTCGGTTGCGGAAGGCGTCCTTGAACATGCCGCTGCGATGCGGCCCCTTGTACCAGGGCGCCAGCGGCCCGCGGACACTCCACGACCCGTCCATGTCCACGCCGATCTCGATGGCGCCATCAGCCGGCCACGGCGTCTCGATCTCGGTTCCATTCAGCGTGATCTTCACGGGGGCGCCCGGCGCGAGGATTGGTTCGCCGGCGCCCGCGGCGCCGAACGGGTTGAGGTCGATTCGAAGCCCTTCGATGTTCTCCGTCTCCAGGCGCACGATGCGCTCTTCCGGGTCGATCGACGCCCGCACGCGGCTCGGCGCCCGCTGGCGCTGCTGGCGCAGGACGCTGATCCAGTAGCACGAATCGCTGATCCCCGGGTTGACCGTCACGAACTCGAAGCTGCGGATGTCTACATCCGCCGGGCGCACGTTCTGGCGCAGGAAGTCGAACAGTGGTGGCCAATCCATGCACTGGTTGCCCCACCAGTGCCCCGCGCCCGGGCGCTCGTAGTAGGCGAAGTTGGTGTGGAACGCGCCCAGCCGCTCGCGCATGAAGCGCGCCTGCGCCACCGGGACGTTGTCATCGGCGTCGCCGTGCAGTATGTAGACCCCGCCCAGGCCGTAGTTGGATTCCAGCAGCAGCGTGCGGCTGGCGCTGGTCGCCCTCTCGAGGATTTCCTCGACCGGATTCGACGCGTCGAAGGAGCCACCCCCGCCGTAGGCCCAGAAGTCGCGCCATCCGGCGCTCGGCGCAATCGCGGCGAAGCGGTCGGGATAGTGCGCCCCGATCTGCCACGTCCCGTGCCCTCCCATGGAGTGGCCGGTCAGATACGTGCGCGCAGGATCGGTCCCGAACCGCGCCTCGGTCAGCGCCAGCACTTCCAGGGCGTCCAGCCGGCCCCAGTCCTCCCAGTCGAACCCGAACGGCCGGCGGTTGGTCGGGGCGACCACCACGCCCCAGTCCTTGTGCCCGTACGAGTACGCCTGGTTGGTCGCCTCGACGCTGGCGCCGTGCAGCGACAGGAACATGGCCGGCCGGTCCGGCGCCTCTCCCTCCGGCGCGCGCATCGGTGTCACCGCGCAGTACTGCACGCTGCCGTCGATGCCGCTGCGGAAGGTCCGCTTGTGCTTGTCATCGGCTGCGCGCACGCCGAGGGAGATCTCGAGCGTGTCGCGATCGATTGCGCCGACCGCCGTGCGCTCGACAAGCCGAACTTCGACTGCCGCACTGTCGCCCTCGGCCTCCGGCGCCGCGGCGACGGCCGCAAGTTTCCTGCTCGACAGCGGCGGGAGCGCGGCCCACTGCGGCTCGCCGGCGTCCGCCGCAAGCCCCGCTTCGCGCCACTGCGTCGAGGCGTTGGTCACGATCAGGCCCAGCAGCAGATCCTCATTCTCGCCGCGGATCACATCCGGCAGCGTCATATCGCGCTGCTCGATGAACAGTTCCCCGGGCGCTGGCGTCAACTGCGCGCGCAACTGACCCCGCCCGCCCTTGAACAGCAGTTCGTTGGTCCCCTCGCGCAGCAGCACGGGCAAACGCGTGATCCCCAGGTTGTAGACGTCCCCGCCCCGCGGCTCGCCGTTGATGTACGCGTGCCGATGGCCGCGGGCATCCAGCAGCATGATGCGCTCGCCGGGCGACTCGACTTCGGCCAGCAGCCAGCCCCCCGCCAGCGCCCGCCCGCGAAACCACCCCTCCTCATTGGCTTCGATGCGCTCCCATGTGCGGGCCTGCCCCTCCGGCGGCTCGACGCTGTCGCCCTCCGCCGGCGCCTGCCACGAGCCATCGATCAGCATCGCCTCGATCGCGTCGGTATAGACCGGCGCGCGGCCACCGCTGCCCACGCGATCCAGCGCCAGACCCTCCCGGATTTCGATGACTCCCGCAGCATCCTGAGCCGCCGCCGCGCCCCCGAGAAGCGCGAGCCCCGCCAGCACCATCCCAATCCTGTGCATATGTGTCTCCCGTCGCTGAGCCTAGTCGCGCTACCGTGCCTCCAAGGGAGGACCTCGTGCGCGCCATTGTCCAGCGAGTCAACCGGGCCTCGGTCAGCGCCCGCTCCAGCCCCGATGCGGCGATGATGGTGGCCGGCGCCATCGACCGGGGACTGCTGCTGCTCGTCGGGGTGCAGGCCGGCGACACCAAGGCCGACGCCGAACGCCTCGCGGGCAAGATCGCCGCCCTGCGGATCTTCGAGGATGCTCAAGGGCGCATGAACCTGGCCGCCGGCGATGTCGGCGGCGCCATTCTCGCCATCCCCAACTTCACGGTCGCCTGCGATGTGGGCAAGGGCCGGCGCCCGTCCTTCGACCGGGCCGCGCCGCCCCAGCAAGCGGCTGCCCTGTTCGACGCCATGGTCACCCGCCTGCGCGACGCCCTGCCGGTCGCCACCGGCGTCTTCGGCGCCGAGATGGCCGTCGAGTCGGTCAACGACGGGCCTGTGACCTTCATTGTCGAGTCCCGACGCGCCGCGGGTCCGGCGCCCGAATAGGCTCCGCGCATGAGCGACTTCGCAGCGGGCTCCTTCGCGACCTTCCTCGATCGCCTCGGCGCAAAGACGCCCACCCCCGGCGGCGGGGCCGTCGCGGCGGCAGTGGGGGCCCTCGCCTGCGCCCTGGCGCAGATGGTGGTCAACTACTCCGTGGCGAAGAAGTCGCTGGCGGCGCACGAGATGACACTGCGCGCAGCACTGGACCGCCTGGTCGGCGCGCGCGACGAGGCCCTGTCCCTCGCCGCGGCCGATGAGCAGGCCTACGCCGCGCTCAATGAACTGTGGAAACTGCCCGAGTCCGATTCCCGCCGGGCGGCCCAGATGCCCGCCGCTGCGCGCGCAGCCATCGCCCCGCCGCGGCGTTGCCTCGATCTGGCGCTCCAGACGCTCGATCTGCTCGAGTCGCTGGCGCCGATCACGAACCGCAACCTCCGCAGCGACCTCGCCATCGCAGCCGTGCTCGCACGGGCCGCAGCGGACGCCGCTCGCTGGAACATCGCTGTCAATGCGCCACTCCTGCCCGGTGAGGCCGAGCGGGCCGAAGCGCTCGCGCGGGCCGAGGCAGACTGCCTCCGGGCCGCCGAGGCCTGTCAGCGCATTGAGCGGGCCTGCGTCTGATGCCTCGGCGCCGTCCCTACCGTCCGCGGTGCCCGAAGCCCTCGAATGGTTCGACGCCCCTCGCCCAGGCGAGTCCGAAGCCGGACTGCGCTTCGAGTGCACCATGTGCGGCAACTGCTGCACGGGGCCGGAGGGGTACGTGCTGGTCTCGGATGAGGAGGCGGCGGCGATTGCCGGGCGCCTGGGCCTCAGCGTCGAGGACTTCCTCGCCGAGTACACGCGGCAGACGACCGAGGGGCGGAGCCTGACCGAGCGCCAGAGCGCCAGTGGCCTCGACTGCGTCTTCCTGGACCGCGCGTCAATCCCGGGTAAGGCCGTGTGCGGGGTCTACGAGCATCGCCCGGCCCAGTGCCGCACGTGGCCCTTCTGGCGGAGCAGTCTTGCAAGCGAGGCGGCGTGGCGCCGGGCGTCGCGCATATGTCCCGGGATGAACACCGGCCCGCTCACGACGCCGCAGCAGATCCGCGTGCTGCGAGCCCGGGTCGATATCTGACGCTCCGCTCGCATCAGTGCCCTCTTCGCGCGCGCAGCAGCGTCCGCCACGCGCTCCCGTCGGCCGTGACGCGCCCGGGCTTCCCGGCGAGGCCCTTCCATGCGCCGCGCAGCGCTGCCGCATGGGCTCGCGCCGATCCGCCCGCGAGCCGGTGCGCATTGGCCCATCCCAGCGCGATCCCGATCCACTTCCATACGCCGCGCCCGTGCCGCCGAGCCAGCCACACCCAGTTGCGCATCCCGAGTTCGAACCAGCGCAGGCTTTTGCGGGCGGCGGCGGGGCTGTCGTGCCAGACGACCCACGACGGGTCGAACCAGACCTTGTCGCCGGCGCCGAGCAGCTTGAGGGCCAGATCGACATCGTTGCGGTACAGAAAGAACCGCTCTTCGTACCCGCCGACGCGCTGCCAGGCCTCGCGCCGGACGAGATTGCCGCAGCCCATCACCGGCCAGTCGTCGCGGGCTGCGCCGCCGAGTACGCAGGCAAACGGCCACTCCGGGCGCAGCGTCTGCGGATGGCGCGGCAGCAGCGACACCGCCGCCACATCCGCTCGCTCCTCCAGCAGCGCAAGGGCCCGGCCGAGGGCGTCGTCATCCGGCCAGGAGTCGTCATCGAGGATCAGCAGCACATCGCCCGGCGCCTGCGCCGCCCCGCGGTTGAACCCGGCCACGCCGGCGTTGGTCTCCATCTCGATGACGCAGATCTCGGGAAACTGGTCGCGCACGGCCCGGGCGCTGCCATCACCGGAGGCGTTGTCCACGACGATGATCTCGGCGCCGGCGCTCCATCGCCCCGCGCGCAGCCGGGCGATCGTCGCCAGCAGCGCCTCGCGCCGCTTGTACGCCAGGATGATGATCGAAAGATGCAGGCCGATCGCCCGCCCCTCCGCCAGCGGCGCCGGCGGAACATGCGCTGCCGCGCCGGGCCCGCGCAGCGCCAGGACCGCTGCAAGCCGCGCCCCGCGCGCTGCGCACGCCAGACACGCTCCGAGTGGGCGCAGTCCGCTCAGCCGGCGCAGCACGAACCCGTCCTCGGCCACGAGGATCATCTCCCGCCCCAGCATCCAGTCGCCCGGCCGCGCCCGGGCGCTGGCGATCGCGCTGCGCGACATGATGCCGCCGAACAGCGCAACGATCGCGCGCCCCGCGCTGTCGTCGCTCCTCGGCGCCTGCTCGACATCTACGCCCGCCGCGCCCAGCGCCGCGCGGACGATGTGCGGCAGCCGGCGCAGTTCGCTCGACAGCGCCATGCCGCCGCCGCGCTGGCGCAGCGCTTCCACCGCCCCCTTGAGCTGCGACAGCGGCCGGGCCCGCTCGAACTCGATCCGCCCCTCCCGCGCCGCGGCCCCGATTCGTCCGCTCGCGCAATCCTCCAGCCCGCGCAGGTGCAGCTCGGCCAGGTCGTTGCGCCCGACCAGCGTCTGGGCCATCGCCCGTGCAACCTCCCGCGACACGCGCCGGGCCCGCGCCCGCCGCCCCAGCCCGAGCGCCTCGCACCCGACCAGGCAGTTGCGGGCCACGTCGTAGCGGGCCCAGGTCCGCATCTTGTCCGGATCAGGATGGCGCGCCACTGCGCCCGCGACCGCCACGACCTTCCCGCCGGTCCGGCGCGCAATCCGGAGGCACCATTCGGCGTCGTCCGAACTCACGAACAGGTCCGCCATCAGTCCGCTGGCCGCGATGGCCTCCCGGCGCACGAGCATGCTGCAGGCCGCGACGTAGTCGACCTCGCGGATTCCATCCGGCCCGACCCGGCCGGCGCGGGCCTCCGGCAGCGGCTGGATCAGTTCGCCCGTCCGTCGGTCCACAAAGCCGCCAAGCTCGAAGATCTCGCCCGACTCCGGATCGGCCAGCGCCGACCCGGCCACCGCCACATCCGATCGTCCCAGCGCCGCCGCCAGCCCCGCCAGAGCGCCCGCCTCGACCCGTGCGTCGCTGTCGATCAGCCAGATCGCCTCGGCCCACCGGTCGGCGAGGGTCCGGCCCATGCCCGCGTTGAAACCCCCGCTGCCCCCAACGTTTCGCTCCAGGCGAATGACCTCGCAGGCAAGGCCGGCCCCATCGGCCCGCAGGGGCGGCGTCGAGGCGTTGTCGACCACCAGGACCCGAAGCTGGATCCCGGCGGCAAGCTCGAGCCGGGTCAGGTCCGCCAGCAGGCGCGCCAGGTCAGCGGGGCGGTTGTAGCAGGGGATGACCGCGCCGATGCGGCGGATCGACGACGCCTCGGCGGCGGCATCGTCCGGAAACCCCTTGCCTTCATGAACTTGCATTCACGCTCCGGCCGCGGCGGCCCGATGCCCGATCTAAGGCTGCCGACCGGCAGAACCCTTGCGGCGGCCAGCGCGAATGAATAGGCTAGATGCCCACCCTTTGCTGCCCGGGCCCGCCGCAGGCGGAGGCCCGAGGCGACCAGGAGCCAAACCGATGCCCTGCAACTCAGATCTGTTCGGGTTTCGTGCAGCGTCCCGAGCCCGCCGGCTGCACGACACCGCGGTCGCATTTGCCGAGCCGCTGGAGCCGCGCATCTTCCTCTCGGATACGCCCTTCCCGGACATTGCGGCCCTGTCGGATCCCAACAACGTGGTGGTCCGCGTCGAGACAAGCCTCGGCGATGTCGACTTCGAGCTCTACAACGCCAGCAGCCCGGGCGGTTCGGCAGCGCCCAACACGGTCACCAATTTCCTCAACTACATCCGGCGCGGCGACTTCGACCTCTCGTTCTTCCACCGCCTGGCCTTCAACGACGCAGCCCGCACCGACCCGTTCGTACTTCAGGGCGGCGGATTCCGGTTCGATGACGATCTGGGCCTGCGCGAGGTGCCGCTGGACGACCCGATCCTCAACGAGTTCGATACCGACCGCTCGAACCTGGAGCGCACCATCGCGATGGCCAAGCGCCCGGGCGACCCGGACTCGGCCACCAGCCAGTGGTTCATCAACCTCGGCGACAACCAGTTCCTCGACTCCCAGAATGGCGGTTTCACCGTGTTCGGGCGCGTGCTGGATGATCGCAGTTGGAATGTCGTCCAGCAGATGGCGATGCTCGATGTCTTCGTGTTTGCCGACGTCGTCGTCGACGAGGATGGCGAGGTCATCCAGGGGCCGTTCGGGCCGACGCCGCTCACCGGCGCCAACCCGCTGTCGTTTGCGCTGACGGATGTGCCGGTCGTCACGTCGCCGGACCCGATCGCGCCGGGCACGCTGCGCAGCCCGGCGCTGGAGGAGCGGTTCCTGCTGATCCTCGAGGATGTCGAGATCATCAAGCCGGCCGATGTCGGGGCGTTCTTCACCCAGCGGGTCGCCTACCCCGAGGGCTTCCGCAGCCCGAACACCGCGACCACCATCGAACTCAGCAATCTCGATCCCAATAACGTCGCCGAGTACCAGGTCATCGTCCGCTACGAGAACGGCGATCGCGACACCGTGGTCGGCTTCGGCTCGATCAACGCCAACGGTCACGCCACCGTCGAGATCGCCGACTTCGGCATGATGCTCAATGACGTCGTCCGCGAGTTCGTGCCGTACGCCATCGAGGTGCAGTCGACGCAGTTGGTCGCGGCCAGCCTCAACCACACCGACTACGGGGCGACGCTCGGCGAGTCGTTCGTCAACGTTACTGACCCCGCCGCCTACGGGACCGGGGCGCTGCGCGACTGGTCCTTCGGCGGGGTCGACTCGGTCGCCGAGGTCTCCGGCGTCACCGACCGCTTCCCCTACCTCGTCTGGCAGAACCTGTCGCTGACGCCCGCGACGGTCACGGTCACGATCACGCGTCCGGGTTCGGGCGACCAGGTCATCACCATGCCGCTGGAGGGGCTGCGCCGCGGCGGGCTGGAACTGTTCAACATCGCCGGGTACAGCAATGGCATCGAGGCGATCCGCGTCACCGCCGATCAGGACATCGTGGCGGCTCTGAGCGTCTACGACACCCGCGACGACGGCTCCGGCGCGACGTCGCACGCGTACGGCGTCGGCGGGATGGCCGGCGGCCCGGCCTCGATCGGCGGCCTTGCCGGGGCGCGCGTCGGCGACGGCGAAGCCTACATCAGCATCCACAACCCCAACAAGACGCGCATCGTCGTCATCGACTTCAGCTTCATCAACAGCGAGGGTGACATCCAGGCGTCGACGCGCGTCGTCAACGCCAATCAGCGATCGGCGATCAACCTGCAGAATCTGGTCGATTCCGGCTTCGTCGCCGCCGACGAGAGCTTCACGGTGCGCTACAGCGCCCGCATCAGCGTGCCCGCCGGGCCCGCCGATGTCGCGGTCCAGTACGTCTCGGTCTCCGACGGCGAGACCGTGGCGGCGCCCTTCCAGACCCACACGGCCCAGGGGATGGTCTTCTCCGGCGGTGGCTTCGTCCCGGGCGCAGGCCTCAGCGAGATCATCTCGATCCACAACATCTTCGACGCGGCCGCGGGATCCGGCGGCCAGCTCATCGTCAATGTCCGCTTCCTGTTCAAGGATCAGGCGGTCATCGGTTCGGTCGGCGAGGGCACCTTCTTCCTGCTGGACGCCGGCGATCGCATGGACATCGATGTCGCCTCGCTCACCTCGGTCGGCTCCGTGATCGCTCGCGGCGAGGAGTATCAGCACTACACCATCGCCATCACCGCCATCACCGCCTCCGGACAGGGCGGCGCGATCGCCACCGTGGGGCGCTACGACGCCAGCGGCGCCGCCTCCGTCGCGTACGCCCCGACGCTGATCAACTTCCCGGACATGGGCGTGACCGACCCGTTCACGCCGCTGGACGATCCGATCTTCGAAGGCGGCACACCCGGCTGATCGGCGTCTGCCGGCCGCGACAGGGCGCCACATGGGGCGGGCTCTGCCGCCCCTTTCTCATGCGCCCTGGTCGGCCCGGGCGGGCGGCGTCAGCCGCTTGACAAGCCGCATCAGGCCTACGACCGGGGCCCGCAGCGGGCCGGGCAACTGGCGCAGCGTGCGGTGCAGGGCGTGATGCCAGCGCACCGCGACCATCGAGTCATACTCGTCGCGGACGCGCCACAGGTACTGCAGCGGGATGGGGTAGCCCGTCTCATCGATCCAGTTGCAGTCGAACTTCCGCAGCAGCACGTTCATCCGCACCGCCGTCTCCTCGGCGCAGCGGTCGTACATCGCGCGGTGATTGTCACGAATGCGCCGGTACAGGGCCTCGTGGTCATGGATCACCTGCATCACCATGGTCTCGTGGCTGTGCCGGCGCCAGACGAACAGCGGCTCGCACACCCGCACGCCTCGCCATCCCCGCTCGGCGAACTTGAGCCACAGGTCCCAGTCCTCGTACCCGCCGGTCATCGTCTCGTCGAAGCCCCCCGCCGCCTCGAAGCAGTCGCGCCGCACCAGTGCGGTGACCGGATGCAGGTTCGTGATCAGCAGGAGGCCCGGGTCCCACTCCGGTACCCGCCACACGCCGGTTCCCAGATCCTCCAGTCGCTCCTGGCAGTAGGCGTGGCTCACCGCCTCGCCGCCCGGCGCCGCCCGGGCCGCCTCCAGCTTCGCCATCAGCGTGCGGCAGAAGGCGGGCTCGACCCAGTCGTCAGCGTCCAGGAACACCAGCAGATCCGCCGCCGTGCGCCCGGCGCCGACGTTGCGCGCTGCGGGCAGGCCCCGGTTCTCCTGGTGGATCACCGTCACCCGATCGCTCGCCAGCCGGTCGCAGGCCCTCGCGGTCTTTTCGTCCGTCGAGCCATCGTTGACCACGATCGCCTCGGTCTCGACCGCCTCCTGTCCCAGCGCCGAACGCACCGCGTCGCCGACGAAGCGGCCGTGGTTGAAGCACGGGATCACAAAGCTCACCTGCGCTGGCACGGCCCCGGCTCCGGTTCACAAGCGGCCCGCAGAGGGCAAGAATCCCCCTTGGCGGCTCCCTGGAGGGACAAACTGTACCCGGCCCGCATGCGCCCCAATACTCCCCGCTCATGAAGCGATCCGCGCCCATCGCCAGGCCCACGCTCGCGGGCAAACGGCTGTTGCCGGCCCCGAAGGGGCCCTACTGGCAGTTTGCCCGGCGCATGCTGCGATACCGCGGCCTGCTGGCGGGGGCGCTGCTGTTCAGCGTCTTTGCCGCCGGCGGCCTCGGGGTCGGCATCCTCGCCGCCAGCCCCATCGTCAAGGGCTTCCTCAGCGGCGAGGAGAAGAATCTGCCCGAGCTGGCCCGGGACTTCAACCGGACCAGCCCGATCGCCATTCCCGACAGCGTCATCGCGTCGCTGCCGCAGGGCGCCGACACCGGCTTTGCCATCCTCCTGATGGCCCTGGGCGTGCTTGCCATCCTCAGCGCCATCGCCCAGTTCCTGCACGCGTACTGCTCGCTGACGGTCGTCTATCGCACCATCGCCAACATCCGGCGCGAGACCTTTCGCGCGGTGATCCACCGGCCGCTGCTCGATGTCGTCCAGGGCGGCGCTTCGGACCTGGTCAGCCGCATCGTCAACGACACCACGCAGCTTGCCGCCGGCTTTACCGCGATGATGAGCAAGGCCGTCACCCAGACGACCAAGGGCGTCGCCGCCCTCGGCGCGGCGCTCATCCTCAACTGGAAGCTCACGCTGATTGCTCTGGCGATCGCGCCGGCGATCGCGCTGGTCATCAACGGCTTTGCCAAGCGCATCAAGCGGGCCAGCCGATCCGCTTTGGGCCGGCAGGCGGAGCTGTACGGCGCCGCCACCGAGGCGCTCCAGGGACTGCGCGTCGTCAAGGTCCACACCACCGAGCGCTACGAGGCCGGCCGCTTCCACCGCATCAACAAGGAGGTCATGCGCCAGCTCTTCCGGGCCCGCAACGCCCGCGCCATCTCCAGCCCGCTGGTGGAAGCCCTCACCGTCGTCATCCTGCTCGTGCTCGTCGGCATCGCCGCCAAGGCCATTCGCGACGGCAAGCTGCGCCCGGAGGACTTCTTTCTCGTCGTCGGCGCCCTGACCGTCGCCGGCGCCGCGCTCAAGCCGCTCACCGGTCTGGTCAACGAGATCCAGACCTCCGCCGCCGCGGCCGACCGCCTGGCCGAACTGCTCAGCGCCGAGGCCGAGCCCGGGCACGGCGCCGAACTGCCCAGGCTGCCGCGCCACAGCGGGTCGCTGCGCCTGGATCACGTCAGCTTCACCTATCCCTCCGGTCGCGATCCCGCCCTGCGCGACATCTCGCTGGTGATCGAGCACGGCGAGACCGTCGCCATCGTCGGCCCCAACGGCAGCGGCAAGACCACCGTGCTCGGCCTGATCCCGCGCCTGTTCGATCCGTCCAGCGGGCGCGTGCTGATCGACGGCGTCGACATCCGCGAGGTCTCGGTCCGATCGCTGCGCCGGCAGATCGGCGTCGTCACGCAGGAGACCATCATCTTCAGCGGCGCCATCCGGGCCAACATCGCCTACGGGGCCGAGAACGTCACCGAGGAGAAGATCCAGCAGGCCGCCCGCCAGGCCCGGGCCCACGACTTCATCGGGCGCCTGCCCGCCGGCTACAGCACCGTCGTCGGCGAGCAGGGGCTCACGCTCTCGGGCGGTCAGCGGCAGCGCATCGCCATCGCCCGCGCGGTGCTGCGCGATCCGGCCATCCTCATCCTCGATGAGGCCACCAGCATGATTGATGCCGAGAGCGAGCGCGCCATCAGCGAGGCCATCGCCGACTTCACCACCGGGCGCACCTGCCTGATCGTCGCCCACCGCCTCAGCACCGTGCTCAGCGCCGACCGCATCATCGTGATGGACCAGGGGCGCATCGTCGACACCGGCCGCCACGATGACCTGCTGGAGCGCTGCGAGACCTATCGCAAGATCGCCAGCACCCAACTGCTCGGCGGCGACGGCGCCGAGGCCGCCTGACTGCTCTGGCTCTCTATTCTCTATTGAGTCCTCTGAATAATTGGGCGCAACCGGGCCGGCTTTTCAGGCGAATCTTTTGTGAGCGACGATGTTTGTCGCACAGGAGGCGCGTGATGGCTGAGCGACGGAATCAGGATGC
>JBICIE010000076.1:0-6918 GCA_043101635.1 Phycisphaerales bacterium JB039 | reverse complement strand
CCCCACCACTCCGTGGGGGGTCTTCCTGAATCCAGCCTTCGGGTACCCCCCCACTCCGTGGGGGGTCTTCCTGAATCCAGCCTCTGGGTACCCCCCCACTCCGTGGGGGGTGCCGAGGGTCTGGCTCGCGCCCGAGTGCATTCGGGAACTTCGCCAGCTCGTTCGTCACCGCGACGCGTTCACCCGTGACCGAAGATCGACCAAGCAGCGGATCGGCGCTGTCCTGCGCCAGCACCGTGTTCCCGCCCCGCCGGGCGTGCGCCGTTGGACCAAGGCATGGATCCAGTGGGCCGCTTCGATCCAGACCATCGGGGAGCACAGCAGGTGGGTAATCCAGGAAGGACTGGCCCATCTGGCGTACCTCGAAGCGCGTATTCGTGCGGTGGAGGCCCGGCTTCGCGAAGCGACCCGCGCAGACAGCATGTGCGAACGACTGATGGCCATGCCCGGTATCGGCGAGGTCACCGCCTGGGTCATCCGGGCTGAGATCGGCCGCTTCGATCGGTTCCGCACCGGCAAGCAACTGGCTCGCTTCTGTGGGCTGAGCCCGCGCAATGTCTCCAGTGGGGATCGTCAGGCCCAGGCGGGCATCATCAAGGCCGGCAGCCCGATGCTGCGCGCCATCCTGATCGAGGCCGCCCACCGGTTGATCAGACACTCGTCGCGATGGGCGGCGATGGCCGCACGGCTCCGCGCTGCCGGCAAGAAGACGTGTGTTGCGGTCGCCGCCGTGGCGAATCGCTGGATCCGGTGGCTCTTCAACGACATGCGCCCGCTCGCGGGCTGATTGGCATTGCTGATGGTCGTATGTCCTGCGCTGTGGCGACGAGCTCGAGGAAGCCCCTGGGCGTCAGGCTCGAGGTGAGATGGGGCAGTCGTCACGGTCTCGAAAGCACCAACTTGGGCTTACCCCCCCAGCGGGAGACGCTCGGATAGAAGAATGGGACGAATACGGCCATCTGACACTTGACAAGTGACGGGCTCTCATAGAAGGGGCTACCTCGCCTCCTCTTCCTCATCCTCCTTCAACCCCTCCGCGCGCACGCCCAACCCCCGCCCCTCCCGCCGCACGTACTTCGCCACCCCACAGGAAAAACAAGTGCTCCGCAACTTCTCCGCCGATCTCCACCGCGCCTGCGCAGACCGCTCCCCACCCTCGCCCCGCGCCAGCGGGGAGAGGTGGCCCGACGAAGTCGGGTCGGAGAGGGGCTCCTCCCCCTACCAGGCCTCCTCCGCGCAACCCATGTCCGATTCAACAAGCGCGTCACAACTGCGCGTTCTCCCCAACACGAGCCTGAAAGGCTCATCAGAAATAGCCGGGTCTGGAGCGATGCGCAGCGCGCGACAGGCCCGGATCACGCCGCCCCTTCTTCAACTCGACCCTGAAGGGGTCGTCAAAGCCCCCGCCACGCCCCCCGGCCCGGCGGGCCCCGCGCCCCTTACCACGCACAAGCTCGCGCGCCGACTCGCCCCCAGCATGGGCCCGCGAAACCCCCGCCGCGCAAACCGCGCCTCCCGCCGCACAGCCGCGACGCCTGTGCCACCCGCGCACGCTACATCGCGCGCCCGATCCGCCCGACCAGCCACCCCATCAGGAGCGCGCGCCCCGCCCGGCCTCCAGCCAGCCTGATCCAGCAAGCCGACGCCGAATCGGAGGGCTATCCCATGCGCGCACCATGCGCACACACCTGTTCCACCTGCAAGATCCGCCGCTGCGGGCTGGACATTGCAAGCCCCGCAAGCTCGCGCCGGGTGACGAAGCGGCTTTCGGTGGCAGCGCGGGCCTCGGCGCTGTCGCGCAGGCCGCGGGCAAGACCGTTTGCCAATCGCGGCGCCTGCCACGGAACGAACTTGAGGCGCCGGTGCGTGGCGAGGAACTCGAACGGCTCGCCCGCAGCGAGATCGCAGACGCCGAGCCACTGCTCGATCCGCCGGCGCGCAATCGCCCGCCCGTCGCCGGGGACCTCCAGCGTCGGCGCCTGCCACATGTCGGCCCACAGGCCGCGAGCCGGGCGGCGGTCCACCAGCACGCGCCCGCGCTCATCGGTGACGATCACGGTGGCGCAGCGGATGACCTTGCGCTGGGCGGCGGGCTTCGGGGCGGGAATGCGCCCCTGGGCGCCCGCTGCTCGCGCACGGCACCAGCGCGCAAGCGGACAGGCGTCGCACCGCGGCGAGCGCGGCAGGCACACCACCGCGCCGAGTTCCATCAGACCTTCATTGAACAGCGCCGGGCCGCCTACCCCGGCGCTGCCCTTGACCAGCGCGCCGGCGCGCTCCCACAGCCATCGCTCGGTGTCGCGCTCGCCGGCCGGCGCCTCGCGCCCCTCGATCCGCAGCAGCACCCGCGCAACGTTGCCGTCCACGATCGGCTCGGGCCGGTCGAAGCAGATCGAGCTGATCGCGCCGGCGGTGTACCGCCCGACGCCCGGCAGAGCCCGCAGCGCCTCGACGTCGGCGGGGACCTGTGCGCCGTGCCGCTGGACGATGGCCCGGGCCGCCTGATGCAGCAGGCGGGCCCGGCGGTAGTACCCCAGGCCGGTCCAGGCGCCGAGGACCTCCTGCTCGCCGGCGCCGGCAAGGGCCTCGACCGTTCCGAAGCGCTCGATGAACGGCCCAAACCGCTCGGCCACCCGCGCCGCCTGCGTCTGCTGGAGCATGGCCTCGCTGACCAGGGCGTGGTACGGGTTGCGCAGCGCCGGGGGCGCCTGGCCGCTCGACGCCGCGGGCCCAGCGGTCGGCCCGGCCGGGGGGCGCCACGGCAGCGGGCGCCGGGCGCGGGCGAACCACTCGCAGATGGCGCCGGCCAGGCGCCGGTCGCGGGCGCCCGTCACGGGGCGGCAGCCTCGAGGACCTCCCGGGCGGCCCGGCGGATCGGGCCCCACGGCGCCTCGGGCGCCTTGCAGAGCGTGATGAAGCGGGTGTGGATGAGCACGTTGGTGACCCCGTCGATGCCGAAAAGGGCCTCGGCAAGCGGATCTCCGGCGGCCTCGGCCGGACTGAAGTAGGAGCGCGGCCGGTCGCCGGCGTCGGGCTCCACCAGCAGCTTGAGCGCGTTGGGGTTGGGGGTGGGCTCGAAGCTGACGATGTGCAAACCCATGGAGGCGGGCCCCGCTGCCTGGTGCGACCGGAGACGGTAGACTCCGCGGGAGGCTCGCCGTCAAGCCCGGAGATCCGGCCAGTTGAACATCTTTTCCGGGATTCAGAATCTGCTCGATCGCGCGCTGTCCTACCGCTGGTGGGAAGTCGCGGTCGAACTGATCATCATCTGGCTGGTTGTCTACGCCATCATCCGGTTCGTGCAGGGAACGCGGGCGGCCGGAGCGCTCAAGGGGCTGCTGGCGCTGACGCTGCTGGTGTTCGTGCTGACGCTGCTGCCATCGGCGATCGGCGCCTCCGACGCGTTCCAGCGGCTGCAGTACCTGTTCGACCGCGCCCTTGGCTTCATCGCCCTGGGCCTGGTGGTGGTGTTCCAGCCCGAGCTGCGCCGGGCCCTGACGCGCCTGGGCGAGGCGCCCTTCTTCCGCTCGACGCCGGGCGAGATCGCGCTGGTGGTCGACGCGGTGGTCGAAGCGGCGGGCTATCTCAGCAAGGCCAAGTTCGGCGCCATCATCGTGATCGAGCGGCAAGCCCGGCTCGAGGGCCTGGTCGAGGGCGGCACGCGCCTGGACGCCAAGATCTCCAGCCGGCTGCTCCAGACCATCTTCTTTCCGTCCACGGCGCTGCATGACCTGGCGGTGATCATCCGGGGCTCGGTGATCCACGCGGCGGGGGTGCAGTTGCCGATGGCGGACGCCGGTGACATGCCCGATCCGCGCCTGGGAGCGCGGCACCGGGCCGCGGTCGGGCTGACCAAGGAGTGCGACGCCCTGGTGGTGATCGTCAGCGAGGAGACCGGGCACATCCGGCTGGTCGAGCGCGGGCGGCTCAGTGACGGCCTGAGCCCGGACGGGCTGCGCGAAGAGCTCAGCAAGCGCCTCCGCCGCGAGCCGCCCAAGAGCGCCCCCACCGCCGGCGAGGAAGCCGATGCGGCCCTGGTATCCGGCGTCGAGACTGAGAAGGAGAAGGCGTGAAGGGGCGCTGGCAGACGATGGTCGGGGCGGCGCTGGTCGCAGTGCTGATCTGGTTCTTCGCCGAGGGGCGGTCGCTGATCACCGTGACACGCTCGGGCGCCGTGGCGCTGGTGGCCCCGGAGCAGAGCCGGCGCGTCCTCTGGCGGCTGCCGGACCAGGCGCGCGAGTTCGAGATCGAGCTGACGCTGACGGGCTCAACGGCCACGCTGGATGAGCTGGCCCGCGAGCTGCAGTCGCCGGTGATCCTGCAGCCGGGGGTGGAGCTGCCCTCGGATGTGAACGACCACCTGGTGAACCTGGCCGAGGCGTTGCGGGCCAGCGATGTCTTCGCCAGCCGCGGCATCGAGATCGTCAGCGTCGAGCCGGCCCAGGTGCGGATCCGGGTCGATGAGCTGGTGGACCGCGAGGTGCCGGTGAGCCCGCAGGTGCAGGGCGCCGAGCTGGTAGGCACGCCGGTGGCGACGCCGGACACGGTGACGGTTACGCTGCCGCTGGGGCTCGCCGATCAGTTCATCCCGCCGGGGACGACGGTGTCGGCCCGCGTGGGCCCCGAGAGCCTGGCTCAGCGGTCCGGACAGACGACGGTCTCCGGCGTGCGGGTGGTCCCGCCGCCGGCGTGGCTGGGGGCCAGTCGGCTCACCATCTCGCCGCAGACCGTGGATGTGACCTTCACGCTGAAGGACACGATCCGCCAGTTCACGCTGAAGCAGGTGCCCGTGTACGTGTCGATCCCGGCGGGCCAGCAGGGGAGCTGGATCGTGGAGGTGCCGGTGGACCAGCAGTACCTGCGGGATGTGACGGTGCGCGGCCCCAGCGAGCTGATCGCCCAGATCGAGGCGGGCCAGTTGCCGGTGGTGGCCACGGTGAAGCTCACGCCGGATGACCTGGTAGCCGGCCCGGGGGCCCGGGAGGCGACCTTCGGCGGCTGGGCCGGGTCGGTCGAGTTCACCGCCCCCAGCCGGCGGGTGGAGTACGAGCTGCGCCCGGTGGCGGCGCCGCAGGCGCCGGGGGGCGATCAGGAGCAGTAGCGCCCCGGGGCCGGCGATCACGACGGGCGAGAACCGAGACTCGGGCGGGGGCGCAGGCTATCGTTGGGGCCCTGCGGCAGGCCCCGGCAGCGGCCGGTGGCCACCGGAGGCGGCTGGCGACATCTTCGTCGCATTTCTGCCCATCTGGCGCGACGCATGCGCTGCAAGAGGACCCGACAGTGAAGATCAAGACCGACGAAATCGCCAGCGTGATCAAAGAGGAACTGGCCCAGTACGCCGACCAGCTCGAGGTCTCCGAGGTCGGCCGTGTGATCGAGGTCGGCGACGGCATCGCCCGCATCTACGGCCTGGCCAAGGCCATGGCCGGCGAATTGGTGGAGTTCCAGACCAGCGAGGGCGGCGTGATGGGCCAGGTGATGAACCTGGAGACCGACACGGTCGGCTGCGTGATCTACGGCGACTACCTGACGGTGAAGGAGGGCGACCTGGTCAAGGCGACCGGACGCCTGCTGGAAGTGCCGGTGGGCGAGGCGCTGCTCGGGCGCGTGGTCGACCCGCTGGGCCGCCCGCTGGATGACGGGCCGGAGATCGAGGCGGCCGAGATGCGCAAGGTGGACATCATCGCCCCCGGCATCGCCGAGCGCCAGCCGGTGACCGAGCCGCTGCAGACCGGTGTCAAGGCCATCGACGCGATGATCCCGATCGGGCGCGGGCAGCGCGAGCTGATCATCGGCGACCGCAAGACAGGTAAGACCGCCGTCGCGCTGGACACAATCATCAACCAGAAGCAGTACTGGGGCACGCCCGAGGCCGTCGTGTGCATCTACGTCGCGGTCGGCCAGAAGGAATCGACCGTCGCCGGCGTGGTCGAGACGCTGCGCAAGCACGGCGCGATGGACTACACCATCGTCGTCAACGCCGCGGCCAGCGACCCGGCCCCGATGCAGTACATCGCGCCCTACGCCGGCTGCGCCATGGGCGAGTACTTCATGTGGCAGGGCGCCCAGGGCAAGACGCCCAAGCACGCCCTGTGCATCTATGACGATCTCTCGAAGCAGGCCGTGGCGTACCGGCAGCTCTCGCTGCTGCTCCGCCGCCCGCCGGGTCGCGAGGCGTACCCCGGTGACGTGTTCTACCTGCACAGCCGCCTGCTGGAGCGGGCCACCAAGCTCTCCAATGACAACGGCGGCGGCAGCCTGACCGCCCTGCCGGTGATCGAGACGCAGGAAGGCGACGTCTCGGCCTATATCCCCACCAACGTGATCTCCATCACCGACGGCCAGATCTATCTGGAGCCGGAACTGTTCTTCAGCGGCGTGCGCCCCGCCATCAACGTGGGTATCTCGGTGAGCCGCGTGGGCGGCAACGCCCAGATCAAGGCGATGAAGAAGATCGCCGGCTCGCTGCGACTCGACCTGGCCGCCTACCGCGAGCTGGAGGCCTTCGCCCAGCTCGGCACCGAGCTCGACAAGGCCACCCAGGCCCAGCTCGACCGCGGCGCCCGCATGGTGGAGCTGCTCAAGCAGCCGCAGTACGTGCCGATGCCGGTGGCCGATCAGGTGATCTCGATCTACGCCGGCACCAAGGGATACCTGGACCAGGTGGCCATCAAGGAGGTCCCGGCGTTCGAAACGGCGATGCAGGAGTACTTCTCGACGGTGGGGCGCTCGATCCGCGAGGAGCTGGAGCAGAAGAAGGCGCTGGACGAGGAACTGGAGAAGAAGCTCAGCGAGGCCCTGAAGAACTTCGCCAGCGACTGGCAGCGCAAGAAGAAGACGAAGGCCGCCGGCAGCGAAAAGCCGGAGATGGCCGCCGCTGCGAGCTGAGCGGATTCCGTGATGTGCTCAACGAAGGCG
>JBICIE010000075.1:0-8121 GCA_043101635.1 Phycisphaerales bacterium JB039 | reverse complement strand
GCCCTTCACCCGGGCTCGCCGGCGCCGCCTTTATCCGCAGCCCCGCGCGAACTCGTTCTGAAAGCACAGGAAATCAAAGAAGTCCAGAACGCCTTTGCGCTGGGCGATCCGTACGCGGATTGCGACGGGACGGGGGTGCTGGACTTCTTTGATTTCCTGTGCTTTCAGAACGAGTTCGCGCGGGGCTGCGGATAAAGGCGGCGCCGGCGAGCCCGGGTGAAGGGCGCCAGGGGGCGCCGGGCTTGCGCACACTCAGGCCGTGCCGGCCAGCCGCCGGCGCAGGGCCTTTCCTTCGCGCGTGATCTCGGCGCGCTGCTCGGCGGTGAGGCGGCGGAGGTTGCCGAGGGCCATGGTCATCCGGCGGTTGTCGCGCAGGTCATCCTCGTGGCGGATGAGAAAATCCCAGTACATGGTGGTGAAGGGGCAGGCGTCGGCGCCTGTGCGCTGCCTGGGGTCGTAGCGGCAGGTGTCGCAGTAGTTGCTCATGCGATCGATGTACTGACCGGTGGCGATGTAGGGCTTGGTCCCGACGAGGCCGCCATCGGCGTGCATGACCATGCCCAGGGTGTTGGGCAGTGTGACCCACTCGACGGCGTCGGCGTACATGGCGAGGTACCAGTCGCTGATGGCCTTGGGATGCACGCCCGCGAGCAGGGCGAAGTTGCCGGTGACCATGAGGCGCTGGATGTGGTGGCCGTAGGCGTCATCGAGCACCTGGCCGAGACTGTCGGCCATGCAGCGCATGTCGGTGGCGCCGGTCCAGTAGAACCGGGGCAGTTCGCCCTGCTGGCGGAAGTGGTTGCGCCGGGCGTAGCCGCGGCCGGCCCACCAGTAGATTCCCCGGATGAATTCGCGCCAGCCGATGAGCTGGCGGATGAAGCCCTCGACGGCGTTAAGAGGCGCAGCGCCGGTACGCCAGGCGTCGAGCGCGGCTTCCACGCAGTTGCGTGGGTTCAGGAGCTTGAGGTTGAGCGGGGCGCTGAGGCGGGAGTGGTACAGCGTGCGCTCGCCGGTCCACATGGCGTCCTGCCAGGTTCCGAAGTGCGGGAGGCGGTTGTCGATGAAGTCGCGCAGGGCGCGCTGCGCCTCGGCGCGGGTGACGGGCCAGTGGAAGTGGTCCATGCGCCCGGGGGCATCCGGGAAGCGGCGCTGGACGAGGTCCATGACTTCACGGGTGATCTCGTCGGGGCGGGCGGCGTAGGGCGTGGGAGGGTCGGGCGGCTGCTTGAAGGACTGACGGTTTTCCTTGTCGTAGTTCCACTGGCCGCCTTCGGGGTTGCCGCGGTCGTCGACGAGGATGCCGAGGTCGCGGCGCTGTTTGCGGTAGAAGTGCTCAAGAACGACTTCCTTGCGCCCGTCCATCCAGGTGTTGAAGTCGTCGAGGCTGGTGTAGAAGTGGTCATCGGGGAGGATCTCGACGGGATGGCCGAGTTTGGCTTCCAGTGACTGGACCATGTCCAGCACGCGCCACTCGCCGGGGTGGACGCAGATGATCCGCTCGGGCTTGAGGCGATCGGTGTGGCGCTGGATTTCGGTGGCAAGCGACTGCGTGTTGTGCGCATCGTCGAGGCGGGTGTACTGGATGCGTATGGAGCGGCCGGCGAGTTCGATGGCGAAGTGGCGCATGGCCGCGAGGAAGAGCGTGGTCCGCTGGCGGTGGCTGGGGATGGCTGTGGCTTCTTCGGCGACTTCCATCATCAGGACAGCGTCGCGCTGGGGGTCGAGATCGCGCAGGGCGGCGGAGTCGTGGTCGAGTTGATCGCCGAACACGATCGCCAGCTTGCGAACGGGGCCGGTGACGCGGAGTGAGGGCATGCGGGTGGCGGGCATCTGGGCGAGGGTTCGCCGGCGGGGCTTTGGTGGATGAATTCCCGAACAGATCCTTGACGGTTTCGGGGAATCTGATACCCTAACAAAATGCGTTCAGAAGTACTGAGTTGCGAGCAGCGGCGGCGGCTGGAGGAGGCGATCGAGGCGATCGAATCCCGCGGCGGGGCGGGGGAAAACGGCGAGAGCGCCGGGGTGGCCCCGACCGGGTGGGGGCCGGTGGATGAGGCGCTGGGCGGGCTGGAGCGGGGGGCAATTCACGAGTGGATCAGTGATGATGGGGGCGGGGCGGAAGACACGGCGTCGTCCTGGGCTTCCGGACCGGTGGAGGGACCGGCCCGGAGGCTTGGAGGCGGCGCGGGGAGCGCGGTGGAGGGCGCCGATGTCGCAAAGCCGACATCGGTGGCACGGTCGGTGGTGGCGCTGTGGCGTCCGGCGGTGGGAGTGGCGGTTCATCTGGCGCGCCGGGCGCTTGGCGAGGAACACCGATGTCGCGGGGCCGACATCGGTGGCACGGCGGTGTGGATCGGGACGCGGTGCTGGCCGCTGGCGCGGGCGCTGGTAGCGGGAGGCGACCGGTCGCTGGTGGAGCGGTCGGTGTTTGTCGATGCCCCGGATCGGGCTGCGCGCGCGTGGGCAATGGATCTGGCGCTGCGCAGCGGGGCGGTGGGGGCAGTGATTGCCGACGGCTCCGGGCTGGACATGAGCGCGACGCGCCGGTTGCAGCTTGCCGCGCGGGAGAGCGGGGCGATCGGGTTGCTGCTGCGTCCGGGCGCCGAGCGCAGGGCGCTGTCTGCTGCGCAGACGCGGTGGGTGGTGCGCCCGGCGCCGGCGCAGGGGAGAAGGCCGACATGGGAGATCGAACTTGTGCGGCGCAAGGGGGGCGCGCTGCCGGAGCTGCGCGTGCGACTGGAGTGGGATCATGAGACGGGCGCTGTCGTTGTGGCTGCCGATGTGGTCGGTGGATGTGGCGCGGAGGAAGTGTCCTCAGGGGCGCGGCGGACGGCGTGACGCGGCGGGCGCTTCGACGACCCCTTCAGGGTCGGGTGTTGAAATGGGGCGCCTTCCGGGGGTGTCGCTCGCTGCGCTCGCTCCACCCCCGGCTATTTCCGATGAGCCCTTCGGGCTCAAGAAGCGTGAGCGCCAGCGACGCACGGAGGCCATGCTCGTCGTGGCGCCGGTCGGGCAGCGGCGGGAGGTGGTGGGGCGGTGTGAGCGAGCAGAAGGCGCGGGTGTGCGGGCGGGGATGACGGTGAGCGACGCCCGAGCGCTGCTGGGGGCGGCGCCGGTGCGCATCGTCGAGCATGCGCCGGAGCGGGAGGCGGCAGCGCTGGCGGCGCTGGCGCGGTGGGCTGTGCGCCTCGTGCCGCGGGTGGCGGTCGATCCACCGGATGGGCTGCTGATGGATGTCACAGGATGCGCGCGCCTGTACGGAGGAGAGGAGCGCCTGCTGAGCTCCGTGCTTGGGGCGGTGGAGCGGCTGGAGTTGTGTGCGCGGGGGGCGATTGCGCCGACGTTCGGCGCGGCGTGGGCGGTGGCGCGGTATGGGGAGTGCATGTGCAAGGAGGCGTGGAGTAGGGGGAGAGGCGGAAGGAGCAGGAGGAGTAGTAGAGGTGGTAGCCCTCACCCCAGCCCTCTCCCGCGGGGCGCGGGAGAGGGAGCAGGCGGCGCGGGACAGGTCCGTGTTCGGGGTGGGCGGGGCGCCTGGATCGTTCCTGAGGCTTCGCTGCGCGAGGCGCTGGCGGGGCTGCCGACTTGTGCGCTGCGCATCGAGGAGGATGTGTGCGCCGGGCTGGCGGAGGTGGGGGTGGAGCGGATCGGGGAACTGCTGGCGCTGCCGCGGGGGGCGCTGCCGTCGCGCTTCGGGGCGGAGCTGCCGCTGCGGATTGCCCAGGCGCTGGGGGAGGCGATCGAGACGATCGAGCCGGTGCGCCCTCCGGCGCCGCTGCGGGCCGAGCGACTGTTCGACGGGCCGACGAGCCGGTGGGAGGCGATCGAACTTGCTGCGCGCGGGCTGGTGCGCGATCTGTGCGCGCAGCTTGCATCCCGCGAGCGGGGCGCCATGCGCCTGGAACTGGTCTTGGAGCGGTCGGATGCGCCGCCGGTATCGCTGGAGTTTCAGCTTGCCGGGCCCAGCCGCGAGCGGCGACATCTGTGGAGCCTGCTGCGTCCGAAGCTGGAGCGGGCGAACCTGGGCTTCGGGGTGGAGCGGATGGAACTGGTTGCGCGGGCGTCGGCGCCGATTGCGCACCGGCAGAGCCAGCGCTGGCGTGATGATGGCGCCGAATCGCGGCAGCGGGAGCGGCAGCTTGCGGAGTTGATCGACGGGCTGTCGAGCCGGCTGGGGGCGCAGCGCGTGCTGCGCGCGGAGATCGTGGAGTCGCACATGCCGGAGCGGGCCCAGCGGCTGATTCCGGCGCTGCGGCAGCGCCGGCGAGGTGTCGCATCGCAGGTGGCCAGCGGCGATCGGCCGACGATGCTGCTGGCGCAGCCGGAGCCGGTCCGGGTGATGACGGTGGCGCCTGATGGACCGGTGCTGCGCGTGCGCTGGCGCAGCGAGGAACTGCGCATCGAGACGAGCGTGGGGCCGGAACGCATCGGCGGGGAGTGGTGGCGCGGGCGCGAGCCGGAGCGTGACTACTTCAAGCTGCAGGATGCGCGCGGGCGGTGGTTGTGGGTGTTCCGGCAGCGCATCCAGAAGCAGAAGGCAGAGAAGCAGAACGCAGAGAAGCAGAACGCAGAGGCCGCAGAGGAAACGCAGAGATCGCAGAGTTGGGTTGGGTTTGGCCCTGCGCCTTCTGAGCCCGAAGGGCTCATCGAAAGTAGCCGGGGGTGGAGCGCAACCCCGGCGGGGTGGAGCGACACCCCCGGAAGCGATGAAGAAGACGACTCGACCCTGAAGGGGTCGTCGAAGCGACCATCGTCCTCCATTCATGAACCTGCAGCGCGGGCGGCGGCGCCGAGCCGGAGCCCGGGGCAAGGCCCTGTGTTCGAGATGGGGCAGGGGCGCCGAGGTCGCAGGGCCGACCTCGGTGGCGGGTGGTTCGTGCACGGGCTGTGGGCGTAGGAGCGCGCGCATGCCTGACGCTCCGATCGGGAAGATCAAGCCGCATCCGTTGCGGGCCGGGCATCGTGGGAGTAGTTTGCGCGCGCAGGCAGGGCGCGCCGGGGTCGAATACATCGAGCTCGGGGTGACGACCAACTTCACGTTCCTGACGGGGGCGAGCCACCCGGAGGAGATGGTCGAGCGGGCAGCGCAGCTCGGGCACCCCGCGGCGGCGATTGCGGATACCAACACGCTGGCCGGGGTCGTCCGGGCGCATGTCGCAGCAAAGGAGGCGGGCATTCCGCTGGTGGTCGGTTCGCGCATCGCGCTGGTCGAGCCGGCGGGGCTGAGCGTGCTGCTGTATCCGACGGATCTGGCGGCGTATTCGCGCCTGTGCCGGCTGCTGACGCTGGGGAAACGGCGGGCGGAGAAGGGGCAGTGTGAACTGGCGCTGCATGATGTGCTGGATCATCAGGAGGGGATGCTGGCGGTTGTGGAGACGGGGGTCGGGGGTCGGGAGTCGGGGGGCGACGGGTGGATGTTGAGTGAGGAGTTCGTGCAGGTGGTGCGCGGGCTGCGCGGGGTGTTCGATGATGATCGGCTGTCGCTGGCGGTGAGCCGCGGGTACGGGGCGGATGATGAGGCGCAGCTTCGCCAGATCGTGGATCTCGGCGCATACGTCGGCGTGCCGATCGTGGCGACCAATGACGTTCTGTATCACGAGCCGGCGCGACGGGCGCTGCAGGATGTGCTGACCTGCATTCGCGAGGGCTGCACCATCGAGCAGGCGGGGCTGCGCCTGCGGGCGAACGCCGAGCGGCATCTGAAGGCGCCGGAGGAGATGGCTCGGTTGTTCGGCGCCTATCCGCAGGCGGTGCGGCGGACGGCGCAGATCGCGCGCCGGGCGGCGTTCAGGCTGGATGAGCTGCGCTACGAGTATCCGGATGAGACGACACCGGAGGGGATGACGCCGATCGGGTACCTGCGGCAACTGTGCGAGGAGGGGGCGCGGCGGCGGTACGGGCGGGATGTGCCGCAGCGGACGCGGGACCAGCTTCAGAGCGAACTGGCGCTGATCGAGGAGTTGGGCTACGCCCCGTATTTTCTGACAGCGCATGAGATCGTCACGTTTGCGCGCGCGCAGGGGATTCTGTGTCAGGGACGGGGCGCCGCGGCCAACTCGGCGGTGTGCTACTGCACCGGCGTGACGGAGGTGGATCCGGCGAGTGTTGACCTGCTGTTCGAGCGGTTCGTCAGCCGCGAGCGGGATGAGCCGCCGGACATCGACATCGACTTCGAGCACGAACGGCGGGAGGAGGTGATCCAGCACATCTACCGGCGGTACGGGCGCGACCGGGCGGCCTTGACGGCGGAGGTGATCAGTTACCGGGGGCGCAGCGCCGTGCGCGAGGTGGGCAAGGCGATGGGGCTGAGCCTGGATGCGGTGGACGGGCTGGCGAAGGGGCTGGATTACTGGAGCGGGGGGACCAGCGCCGAGCGGGTGCGCGAGGCGGGGCTGGATCCGCGGGATGTGACGGTGCGGCGTGTGATTGCGCTGACGAACCAGCTCGTGGGTTTTCCGCGGCATCTGTCGCAGCATGTCGGCGGGTTCGTGATCACGAAGCGCCCGTTGCATGATCTTGTCCCGATTGAGAACGCGGCGATGGCGGACCGCACGGTGATCGAGTGGGACAAGGACGACATTGATGCGATGGGGATGCTGAAGGTGGACTGCCTTGGGCTGGGGATGTTGACGTGTGTGGGGAAGGCGTTGGGGTTTGTGGTTGGGTGGAGAAGAGATCAGAGAATGAGAGAACAGAGAATAGTGAAGAAGCCGATGGAGAAACGGGATGGCACAGGTGAAATCGTTTCGAGACCTCGTGGCGTGGCAGAAGTCCATGGACCTCGCGAAGCATGTTTATGTGTTGACCAGGGGAATGCCGTCGGAAGAGCGGTTTGGTTTGACGAGCCAGATGCGACGTTCAGCAGTCTCGATACCGTCGAACATTGCCGAGGGATTTGGACGGGAGAGCCGGTCGGACCTTCTGAAGTTCCTCCGGATAGCTCGTGGCTCCCTGAACGAAGTGTCGACACAAATCGAACTGGCGTCATCACTGGAGATGATCGTTGTCACCGACGAATGTTGGGCGACTGTCAACGAAGTCAGTCGAGTGCTTCAAGGCCTCATCGCCAGTCTGCAAGAATAGATATTCACTATTCTCTATTCTCTCATTCTCCAATCTCTCCACCACCTGACTCCAACGTCGTCCTTAAAACCTACCGCGCCATCGCCGCCAACCTCACCGATCCCGCCGTCTACGACGCCATCTGCCGTGCCGACACCGTCGGCGTCTTCCAGATCGAGAGCCGGGCCCAGATGTCGATGCTGCCGCGGCTGCGCCCGCGGTGCTTTTATGACCTGGTGATCGAGGTTGCCATCGTGCGCCCGGGGCCGATCCAGGGGAAGATGGTGCATCCGTACCTGCGCCGGCGGCGCGGGGAGGAGCCGGTTCCGGAGTTTCCGCCGGAGGTGGAGGCGATCCTGGGCAAGACGCTGGGCGTGCCCCTGTTCCAGGAGCAGGCGATGGAGCTTGCGATCGTGGCCGGCGGGTTCACGCCGGGGGAGGCGGACAAGCTGCGCCGGGCCATGGCGGCGTGGAAGCGCAAGGGCGATCAGATCGCGAAGTTCGGCGAGAAGCTCATCGGCGGGATGCTGGAGCGCGGCTACACGCCGCAGTTCGCCGAGCGGTGCTTCGAGCAGATCAAGGGGTTCAGCGAGTACGGCTTCCCGCAGTCACACGCGGCGAGCTTTGCGCTGATCGTGTACGTCTCGGCGTGGCTGAAGCTGTACGAGCCGGCGGCGTTCGCGGCAGCGCTGATCAACAGCCAGCCGATGGGGTTCTATGCGCCGGCGCAGATCGTGCGGGATGCCAGCGAGCATGGGGTGGAGGTGCGCCAAGTCGATGTGAATGCGAGTGGGTGGGATTGTTCGTTGGAGGAGGAGACGGAGAGACGGAGAGACGGAGAGACGGAGTGCTTGGAGGAGGAGACGGAGAGACGGAGAGACGAAGAGATGGAGTGCTTGGAGCAGGAGACGGAGAGACGGAGAGACGAAGAGACGGAGTGCTTGGAGCAGGAGACGGAGAGACGGAGAGACGAAGAGATGGAGTGCTTGGAGCAGGAGACGGAGAGACGGAGAGACGGAGAGATGGAGTGCAAGAAGTGGACGAAGGCGACTTCTTCTTCTT
>JBICIE010000074.1:0-3669 GCA_043101635.1 Phycisphaerales bacterium JB039 | reverse complement strand
TTGCGCGGCTGATCCAGGCTGATGCCGATGAACTCCACGCCGCGCCCGGAATACTCCGCGTACAGCTCCTTCATCTTCGGCATCTCGGCGATGCACGGGCCGCACCAGGTGGCCCAGAAGTCGAGCACGACCACCTTGCCGCGCAGATCCCGCTGCAGCGAGATCTCCTCGCCGCTGGTCGCCTCCGTGAACGTCAGCTCGAACGGCTGGCCCAGGCTCTCGACCTGCCGGATCTTGCCGTGCGTGTACTTGTTGGCCGGCGAATCCGGGAAGAGCTGCAGCGACCGCTTGTAGATCTTCATCTGCAGGTCCGGATCGTCCGTCCCGTAGCTGGCCACGCCCAGGATCAGGCGCGCAGCCCGGTCATCCTCCGGCGCCATCTGCATGAAGGTCTCGATCGCCGGCAGCGCCTCCTCCGGGCTGTACCGCGTCGTGTTGCAGATCACATTGGCGTGCCAGTACGCCGCCTCGGTCCGCAGCTCGTCGGAAGCCAGCGGCTGCGACAGGATCGACTTGGTCTCCTCGAGCACCGTGTCGCTGTCGGTCCGCTGCAGCAACTGCCACCGCTGCGGCATGAGTTCGGTGATCTTCTCGTGGCCCGGATCCTCGGCGTACAGCTCGGCGATCAGCGCCGCCTTTTCGGCGTTGTACTCCTGCATCAGCTTCGAGTACTCGGCCCGGTACTCCGCGTCGCCCCGGCGTTCGGCGTCATACGTCGGCGCCGTGATCGACTCCAGCTCCGCGATGATCTCCGCCGGCGGGCGGGCCATGACCGTCCCTGCCGCGGCAAGCAGGCCGGCGACGATCAGCAAGCGTGTGCGCTTCATTGGGTTGTCTCCTTCGCGATTCCAGCGGCCGCCGCGGTCGCCCGAGCCCTCCAGGGCTCCGCTGGCGCCACCGGCCATCCCCCACAGCGTAGCGAATATCGGGCCGGGCGCCAGTCCCGGGCGGGCCCCGGCGCCAGTGAATCTGCCCTCACCCTCCCCGCGACCTTCCGGGTCTCAGCGGGCCACCAGCGTCACCTCGGCGATCCCGTGTACCCGGTGACGCCGGTACCGCACCGTCACCGTCTGCCCGGGCCGGTAGTCCCCCAGCACCCGGTACATCTCGTTGAGATCCCGCGTCGGCCGGCCGTCGATGGCCGTGATGATGTCGCCCAGTCGCAGCCCGCTGTCCCGCCGGCGGACCAGCGAGGTCACCCGCAGCCCCTCCCCGCCGGCCGGGTCGATGTCGATGCCCAGCATCGCCGGCCCCGGCTCGTGCATGTCCGCCACCCGCGGCAGGGCCTTGACCCAGGCCTCGTACTGGCGCTGGAAGGCGTCCATGTCCTCGCCGAACAGCTTCTGCGTCGCCAGCACGCCCGTGGGATCCTCGCCGTAGTGCTCGGTGTAGGTCTTGTACCACTCGGCCAGCTTGCCGGTCGCGGCAAGGTACAGGAAGAACGTCCGCGACTCGGCGTACCGGGCCAGCTTGCTCGACCGCAGGAACTGCGTGTGCGACATCCGCGCCAGGTCCTCGATGTCGGTCAGCCGGCCCGCCGAGGCCAGCCGCTGCGCCATGTTCGTCCGCCACGATGGCGTCAGCCGCAGCGTCCCGTCCGGTTGACGGTCGAAGTCCTCGACCAGGCACCCGAGCCCCTCCTGGATCCAGATGGCGTGCCGCTGGCGCAGGCGCATCATGTCGCGCCAGTGGAGCACGTGGAAGAACTCATGGCGCAGGGTGGCGCCCAGATCGCGCGCAATCAGCCGCTTGCTGTCGTGGTCGTACCGTCCACCGACTTCGCTGGTTGCCAGAGTGGCTTGCGGGCCGAAGAGCCGCTCCTGCCACGCCTTGAAGTCCTCCCGCGTCGGCAGGATCACGATCACCCACGGGTCGGTCTGCGACGCGTCCCCCTGCGCGGGCCGGGCCAGATCCGTCAGCACGTGTTCGAACGTCCACGATGCGATCAGGCTCATCTCCTCGCGCGCGTCAGCAAAAGACACCTCGTCAAAAGCTGAGACATACGCCAGGCGCAGCGCCTCATCCTTCTCATAGGTATAGCCGTTGGAATACTGCTGCTTCGCCGATTCGAAGTTGGCCTCGATCCGGGCTTCCAGGATGCGGTCCCAGTTCTCGATGATCGCGCGCACCGTGGCATCGTCCTGCACGCTCGCCAGGTCCGGATCGTTCTGAAGCTGGTGGATGTCCACGAACCCGTGCTTGATCGCGCTCTTCAGCGACTCGACCGCCGGTTCGGTTTCGCCCTGCAGCGCCAGCGCGCACGCGAGGTTGTAGTGGGCCACGAAGTTGTCCGGCTGCATCTCGATCTGCCGTCGCAGCAGCCGCTCGCCCTCGTCGTACTCACCGCGCTGCAGCGCCGCGAGCGCCGCCTGCTGCAACTCCAGCGGATGCGGCTGATCCTGCTCCTGAGCCGGCGCCATCACCGTCGCACCGAGCACAAGCAGCAGCGCAGCCAGCGCGCGAGCCCTCACGACCGCTCCTCCGCCGCCGCGCGGGCAAACAGCATCCGCAGCGCCTCCGGATACGCCTGCTTCTCCAGTTCGAAGACCCGCGCCGCCAGCGTCTCGGCCGTGTCGCCTTCCAGTACCGGGCATCGCATCTGCAGCACGATCGGTCCCTCGTCGTAGTTTGCGTCCGCCAGGTGCACCGTGCACCCGCTCTCTGTTTCGCCGGCCGCAAGCACCGCCGCGTGTACCCGCCCGCCATACATGCCCGGCCCGCCGTGGCGCGGCAGGAGGGCAGGGTGGATGTTCACCACCCGCCCCGTGTAATCCCGCGGCGATGTCGGGATATTCACCCGGCGCAGGTACCCCGCCAGCACGATCCAGTCAGCCTCCGATTCGGCGGCGATCCGGGCCAGTTCCCCCGCCGGAATCTCCCCCGCGATCACCTCCGCCGGGATATCGGCCTGGCGGGCGACCTCCACGCCGCGGCAGGGCCTGGACCCGATCACCCGCACCACCCGGGCCGGCAGCGCCCCCTCGGCGATCCGCCCCAGCAGGTTCTCCAGCGTCCGACCGGAGCCCGACAGCAACACCAGCAGGCGCTGCGGGCGGATGGCTGGATCGGCGGGTCGGGGCATGCGGAGATTGTTGCCCGGGGTAGCCCGCCGCTCCGCGGCGGTTCTGGCGGCTTCGCCTACTCGCGCTTCTCGGGGCCGCTCCCCGGCGCCGCGGGCGTTTCGAACGTCTCGACATCCGGCGGCGAGCGGAACGGGATCGGCCGCCCCGCCGCGTCCACCGACACCAGCGTCATATGCGCCGTCGTCACGCCCTCGCAGCGGCCCGACTCGAACCGCTCCACCTCGACCTCGATGTCCACCGTCACGCTCTTGGTCCCGAGGCGGGTGGTCCTGGTCCAGAAGTTCACCACATCCCCCAGGTGCACCGGCCTGGTGAACTCGATGCGGTCCATCGCCGCGGTGACCCACCGGTGCACGCCGTGCCGGCGGGCCTCCACGAACCCCGCCTGGTCGATGTAGCTGAGGATCACGCCCCCGAAGATCGTGCCGTACTGGTTGGTGTCCTTCGGCATGGTCACCACACGCAGGGCCAGGCGGCGGTCGGTGTCGGGAGGCGTCATGGCCTGAGGTTAGCGTGGGTCGGCAGTCCCAGCCGACATCCGAGGGCGGCGAATCAGCGGCCGGCAGACCCAAGCAGAAGTCGGCAG
>JBICIE010000073.1:0-5363 GCA_043101635.1 Phycisphaerales bacterium JB039 | reverse complement strand
GTGCGCGCGCAGGAGGGGCACTTGCGGGGCTGTATCGACTTGATGGACACGATGGACCGGGGCGCGGGGGCCCCGCGGGGCGGAGGGTGGAGCCGGCCGAGCGTGCCTTGCCTCTCCGGCGAGGCGCGGGAGAGGGGGGGGGAGTGCTCGCTGCGCTCGCGGGTGTTTATGCCCCCTTCGTCTCGCTGCGCTCGACACTTCCCCCGTCGGGGACGGGGGAAGGGCAAAGAGAGGATTGAGCGTCGCTTCGCGGCGGTTGTTCTTTGACCGGCGCCGCGGCACTTCGTGCCGCTGCCTCTCCCGCCGGGGGCAGGAGAGGCGGGGGAGCGCTCGCGGGCTGTTCTGTACCCCTCACCGGCTCGCTGCGCTCGGTGGCGGAGCCCCCCACGGAGTGGGGGGGTACCCGGAGGCCATCGGGGATGGGGTGGAGGCGGCCGGGGCATTGGAAGGCGTAGCCGCGGAAGGGGCTTCTGACGCCGCGGTTGGGGTCGGTGTAGCGCGGGATGCGGGTGTAGGTGAAGGCGTGATCGTCGGGGATGTCGTCGGCGAGTGATTGCCAGAGCGTGCCCCAGATGGGGTCGGGGGCGCGGCCGAGGGGTGCGGCGGGGTTGAGAGGGGCGTGGGTCCAGATGTGGGGGACGGGGAGGCCGATCTTGCCGACGGAGCGGGCGTTGTCGTAGCGGACCTGGAAGACGCCCTTTTCGATCCAGTTGCGCATCACGGAGCGGGGGCGGCCGAGGCGGCGGGCGGCGATGGTCCAGTCGAGGCCGGGCCAGGGGATGCGGACGGGGGCGCAGAGTTCGAGGACAGCGCTGGAGGAGATGAGGACCTCGTGGGGGCGGCCGGCGCGGGCGGCGTGATCGTCGTCGATGTGGGCGGCGGCTTCGAGGCGGGTGTCGGTTGCGCGGATGGCGAGGCTCCAGGCGGTGATGGGTCGGCGGTGGATTGAGGTGGCAGCGCGGCGGGCGCGGCGGAGGGCTTCATCCGGGTCGGCCTGGAGGCGGGCGAGGAGGGTGGTGAAGGCGCGGTCGAGGGCGGCGTCGAGGTCGTTCATGCGGGAGGGTGTGGGGGCGCGGGGCGCGGGGCGCGTGTTGGGGTGGGGATGGTCGGGAAGTTGCGCGCGCGGGTGGTGGTTAGGGGCGAGATTGCGCGCAGGGGTGGGCCACCTCAAGAAGGCAGAGTTGAGCGCCGCTTCGCGGCGGGTTGTTCTTTCGCCCTCACCAGGGCACTTCGTGCCGTTGCCTCTCCGGCCGGGGGCGGGAGAGGAAGGGGGAGGCGACAGGCCCGGCGGTTTCTCGGCTCTAGGATGCGCATCCGCCGATGGAGGGCGGCTGGCGGGGCGGCTCGCTGGAGCAACAGATGCGGCTGGGTGATGTCATCGCGGGGTCGGGTGCTCTGGTCAAGGCGCCGGGTTCGGCGTCGGTTCGGATCTGTGATATCACCGATGACAGCCGCACCGCGCTGCCGGGGTCGCTGTTCATCGCGCGGCGCGGTCTGACCGTCGATGGGCGCGCGTTCGTGGCGGATGCGATTGCGGCGGGGGCGGTGGCGGTGCTGACGGACGATCCGAGCCTGGCGGCGCCGGGGGCGCAGGTGGTCTACGCGCAGGATCTGCCGCGGGCGGCGGCGGTGATGGCGGAGACGTTCTACGGCAATCCATCCCGCCGGCTGCGCCTGATCGGGGTCACGGGGACCAACGGCAAGACGACGACGACGTGGCTGATCCGGGCGCTGCTGCGCCGGCTGGGGATCGGGTGCGGGCTGATGGGGACGATCGAGGTCGATGATGGGGGGCGCGTGGGCGCGGCGAGCCTGACGACGCCGCCGGCGACGGAGATCAGCCGCACGCTGGCGTGCATGGTGGACAACGGGCTTGCGGCGTGCGCGATGGAGGTGTCGAGCCACGCCCTCGTGCAGGGTCGGGCGGCGGGGCTGCGATTCGACGCGGCGGTGTTCACGAACCTGAGCGGGGATCACCTGGACTATCACGGGGACCTGGAGAGCTACGCGGGCGCCAAGGCGCTGCTGTTCGAGGGGCTGGACGCGGGCGCCCTGGCGATCGTGAATGCGGATGATCCGGTGAGCGAGCGGATGGTGCGGGATTGTGCGGCGGACGTGCTGCGGTGCCGGCTGGTGGATGAGGAAGGAACACTGACGGCAGAGCCCGTCAGTGGCACGGCGAGCGCGACGATCCACGCATTGACGCGGACGGGGTTCGAGGCGACACTGCGCGGGCCGTGGGGGGCCATCGAGGCGCAGGTCGGGCTGGTAGGGCGTCACAACGTGATGAACACGCTGCAGGCGCTGTGCGCGGCGTGGCGGGTGGCGCCGGATGCGCGCGCGGAGGATCTTGGGGCAGCGCTGGGGCAACTCAGAGCGCCGCCGGGGCGGCTGGAGCCGGCGAGCGGGCCGGAGGATGACATCACGGTGCTGGTGGATTACGCGCACACCGATGACGCGCTCGACAAGGCGCTGCTGGCAGCGCGGGATCTGACGCCGGACGGCGCGCAGTTGTGGGTGGTCTTCGGGTGCGGGGGTGATCGGGACCGGACCAAGCGGCCGCGCATGGGCGCGGTGGCCGGGCGACTGGCGGACCGGGTGGTGGTGACGAGCGACAACCCGCGCACGGAGAGCCCGAAGGCGATCGTCGAGGAGATCATCGCGGGGCTCGGGGGGCGCGACTTCGAGGTGCAGGTCGACCGCGAGCGGGCGATTCAGCACGCGGTGAGCCGGGCGCAGCGCGGCGATGTGATCGTGATCGCGGGCAAGGGGCACGAGGACTATCAGATCCTGCCCGATGGGGAGGGGGGGACGTTCAAGCGGCACTTTGATGACCGGGAAGTTGCGCGCGACGCGCTGCGGTTGCGCGCGCAGGCGGGAGCGGTGACGTCATGAGCGGGCTGGTGGGCTGCGAGCGGTGGCGCGCCGGGGACGTTGGAACGGTCGTCCCCCCACGGAGTGGGGGGGTACCCGGGAGTGGGGTGTTCTGATGCCGCCATCTGATCCGGACAAGCTGCGGGCGATCATGGGGGGCGTGTGGCTGGCGCGTCCGGACGCCGAGCGCCCGCCGGCGGTGCAGGGCGCCTCGATCGACACGCGCACGCTCCAGCGCGGCAACATCTTCTTTGCGATGCCGGGGCAGCGCGTCGATGGGCATGACTACCTGGCGCAGGCCGCGGCGGCGGGGGCGTCGATCGCCATCGTGCAGAAGAACGTGGTCCCGCCGCCGGGGCTGGCGACGCTGCAGGTGGATTCCACGGCCGACGCCCTGACGCGTCTGGCGGTGGCGCATCGCAAGGGGCTGGAGGGCTGCCGCGTCATCGCGGTGACCGGCTCGGCCGGCAAGACGACGACGGTGCGCTACATCCACGCGATCCTGTCGCAGATGATGCGCGGCACGGCGCCGGTGAAGTCGTACAACAACGCGCTCGGCGTGCCGCTGACGATCCTGGCGGCCCGCACCGGCGACCGGTACCTGCTGTGCGAGGTCGGCGCGGGCGGCCCGGCGGGGTCGGTGAACCGTCTGGCGTCGATCATCCGGCCGGACATCGCGGTGATCACGAGCATCGGGCGGGCCCATCTGGAGACGCTCGGCTCGCTCCAGGCGATCGCCGATGAGAAGGCGCAACTGCTGTCGCAGCTTTCGCCGAGCGGGCTGGCGGTGGTCACGGCGGACGCGCCGGAACTGGCGCCGCATTTGAAGCGGCTGCGGTTTGTGCTCTCGTTCGGTCGCTCGGCGGGGGCGACGCTGCGGATCGTGGAGGCGACGCAGGAGCCTGAGGCGGTGCGGATCGTCTTCAACGATCGCTCGGAGTATCGCGTGCCCGGGCTGGGGGCTCACAACGCGCTCAACGCCGCCGCGGCGATCGCGGTGACGCGGACCATGGGCGCCACGCCCGAGACGATCGCCGCCGGGCTGGCGGCGGCCCAGCCGGCGCCGATGCGCATGCAGCGGATGCGCTGCGGGCCGGTGGAACTGATCAACGACTGCTACAACGCCAATCCCGAGTCGATGCTGGCGGCGCTGGAGACGCTGGGGCTGGTGGGGCTGGGGGCCCGCCGGCGGGTGGCGATCCTCGGCGACATGCTGGAGCTTGGGGCGAACTCGGCGGCCCTGCACCGGGAGATCGGCGAGGCGATCGTGCGGCGCGGGCCGGCCGACGTGGTGATGACGGTGGGGCCCGAGGCGCGGCACATCGCAGCGCGGATTCGCGAGATCTGGCCGGCGGTACCGATCGAGGAGTACGAATCGGCTGACGAGAGCGCGAGCCGGCGGATCGCCGCGCAACTGGGACCGGGCGATATTGCGCTGGTCAAGGGGTCGCGCGGCGTGGCATTGGAGCGGATCGCCCGGGCGGTCGAAGAGAAGTGGGGCGCCGGCGCCGGAGCCGAAGCGCCGCAACCGACCGAGGCAGGGACGCCGCCGGCATGCTCTTCTGGATCCTGAATACCGAGGGCGTGCCGCAGTGGGTCATCTGGCCCCTGCAGCCGCTGTATCAGCTTGAGTTCCGGGCCGGGGCCGCGGCGGCGCTGGCCTTCTTCATGGTCATGCTCTTCGGCAAGCGGGTCATCGCGCAGCTCGTGCGCCTCAAGATCGGCGACACGGGGCTGACCGACGCCGACGCGCTGCAGGCCGGCGCCGGCAGCAAGAAGAACACACCGACCATGGGCGGGGTGCTGATCTGCGGCGCCATGCTGCTGGCGATCGCGCTGCTGGCCGACATCACGACTTTCTACGTGCAGGCGGGGATGCTGGTGATCGTCTGGCTGGCGGTCCTTGGCGGCTTCGACGACTGGCTGAAGCTGACGGCGGCCCAGCGGCGGGCCGGCAGCCGCCAGGGGCTGTACGCCTGGGAGAAGCTGATCTTCCAGCTCGGCCTCGGGCTGCTCATCGGGCTGTTCGCGTACAACCACGGCGACGCGACCCCGGGGCCGGACCTGGCCCACGCGCTGAATCTGCCCGGGCAGCGCACCTATGTGCCCACCGAGGGCCACGCCGTCAACGATGCGCTGTGGTACATGTCGCGCTGGGTGTTTGTGACCGTGGCGGTGCTGATGATCGCCGGGATGAGCAACGCGGTGAACATCACCGACGGGATGGACGGGCTGGCGACGGGCATCAGCGCGGCCGTTGCGCTGGGGCTGGTGATCCTGACACTGGTCTCCGGCGAGCAGGCGTCGGCCCAGCGGCTGCTGGTGCCGTATGTGACCCAGAGCGGGGAGCTTGCGGTGATCGCCGGCGCCATGCTGGGGGCGTGCGTGGGCTTCCTGTGGTTCAACGCGTACCCGGCCCAGGTGTTCATGGGTGACACCGGGGCGCTGTGTTTGGGCGGGGTGATCGGCTACATCGCGGTGATCGCGCG
>JBICIE010000072.1:0-17789 GCA_043101635.1 Phycisphaerales bacterium JB039 | reverse complement strand
GAAGTGACGGAGATGCAGCGCACCGTGCGTGGCGAAGTCATCGCGTCCACCTTTGACGAGCCGCCGGCCCGTCACGTCCAGGTGGCGGAGATGGTGATCGAGAAGGCCAAGCGGATGGTGGAGTTCGGCGATGATGTCGTCATCCTGCTGGACTCGATCACGCGCCTGGCCCGGGCGTACAACGCCGAGATGCCGCACTCGGGCAAGATCATGACCGGCGGCATCGACGCGGGCGCGCTGCAGCGGCCCAAGAAGTTCTTCGGCGCCGCCCGCGCCATCGAGGGCGGCGGCAGCCTGACGATCATCGGCACCGCGCTGGTGGACACGGGCTCGAAGATGGACGAGGTGATCTTCGAGGAGTTCAAGGGCACGGGCAACAGCGAACTGCACCTGGACCGGCGGCTGGTCGAGAAGCGCATCTGGCCGGCGATCGATGTCGCCGCCAGCGGCACCCGGCGCGAGGAACTGCTGCTGGACCCGAAGGAACTGGAACTGGTCTACCGGCTGCGCAAGGTCTTGAGCGACATGAACGTGGTCGAGGCGATGGAACTGCTCAAGAGCCGGATGAAGAAGACGCGGAGCAATGCTGAGTTCCTGATGACGATGCAGCTTGGGTAAGGATGCAGTCAGAGGAAGGATGAAGTCAGACCGATGAAGGATGAGTCAGAGCGCCCGCGCCGGGCGCGGGCCGGGTCTCCGCTTCGTCCTTGTCTTTGTTCATCCTTCATCCTTGGCATCCTTCATCCTTGCCGTCCCGCACTCGGGGCAGGGGCCGGTGGCCGCAAGGAGGTTCGGGTGGCGCCTTCGCCCATTTCATGGGCTCCGGGGTTTGGGGGGCGCTGACCCCGGGCTTTGCTCGTCCGCTTTGCGGACTCGCGGCGCCCGGGGCTAACGACCTTCGCCCATTCCATGGGCTCTCAGAAGGGGATCGCACGGGCCGGCTTCGGCCTTCGGCCGAACGCGGGCTGGAAGCCCGCGCCCCTGGTGAGGGAAGGGCTCCGCACTCGGGGCAGGGGCCGGCGAGGCCGGCGAGGTCGTAGTTGCACTTCGGGCAGCGGCCGCGGCGGGCGCGGAGGCGGCGGCGCAGCGGGAAGAAACTCAGCGGCAGCGCGAGAATCACGGCCCCGCAGGCGGGCGCGGCGGAGGGGGCAGCGCGGCAGCGATCCCTCCGCCCCGGCCGGACCGCACGGGACGATCGGGCGCAGGGACTCGAAGAACATCGCCCGGAAGGGCGATGCCACATGTCAGCCGTCGTCGCGGGCGTCGTCGCGGGCGGATTCGTCGGCGGGGGCCGGCTCGGCGAGCAGGGCTTCGATTGCCTCGGTGATGCGGTCCGGGCGGAGCATGCTGCCGCGGAGGACGCCGGCGCGGTCGACGATCAGCGTGGTGGGCAGCAGGCGCAGGTCGCACGCGTCGCCGAATGCGCCCAGCGAACGCTGGCGGCCCTCGGGCTGGCCGGGGGCGTCCAGGCAGAGGCGCGAGGGCAGCGTCCGCGGCGTGTCGTCGCCGGATGTCTCCTGCTCGGCGGCAAGCTCCTGGAGCCGCTGCCAGCTTTCGTCGTCACCGGCGGGATGCACGCCGATCACGAGGAGTTTCTCCGGCCCGAACTGCTGCTCGGCCTTGGCGAGCATCTCGGCGTGCTGCATGGACATGCGATTGCGCGGCGACATGATGTGGATGATCACGATGCGCCCGGCCATCTGCTCGGGCGTGGCGGGCTCGGTGATCCACTCGGCGGGCTCGAGCTTCGGCAGCGGCTGGCCCTCGTGGGCCCGCATCTCCGGCGTGCGCCGCGTGTCGTAAAAGAACCGGTCGTCGAGGGGCGCCGGGCCGCCGCCGGCGCCGGGCGGGGCCGGCTCGGCGAGCAGGACCTTGACGACATCCTCGATGCGGTCCGGGCGCAGGCCGGCGGCCCGCACGACGCCAGCCCGGTCGATGGCGATGTAGGTGGGCCAGAAGCCGAGGCCGAAGCGCTGGGCGCTGACGCTTCCGTCGGCGTCGCGGGCCACGGGGTAGTTGATCCGCTGCTGGCGGACGACCTGCGGGGCCCGGTCCCAGCCGCGCCGGGCATCGTGGACACCGATGAAGATGAGCCCATCGCGGGCGTACTTGTTGACGAGATCGATGTTCTTGGGGATGGCGGCCATGCACGGCCCGCACCAGGTGGCCCAGAAGTCGATGATGACAACCTTGCCGGCGCGGTCGTCGGCGCTGACCGGGCTGCCGATCCACTCGCCCAACGTCAGGTCCGGGGCGGGCTGGCCGGTCAGGGCGCTGAGTTTGTCCGGTACGCCGCCGAAGAACCAGTCCTGCGGGAAAGGCTCCGGCTGAGCGGCGCCGGGGCTGATCGTCAGCAGGGTCGCGACCACGAGCGCAGCGCCTTTGAGACGGTCTTTCATGCGGCTCCCTTCCTGGAATGACCGGTCATTGTAATCGGACTGGGCACGAACCGGGCACAGAAGCGGACGTAGGATCCCCGCATGAGCGTCCGGATCGCTCTGCCGCGGCTGGCGAGGCGCCGGGTGACCCTGGCGGCGGTGGTGGTGGCGGCGAGTCTCTGGGCCGGGGGGCTGGGTGTTACCGGTCTGTGGCTTGTGTTCAGCGCGGCCGGGAAGTGGTCGATGTTCGGCTTGCCTCTGACGCTGGGCGGCCTGACCGCCATCGTCATGGGACAGTTCGTGTTCTCGTACCTCGTAGCGGATCGCCTGTTCCCGGGCGCCGCCAGGGTGATCGGATGGCGCATCGAGATCTGGTCTGTGGCGCTGTTTCTCGCGGGTTGCGCCGCCACGGTGTGGGCCGCGCTGGGGGCGCGATGATCGCGATCTGGGCGCCGGTGGCCTGGGTCGCGTCGGCGACGCTGGCCCACGGCCAGGTCGCCCTCGAGGATCACGTGGCCCGCTCGCTGGCCCGGATCACGCTGCTGGATCTGCGGATGCAGCAGGCGCCCGGGCCGGCGGACTACGAGATCGCGGCCCTGGGGCTGGCGGAGAGCTGCCGCTGGAGCCCGGATGACGAGATCCTCCTGCGCAAGCAGATCGAGGCCCGCTGGGCCGCCGGCGACGAGGCGACGGGGCTGGCGCTGACGCGTCAGTTGCTGAAGCTCGACCTGCGCGACGGCGCGCTGGATGATGAGGTTTCGCTGCTGCGGGTGCTCAGCGCAGACGCGGCGCGCCTGCAGACCGTCGAAGAGCGTCTGGCGCGGTACGAGTCGCTGCTGGAGCGGACCGACCTGCCGGCCACCGTGCGCAGCCGCATCGCGCTGGATGCGGCGCTGCTGCTGCGCGAGCAGGGCGAGGTGAAGGGCTTCGCCCGGATGCTCGCCCGGGCCACGGCCCTGGATGCGACGCACAAGGAGGCGGCGCTGCTGGCGGCAACGTACTACGCCGAGTATTCCGACGATCCGGTGGGACGGCTCGAGGCCCTGCTCAACGTGCTGCTGGCCGACCCGCTGGACCTGAACGTGCACCTGTCGATCAGCCGTGAACTCTCCGGCGCCGGCGCCTATCAGGCGGCCCGCGCGTTCCACAGCGCGGCGTCGCAACTCATCGCCGCCGGGGGCCAGGAGATCCCCGAGGAGGTGCAACTGGAGGGCATTGCCCTGGCGTGGATGATCGGCGGCCCCAAGGGGCTCGCGGACCAGATGGAGCAGCCGCTGGTCGAGCAGCGGGCGCAGTTGAGCGATGCGATCACCCAGCGCCAGGCCGCCGGGCAGCCGATCGACGATCTGCCGACGCCGAGCCAGATCCTCCCGACCGTTCCCTCGGCCCGCCTGCGGGTGCTGCTGGCTGCCGCCGAGGGAGACTCGGCCGGCACGACCAGGGCGCTGCGGGATCAGGCGGGGGCCATCAACGCCTACATCAACGGGCTCGCGCAGCGCGTGCAGGACGAGCAGGGCGCCGCCGAGCTTGCGATCTATCTGAGGCAACTGGTCGTTGAGCTGCAGGCGATGCGGCTGATCACCGGTGAGCAGGTGGATGTCGCCAAGGTCGAGCTTGCGGGCATCGAGGCTGAACTCAACGGCGATGAGCCCCCCGAGTGGCTGGCCAGGGTAAGTCCGGCCGAACTCGAACTCGTGCAAGGAACGCTTCGGGCCGCCATGGCGCTGCAGCGCGTCTACGAGGGCGACTGGGAGCAGGCCCTGTCGGAGGCGTGGACCATGCGGACGATGGGGCCGATCGCTCAGGTGATCCTGGCCGAGGCGCAGGCCCGGCTCGGCCTGAACGAGGACGCCTCGGCGACGTTCGCCGCCATGCTGGAGCGCGACCGGCTCTCGATGTGGACCGCCTGGGCCCGGCAGCGGCTGCTGACGCTGGCGCCGGAACTGGCCCGTCCGCCGGCGGTCGCCGAAGACCTGACGATCATCGCCCGGCAGACTCCCGGCTGGGTGTGGCGGGCGGTCTCGGATCCATCCACGTTCATGGCGCTGCTGCTGCGGGCCGAGTCGCTGGTGGAGGATCCGCTGGATGGCGGCAGGCTGCGCCTTCGGATCCGCAACGACTCCCCGGCGCCGATCGCCATGGGGCCCGACCGGCCGATCAACACGCGCATGCTGCTGTCGCCGAAGCTCGAGATCGGGCCGCGCAACGCGGGACCGTTCGCGATGCCGGAGGTGGTCAACGTCGACCGGCGCCTGCGCTTGAACCCGCGCGAGTCGATCGAGGTGGAACTGTGGGCGAGCGCTGGTGTCGCGGGCTGGTTCCTCGAGTCGGCCGCGACCACGACGTCGCGCGTCCGCTGGCGCGCCCTGCAGGGCTTTACGCTCAGTCAGGGCGGGTCCTATGTCCCCGGGCCGATGTGCCTGGTGGCCGAGACCGACCTGATCCGGCGCGACCTGGTCAAGGAGACCCAGCTCTCGGCGAACGAGATGGCGGCTCGGCTCCGCACCGACGGCGAGGCGGCTCTCGCGGTCACCTGCCTTGCGGTGCGGTCGGTGTATGTCGGTCCGGAGGCCAGGCCGATCCCCGAGGAGATCGCCGCGGCACTGGTGGAAGTTGCGGCCGAGCGATACCCGAAGCTGTCGCCGGCGGGGCGGATGGCGATGGTCCTGGCGCTGCCGAACAGCGAGATGAACAAGAACTTCGCCGCGTTCGACGCGGTGGCCCGGCAGGAGACGGACCCGCGCGTACTGTGCGCGGTGCTGCTGACGCGGTGTACCGACCCGGCCGACCCGGTGTTCGAGCGGGCCATGGCTGATGACGATGCCGATGTGGCGAGGCTTGCCCAGCTTCTGGCCGAGCGGCTGCGGGCCGGCGCGGGCGGCACATACGCCCGGTTCAGGGGCCTGCCGACGGATCGCCCACCGAGTGTCGGCGGCGGGGGCAGATGAACCTCCTGGCGCGACCGCGCGCGGCGCTGGGGCGCCTGCGCCGATCGCCGGCGCGGCTGATCGGCTCGATCCTCGGGGCCGGGCTCTTCGTCGCGGCGATCTGGGCCGCCGCGAGCAAGCCGGGGGCGTGGGAGGCCGTGGCCTCGGCCCGCGGCGACTGGCGGCTGTGGTCGCTGGCGATCGGGCTGCCGCTGCTGAACCTGCTGCTGGTCGCGATGTCGTTCTGGGCCCTGCTCAACCGCTTTGGACGGGTGGAGCCCGGCGAGACGGTGGCGCTGATCAGTTCGGCGTGGCTGCTGAACTACCTGCCGATGCGTCCGGGGCTGGTGGGACGGGTGGCCTATCACAAGGTGGTCAACCGGATCTCGGTGCGGGCCTCGGCGGGGATCACGGTGCTCGGGCTGGTGTGCAGCGGAACCGGCGCCGCGATCGCGCTGGGCGTGACCATCCTGCTGGGGACCGGCGCCACCGCGCTGATGTGGGTGGGCGCTCTGAGCCTGCCGGCGGTGGCGATCGCGTGCGCCAGCGCGGCGCTCTGGGCGAGCCACAGCCCGATGTGGCGGCTCGGGGCGGCTCTGGCGCTGCGCTATGTCGATCTGCTGGTGTGGGCCGGGCGCTACGGGGTGACCTTCGCCCTTGTCGGCTCGCCGATCTCGGTGGACACCGCGGTGGCGCTGGCGGTAGCCAGCCAGATCGCGATGCTCGTGCCGGTGGCCGGCAACGGGCTGGGCCTGCGCGAGTGGGCGATCGGGCTCACGGCGGCCTCGCTGGCGGCAGCGCCGACGGAGGCGGGCCTGGCGGCGGACCTGGTCAACCGGGCCGCGGAGGTGCTGGCGGCCGTGCCGGCGGGCCTGCTCGGGGCGAGGGCCGTGTCACGGCGTCTGCGGGCCCATCGCCAGCGGCGGGCCCAGGTGGCCGAGGGAATTGGCCGGGAGGCGTGAATCGGTCGATGCTCTGATGCGTATGGAATCCGGGCGGGCCGGTGTGGCCCGCCGCGAGAGCAGGCAAGACGGCCAGGGATGGCGATGGTCAGCAAGATCGAGCAGGATCACCAGCGTTTCCGGCAGATCGTCCGCGGCAAGATCCGGCGCGATCTGCGCCGGTTTCTCTCCAGCGACGACCTGATCGGACGCGAGGGGGAGCGGTACGTCTCGATTCCGGTGCACGACATCGACCTGCCGACCTTCCGGTACGGGGACAACTCGACCGGCGTCGGCATGGGCGAGGGCGAAGAGGGGGAGGCCGTCGGCGGCGGTCAGACCCCCGGCGGCGAGGAGGAGGGCAAGCACATCCTCGAGGTCGAGGTGTCGCTGGAGGAACTGGCCGACCTGCTGGGCGAGGAACTGGAACTGCCGCGGATCGAGCCCAAGGGCGCTCACCGCATCACGACGGTGCGCGACAAGTACACCGGCATCCGTCCCACCGGGCCGGCGTCGCTGCGCCACTTCAAGCGGACCTACCGCGAGGCGCTGAAGCGTCAGATGGCGTCGGGGCTGTACGACCCGGAGGATCCGGTGATCGTGCCGATCCGCGAGGATCTGCGCTTCCGAAGCTGGAACGAGGTGCGCAAGCCCGAGTCCAACGCGCTGATCGTCTACATGATGGATGTTTCAGGCTCCATGGGTGACGAACAGAAGCGTCTGGTGCGCACCACCGCGTTCTGGATCGACACCTGGCTGCGGCGCAACTACGAGGGGATCGAGAGCCGGTACATCGTGCACGATGTCCGCGCCGGCGAGGTGGATAAGAAGACCTTCTTCTCGCTGCGCGAGGATGGAGGGACGCGGATCAGCAGCGCCCTGAAGCTGTGCCGCGAGATCATCGAGAGCGACTACGACCCGGCGGCGTGGAACATGTACCTGTTCCACTTCAGCGATGGCGACAACTCGTCGGACGCCGACAACCGCCTGTGCGTCAAGACGCTGCAGGAATCGCTGCTGCCGGTCTGCAACATGTTCGGGTACTGCCAGGTGACCAGCGCCTACGGCAGCGGGCACTTCCTGAACGTGCTCCGCGAGGCCTTCGGCGAGTCCGAAGCCGACGCCGACAAGCTGGTGACCACCAAGGTCGATCGGGCCGAGCAGGTCTACGACGCCCTGCGGACTTTCTTCAAGGCCGGGCGCTGAGGCGAAACCCGGATCGGTTACCATCGAAGCGACCGCGACGGCTTTCCCGGAGGCGCTGGGCCGCATGTTCCTGTTCGTCATCTACGCGCTGCTGGTCTGGTATGGCGCTATCAAGTGGCGGCGGACGTGGCGCGGCGTGGCGGTGGTGCTGGCGGGCGTCGGGGGCGTGGTACTGGTCTCGAAGTTCCACACCCAGCTCGAGGCGTGGACGCCGCAGACCATCTACCTGCCCGTGCTGCGCTCGCTCATGATCGGCTACGGGCTGCTGGTCGGGCTCATCGGCGGGTACGTGGTCATCCTCCCGCGCCGCGCGGCCGAGGGCGCCTGCGTGTCGTGCGGGTACGACCTCTCGGCGCTGGAGGGGCTCGCCGAGTTGTGCCCCGAGTGCGGCGACCACTCGCCGCATCTGGCCCTATCGGCGGATCAGGCGAACGCCCGCGCCCAGGGCCAGCACCCCCAGGGGCAGCCCGGCTATCAGCATCCAGCGGAGCAGACGCATCTGCGACTCGCCGATGGCGCCGACGACCGGGGCGGCCTCCGCCGCGGCGGTCCGGGCGATCAGGCGCTCCTGCCCGGCCAGCCACAGCACGGCGGCCTCGAACAGTTCGCCGTTGCCCGGGAACAGCAGGGCCCGCCGACCATCCACCTCGTTGGCGGCCCCAACGATCTGGCTGATGAACCACCCGCTGGATCCGACGGCGACCAGGCGCTGCTCTCCGGCGCCGGGGGTCCGGCGCTGGGCGGCAACCGCGATCGTCCACGAACCGGCCGTGTCGTCGCGCGGTGAGTCCGGGGCCGGCGGGTTGGGGACGAGCGACCGCTGCTCGGCGGGGACGCGCGCCAGCGCGATCCAGTCCGCCTCGCCCCACAGATCGGCGCCGGTGATGGTGTAGAGCGGCTGGCTGTCGACGACCGCGTCCTGCGGCGCTTCGACGGTCTCGATGGCGATGGGCCAGGAGAAGACGGTCGGAAGCCCCTCGATCGCCCGGGCGATCGCGCTGGCGGGTCCGTCAGTCTCCGGCAGCGCGGCCCGCCCCAGGTGATCCGTCTCCGCGGCGCGCCGCACGCCCGAGTTGTTCTGGCGCAGCAGGGGCCGGCCGGTATCTGCCCGCAGACCGAACGCGCCGAGGACGGTCGCCGTCGGGTCTTCATCGCCGAAGGTCGGGAGCGTCGAACGCTGGAGGGACAGCAGCAGCGGCGCGCCGGCTTCCACGACGCGGTGGATCGCCCTTCCGAGGCGCAGGGCCCGCTCCGGGCCGGAGATCTGGCCTCGCCCGCCCGCGAGCGTGTCGGTGTTGTGCACGACGTAGACCACTGGACGCAGGCCGGCCGGATCCAGAGCGCCCAGGTCGGGCATCGCCTCGTCGAGGACGGTGGCCCACTCGACGGTGTCGATGCCGCGCAGGGCGAGGCGGTCCTGCACGGCCCGGAAGATTCCGGCGCCGGCGACCGGGCCTGGCTCGCCGTGCATGAACACCACGATCGGCTTGACCGGCTCGGCGAGGCTGAGCAGGGCCGTGGTGACCAGTTCCTCGGCCCGCTGGCGCAGCGACGCCGGGCCGACGCCCGCCGCATCGATGACCGTGGTGGGGGGGAACAGCGCATCGAAGTCGATGGCGGCCACGCCGAGCTGCGGCGGGCCGATCACGAGCGCCGCGTGGGCCCCCTGGACGGCCCGCACCACCCGCAGCAGGTCCGGGGTGGTCAGGCGGGCGAGGCGGTCGGCCACCTCGGCGGCGCTGGCGGCGCGGCGATCGAGGGTTCGCGCCGCCTCCCGGGCCCCCTCCCGGGCTGCGTCGGTCAGTTCGGGCTGCTGAGCGATGTCACGGGCGGCGCTGGCGATCTGGGCCATCGCGGTGGCGAGCGGGCCGAGCGATTCACCCAGCGCTGCCGCGGCCCGGTCGGCCTCGGGGATGAGCGCGCCTTCGACCGGTTCGCGGAACTGTCGGGCCGCGGCCAGTTGCCGGCGCAGCTCGGCGGCCTGGGCCGGGGCCAGCGACGCGTTGGACCGGAAGTACTCGCGAAGCTGCCGGGTCTGCGGATCCTCGCCTTCGATGGCCTGGGCGATGGCGCCGAAGGCGCTGGCAAAGTCGGTCTCGAAGTAGGCCGCAAGCTCCTCCAGGGTGGCGATGGCCGCATCGACCGTTTCGAGGTAGCCCGCCACGGCGTCGCGATCGCGCTGGAGCAGGCGCTCCAGCAGCGCGTTGAACTCGGCGAGGCCGGCGCCGGAGGCGGTATCGATCCGCGTGACGGCCAGCGGGCCGGGCCGGCGGGCGAGCTCATCGAGCACATCCCCCACGGCGATGCGGGCCCGGGTGTCGAGCGCTGCGAACTGGGCGGCGACGACCAGTTCGACCGGGCCGGCCGCAGTGGCGCGGTCGATGGCCTGGCGCGAGCCCTCCGCGAGCCGATGCTCCATCGTCGCCGTGACATCGAGCCGGGCGCCGTAGTGATCGCCCAGGCGCACCAGCAGCAGCGCGCTGACGGCGTTGGCGAACAGGAACAGCAGCGCCATCGCCGCCATCTCGGCCCGCCGGGGTAGGGTCGATCGGCCGCCGCCGGTGGCCATCATCGCCACCTCCGCGCGGCCAGCGCCGCGGTCGTCGCGCAGATGAACAGGGCCGACACGGCGCCGAAGAACACCAGGTGTCCCGTGTCAATCACGCCCTTGGCGAAGTCGCCCAGGCGGGCCTCCAGCGACAGGGACGCCAGGACCGGCCGGAGCCTCTCCGGCGCCCACCGCTCGCCCTGCGTGGTGACGAGCATCCACAGCAGCATGAACAGCAGGGCGCCGAGGAAGGCCAGCGTCTGACTGCTCGTCAGCGATGAGGCGAGCATGCCGACGGCGATGAACAGGGCGCCGAGCAGCAGCAGGCTCAGGTAGCCCGCCAGGATCGGCCCGGGGTCCGGCGGTGGATCGGCATAGATCCAGAGCACGCCGACGAACACGAGCGTGGGCGCCAGCATGAGCGCCAGGAAAATCACGGCCCCGGCGAACTTGCCGATCGCCAGCGACGCCTCGCTCACCGGGGCGGTCATCAGCGGTTCGATCGCGCCGGACCGCAACTCCTCGCTGAACAGGCGCATGGAGATCGCCGGCGCCACCGGGAGCAGCAGCCAGCTCGAGATCGCAAACAGCGGCCGGAGCGTCGCCGGCTGGCCGGGTATCAGGCAGAGCTGGAAGAACAGCAGGGCCCAGAGGAACAGCCACAGCGCGACAACGATCCAGCCGACCGGCACGCGAAACAGCGAGGACAGCTCGCGCATCGCGATGGCGCCGGTGGCCCTCACGCCGCGGCCCCGGCGGCGGGCGCCTCGGTGACCTGCAGGAACAGTGACTCCAGCGTGGGGCGCTCCAGGCGCAGCTCGCGGATGGGGATGCGCAGGCCCGCGGCCGCCCCGGCGATCCGCTGGCGCATGTCCACGGCCCCCGGCTGCAGCGCGCAGCGGTACCGGCGCCAGCCCCCGGGGAGGTCGACGGTCTCGACGGTCTCAACCGCCTCCAGTCCCTCCAGCGTGGTGCGCAGCGGGTCCAGCGGGCCATCGGGGGCCCGCGCCTCGAGCACCACCGGCGCCCCCGCGCCGGCGCCCTCCAGCAGCTCGGCCAGGGCGCCCTCGGCCCGGATCCGCCCGCCCGAGAGCATCACCACGCGGTCGCAGGTCCGCTCGATCTCGGGGAGGATGTGAGAACTGATCAGTACGGTCCGCTTCTCGGCGAGCTGTCGGATCAGCGACCGCGACTCGCGGATCTGGGTCGGATCCAGGCCGTTGGTGGGCTCGTCAAGGATCAGGACCTCAGGGTCGTGGAGGATCGCCGCGGCCAGCCCGACGCGCTGGCGATAGCCCTTGCTGAGCGTTCCGATGCGGCGGCGCTGCACGTCGGTGAGCCAGCAGCGGTCCAGGGCGCGACCGACGGCCTCCCGCCGGCGGCGCGGCCCCAGCCCATAGAGCCGGGCCCGGAAGCCGAGGAACTCCCGAACCGGCATTTCGTGATAGGATGGGGCCGATTCCGGCAGGTAGCCGATGGCCGCTCTGGCCCGGCGAGCTTCGAAGAAAGTGTCGAGCCCGGCGACCCTGACAGCGCCGGTATCCGGGGGCAGATAGCCGGTGATGATGCGAATCGTGGTGGTCTTGCCGGCGCCGTTGGCGCCCAGCAGCCCGGTGACGGCCCCGGCCGGCGCAACGAAAGTGACAGCATCGACCGCTCTGACCGGTCCGTAGGCCTTCGAGATGCCGATGACCTCGATCATGGGTCGGCAGAAGCGTCAGGCTCTTATCGCCGATGTCAAGCGGCGGCTGTCGAGATCGGCCATCCGGGTTGCTGCCGGCGCTTCTGCGCCGGTACACTCGATGGTTCGCACGGCGCAGGCGCCGCTCGGCCCGATGAGTGAGAGAACCACGCTCCTGGTTGTTTCCGAGCCCGCCGCACTGGCGGACCCCGTGGCGGCGGCCCTTCGGGAGCACTTCGACGTGCGCCTGGTTTCGGAGGCCGAGGCGCTGGAGGCCGAGGCCGCCGGCGAGCGCCGGATCCTCCGCCTCGGGGCCAGATCGCCGGGCGACGACCCCTCGGGGCTGCTGGACTGGATCGGTGAGGGCGTCTGCCTGTGCGCTGAGGGCGGGCAGGTCGTCTGGCGCAACAGCGTCTTTGCCGCGTTGCCCGGGGCCGTCCGCCAGCGCGCCATCCAGATCGCCTGGGAGCAGGCCGGCGCCGCCCGTCCTGAGGTCTCCCGGGAGATCGAGGTGGATGTCGACGGGGCCTCGCTGTGGTACGAGCTGACCATCCCGCAGCGCTCGGCGGAGGCGACCACCGTGCCGCTGGTCATCCGCGATGTGACCGCGTCGCGCCGGCTGGCCCGCAAGATGGACGCCATCGATCAGGCCGGGCGCGAGCTGGCCCGGATCGACGCCGAGGCCATCCAGCGCCGCAACGCGCTGGAGCGGCTCGGGTTGCTGGAAACCAAGATCGTCCAGTTCGCTCACGATCTGCTCCGCTTCGATCACTTCGCGGTCCGGCTCATCAACGAGAAGACCGGCAAGCTGGAGCTGGTCATCAGCGCGGGGCTCAGCGACGAGGCGGCCGAGCTGGACCTGCGTCCCGCGCTGAAGGGCAACGGCATCGCCGGGTACGTGGCGGCGACGGGGCGCAGCGTGCTGTGCACCGACTCGACCCAGGATGAGCGGTTTCTGCCGTGCCTCGCCGACGCGCGCAGCTCGGTGTGCGTGCCCCTGCGCCTGCACGACCGGGTCATCGGCGTGCTGGACGCCGAGAGCCTCTCGCCCGGCGCCTTCACCGAGGAGGACCGGCGGCTGGCGGAGATTTTCGCCCGGCACGTGGCCCTGGCCCTGCACATCCTCGACCTGCTGGTGATCGAGCGGAGCACGACGAACCTGAACGTCTCCGGCCGCGTGGAGGGGGAACTGGCCGAGCCGCTGGCCGACATCGTGCGCGAGATCGAGACCCTCCGGCAACTGCAGAGCGACCCGGCGGTGGGCGAGCACCTCGAACGGATCGCAGCCGACGTCGAGTCGATCCGGGCCCGGGTGCGGGAGGTCGGCGCCGGGCCGCAGACCCTGCTGGGCGTCGAGCGGGCCCTGGCGTCCCAGCGCCAGGAGCCGTGGCTGGTCGGCCGGCGGGTGCTGGTGGCCGACGATGAGCCCAAGATCCGGCGTGTCATCGCCGATGTGCTGCGCAATCGTGGCGCTTCGGTCGTGACATGCGCCAGCGGGGCCGAGGCGATCGCCGAGTTTGCCAAGGCGTCGTCGCGGGAGGCGCCGTTCGATCTGGTGGTCAGTGACATCAAGATGCCCGACCGCAACGGGTACGAGGTCTTTGCCGCGGCCCGGCGCACCATGCCGGGCGCCCCGGTCATTCTCATGACCGGCTTCGGGTACGACCCGAGCCACTCGATCGTCCGGGCCTCGCAGGAGGGGCTGCAGAGCGTGCTGTTCAAGCCGTTCCAGGTGGACCGGCTGCTGGCCGAGGCGAGAAAGGCGCTGGAAGGGCCCGAAGCGCCTCCCCAGGCGGGAACCTGAGCCTAAAATTGCGACCTGATGGTCCCGATTGGCGCAGCTGAGCTCGGCGTGCTCGCGACGACTCCGGCCGGAGCGGGACCGGTCAATGCGCTGTCATCGGCGCTGATCGCCCTTGGCGCGATGATGCTGATCTGGCTGCTGCTGCGGTGGCAGTGGCGCCGGCAGCGGGCGATGACGAACCAGCCCGCCCGCGACCAGGTCGCCGACCTGCGTCAGGCGGCCCGGCAGCGTGAAGCCGAGCAGGGCGCCAGCGCAGAACTGGTGGAGCTCTCGCGCCGCCTGCTTGCGCAGATTGATGCCCGATCGACGCAACTGGAGGGGCTCATCGAGGACGCCGACCAGCGCATCGAGCAGTTGCGCGGGCTCGCGGGGGCGCCGGCGGCGACGCCGGGGCGTCCGCCGCCGAGCGAGCCGGTCGGGGCCGACCCGATCGCCCGGGGCGTCTATGAGCTGGCCGATGAGGGACTTGGACCGGTGGAAATAGCCCGGCGGCTTGATCAGCACGTCGGGGCGGTGGAGTTGATCCTGGCGCTGCGGCCGAGGTAGGGCAGCCCTCGGGAGGAGCCTGTTTGCGTCTTGCGTGCCCGAGCGGGAGGACGGTGTCAGTCCAATGAAAGTCGGAATCCCGAAGGAAACTCGCGTCGGTGAGCGCCGCGTCGCGGCGACGCCAAAGTCGGTTGAGCGATTGCGCAAGATGGGCTTCGAGGTCGTGGTCGAGCACGACGCGGGGGCCGGCGCCGAGTACGCCGACGCCACCTACATCGAGGCCGGCGCCCGGATCGCCGAGGAGCCCGCGGCGGTCTGGGGCTGCGATGTCGTGCTGAAAGTCAACGCGCCGGGCGACCTCGGCGCCGGGCAGCACGAGGCGGACCTCCTGCGTGAAGGCGCGCTGCTGATCAGCTTCATCTGGCCTGCCCAGAACAAGGAACTGGTGGACCGGCTGGCAGCGCGGAAGGTCAGCGTGCTGGCGATGGACTGCGTGCCGCGCATCACGCGGGCGCAGCGCATGGACGCCCTCAGCGCCATGGCGAACATCGCCGGGTATCGCGCTGTGATCGAGGCGGCCCAGCACTTCCCGAGGTTCTTCGCCGGGCAGGTCACGGCGGCCGGCAAGATCGAGCCGGCCCGGGTCCTGGTGATCGGCGCCGGCGTGGCCGGCCTGGCGGCGATCGGCGCCGCCCGAGGGCTGGGCGCCGTCGTCCGGGCCTTCGACACCCGCCCGGAGGTGAAGGACCAGGTCCGCTCCATGGGCGCCGAGTTCGTCGAGATGGACTTCGAGGAAGAGGGCGCCGGCGAGGGCGGGTACGCCAAGCAGATGAGCGAGGCCTTCATCAAGGCCGAGATCGAACTGCTCACGGCCGAGTCCATCAAGAGCGACATCGTGATCACCACGGCGCTCATTCCCGGCCGGCCGGCGCCGCAACTGATCCCCGCCGGCGCCGTCGAGGCGATGAGCGCCGGCAGCGTGATCGTCGACCTCGCCGCCGAGCAGGGCGGCAACTGCGCCCTGACCGAGCCGGGCAAGGTGGCCCAGCACAAGGGCGTCACCATCATCGGATACTCCGATCTGCCCAGCCGCATGGCCCGGCAGTCCAGCGAGCTCTACGCCACCAATCTGGTGCACATGCTCGATGAGCTCGGCGGCGCCGAGAGCTTCGCGCTTGATGAGGGCAACGACATCCTCCGCGGCTCGATGGTGCTGCACGATGGGGAGCTCAAGTGGCCCCCGCCCAGGATCGCCGATCCCTCGCCGCCGGCGAAGAAGGAGCCGGCGCCGCCGCCGGTGGCCCGGCCGAAGATCGAGGCACGCAAGCCGTCCAAAGCGCTGCGGTACGCGCTGCTGGCGCTTGCCGCCGTGGCCATGATCGGCATCGGCGTCGGGGCCCCCGAGTCGTTCCTCAGCCACTTCACGGTGTTCGTGCTGGCCATCTTCGTCGGGTGGCAGGTGGTGTGGAACGTCACGCCCGCGCTGCACACGCCGCTGATGAGCGTGACCAACGCGATCAGCGGCATCATCGTGATCGGCGGCATGCTGCATCTGGGCGGGCAGCTCGTGGATGGCGAGATCGTCTTCGGCTGGGCCACGGCCCTGGGTGTGATCGCGGTGCTGGTGGCCTCGATCAATATCGCCGGTGGTTTCCTCGTGACTCGACGCATGCTCGCCATGTTCCGGAAGTAGGCGGACGCACACTATGTTCGAACAGAATCTCATTACTGTCGCCTATATCATCGCCGCGGCCCTGTTCATCCTGAGCCTCTCAGGGCTGAGCAACCCGGAGACAGCGCGGCGCGGCAATTTCTACGGCATCATGGGCATGGCGATCGCCCTGGTCGCCACAGCGCTGGCCGAGACCTTCGGGGGGGCGCTCGCCTACGGGCTGCTGCTTGCAGCGCTGGCGCCGGCCTGCATCATCGGGATCATCGTCGCCCGGCGCGTGAAGATGACGGAGATGCCCCAGCTCGTCGCCCTGCTGCACAGCTTCGTGGGCATCGCGGCGGTGCTGGTGGGCTTCAGCTCCTATCTGCATCCCACCGGCGCCGAGGGCCACGCCGTGGATGCCGCCGCGGCGGCTGGCGGCCACAGCGCTGAGAAACTGATCCACCTCATCGAGGTCTACGTCGGCGTGGCCATCGGGTCGATCACGTTCACCGGCTCGATCATCGCCTGCGGCAAGCTGCACGGGAAGATCAGCGGGGCCCCGCTGACCCTGCCCGGCAGGCACCTGATCAACCTGGCGATGGTCATCGTCACGGTCATCTTCGGCGTGCTGTTCGTCCGCAGCGCGGATACCACGTCCAGCGCGCTGCTCTGGCTCATGCTCGGCACGGTGCTGACCGGCGTCATCGGCCTGCATCTGGTCGCCGCCATCGGCGGGGCGGACATGCCGGTGGTGGTCTCCATGCTCAACAGCTACTCGGGCTGGGCCACCGCCGCGGCGGGCTTCATGCTCAGCAACGACCTGCTGATCATCACCGGGGCCCTGGTCGGCTCCAGCGGCGCCATCCTGAGCTACATCATGTGCCGCGGCATGAACCGGTCGTTCATCAGCGTGATTCTCGGCGGCTTCGGCACCGGCGGCGGCTCCGTGCCGGGGGCCGGGGCGGCGCCCGCGGGCGATGTGACGGCGATCGAGGTCCCCGCGACGGTGGATCTGCTGCGGGATGCCAAGAGCGTGATCATCGTCCCCGGCTACGGCATGGCGGTGGCCCAGGCCCAGCACTCGCTGGCGGAGGTGACCAAGCTGCTGATGGAGAAGGGCGTGCGGGTGCGCTTCGCCATTCACCCGGTCGCCGGGCGCCTGCCCGGGCACATGAACGTGCTGCTGGCGGAGGCCAACGTCTCCTACGAACTGGTCGAGGAGATGGATGACATCAACGACGACTTCCCCGAGACCGATGTCTCGATGGTGATCGGCGCCAACGACATCGTCAACCCCAGCGCCCAGGAGGATCCCGCCAGCCCCATCGCCGGCATGCCGGTGCTGGAGGTCTGGAAGGGCAAGACCGTCATCGTGATGAAGCGGAGCATGGCCAGCGGCTACGCGGGCGTGGACAACCCGCTGTTCTACAAGGAGAACACGCGCATGCTCTTCGGCGACGCCAAGAAGAACGTGGATGCCATTCTGACTGCGCTGCGGTCCTGAGCGCAGCGCAACTGGAGCAAAGGCAGAAGGGCAGAAAGGCGGGAAGGCAGGATCCACAGATGGCACAGATGGGGCACAGATGAAGGGAGACCCGGCGCTTTCGCCGGGCCCTCGTTCGCTCATTCGCTGATTCGCTCGGTCGCTTCTGCATCGCGTGCGGCGAGCCGGGCGATCTCGGGCGCAATCGGCTCGCCGCATTCGGGGCAGATCGAGCCGGCGCCCGGCTCACGCGGGGGACAGACCGGGTACTTGCAGTTGAGGCACCAGGGCTCCAGCATGAAGCGCCGAGCGAAACGGCCGTCGTCGAACGCCAACTCAGCCAGGACGCCGACCACCCACAGCAGCGCCCCCGCAAGGACGGCCATGACGAACACGCCCTCGCTGGCGCCGAGCGCCAGTTCCAACAGATGAGCGAACAGCGCAATGGCGCCACACGTGACAAGCCCGCCGACGAGCAGCTTGATTTGTGCGGCCTGGCTCGGCGGCCGATTCCCCTCCTGCACGAGCTTCTCGCACAACTGCTTCGGCCAGCCCGTCTCGGCCTCGACCGTGCGCACGCTGCTGAGCCAGCGGGGGAGCCGCATGCGGGATCGTATCCGATCCACCGATGGCCACAGATGGGGCACGGATAGAAGAAAGGCCCGGCGCTTTCGCCGGGCC
>JBICIE010000071.1:0-8263 GCA_043101635.1 Phycisphaerales bacterium JB039 | reverse complement strand
CCCGCTGATGCGCGACAGGTACCGCTCCATCGCCCGCTTGCCCTCTTCGCCGGCCGGCATGTCGCCCTTCGGGGTGGGGTTCAGCGCCGCAACCAGCATGAAGTCCGCCGGGAAGCGCACGCTGGAGTGCGAGCGTGAGATCGTCACCACGTGATCCTCCAGCGGCTGGCGCAGCGTCTCGAGCACCTGGCGCGGAAACTCCGGCAACTCGTCGAGGAACAGCACGCCGTGCTGCGCCAGCGACACCTCGCCCGGGCGCGGAATGGCGCCCCCGCCGACCACCGCCGCGGCCGACGCGGTGTGGTGCGGCGAGCGCACCGGGCGCGTCAGGATCAGCCCTCTGCCCGGCGGCAATTGGCCCGCCGCCGAGTAGATCCGCGTGATCTGGATCGCTTCCTCGGCCGTCAGCGACGGCAGCACGCCCGGCAGCGCCTTGGCCATCATCGTCTTGCCGGTGCCCGCCGGGCCGAGCATCAGTACGTTGTGCGAGCCGGCCGCGGCAACGACGATCGCCCGCTTGACCGCCTCCTGACCGCGCACCTCGGCGAAGTCGACCGCCGCGGTGGCGCCTTCCAGCATGGCGTCGATGTCCGGCGGGGGGGTCCGCTGCGCCTCGATCAGCCCGGTCAGCAGCCCGACCACCTCCGTCAGCGTCCGCACGCCGAAGACCTCCACCGACGCCACCACCGCGGCTTCTGCCGCGTTCTCGGCCGGCACGACCACCGCGTCGCAGCCGCGCTGCCGCGCCATCGCCGCCATCGCGATCGCCCCCCGGATCGGACGCACCCGGCCATCCAGGGCGAGCTCGCCGGCCAGCAGCAGGCGCCGGGGATCCGGCGCCCCCTCGACCGGACCGCTGGGCACGACGCCCTGGCTCATCAGCAGGCCCACCGCGATCGGCAGGTCGTACAGCGGCCCCTCCTTGCGGACATCCGCCGGGGCGAGGTTGATCAGCAGCCGCCCGCGGGGGGTCATGTACCCGCAGTTGCCCAGGGCGGAGCGGACCCGCTCGATCGATTCTCGGACCGCGGCGTCCGGCAGGCCGACGATCGTCTCCCGGTCCTTGCCGTCGGTGTCGTGGAGGTCGTCCGCGACCTCGCATGGGAGGGCGTCCACGCCGTGGAGCACGAAGGACTGGAGGCGAGCGGGCATTGGGCGAAAGGATACCGAACTTCAGGCCGGCAAGGGGAGGGCGCCTGCATGTTCTCTTTGACAATCGCCGGTCATCTGATAGTCTGTAGGCAGGCCTGCAAGGGTCATGGCCGGAGGAGCAACCGGGGAAAGCGGCGTGGCATGGAACCACCCCGTCGCCCCTGCCTGGATTACCAGTGTGTCTCTGGGAATCACGAGCACAGGCGGCCGCGGTTTGCTGTTTCGCTCAGGGCCTGCGCAGCTTCAGGACCGGTCTTGAGACAAAGGGAGAGGGAGCAGAGCGTTTCGCCTCGCAACCAGATCCACGAGCTAAGCCGGCCGTATGGCTGGCGCAACGACTCTTCTTCAATGTGCCGCGGGGGCCCCGGAATCGGGGCCCCTCTTGTTTGTTTTGGCAGGCTCGCTCACTCGACCCGCTAGGCCCCCGGGTCGATGACAGGAGCGTGATCGGCGACGAGGCCACTGTTACCGGACGATCCATCGTCATGGGACGCTTCTGCGGCTCGGCGACCAGCCCGACGGGCGGGGCCGCCATCTTTCGCGTCACCAACCCGCTGACCGGCGCCGAGATGGCCACCGAGTTCCAGTCGATCAGCGCCGGCGATCTCGACCGGGCCTGCTGGAAGGCGTGGGAGGCCTTTCACGCGATGCGGGATCGCTCCCACATCGACCGCGCAGGGCTGCTGGACGCCATTGCCACCCGCATCGCCGGGCTGGGTGACGCCCTCACGAGCATCGCCTGCGCCGAGACCGGCCTCAGCGCTGTGAAGGTCGTCGGCGAGCGAGAGCGGGTCGTCGGCAACCTTCATGAACTGGCCGCCCGCCTTCGGGCCGGGGCGTGGCTGTCGGCGCACATTGAGCCCGCCGAGCCGAGCCGGCGCCCCACGCCCAAGCCGGACCTGCGCTCGATGCGCATCGGTCTCGGCCCGGTCCTGGCCCTGGGGTGCGGGCCGGCGCCGCTGCTGACCGGCCCGGCCGGGACCGACGCCGCCTGCGCCCTGGCCGCGGGATGCCCGGTCATCTGCAAGTCGCACCCGGAGCGGGCCGCCACCGACGAGATGGTGGCGTGGGCCATCGTGCAGGCTCTGGAAGCCGAGGGGTTCCACCCCGCCACGATCGCGCTGCTCCACGCCGGCGGCGCGCGCGAGGGGGCCATTGTCGAGCGGCTCGTCAAGCACTCCTGCGTGCGGGCCGTGACGATGGCCGGCGCGCGGGAGAGCGTCGAGTTCGTCGGACGCCTGTGCGCCCTGCGCCCTGATCCGATCCCCCTGTTCGCCATCATCGGGTCGACCAACCCCGTCTTCGCCCTGCCCGGCGCCGTCGGGGCCAGCCAGGAGGACCTTGCCAATCGGCTGTTCTCGGCGGTCACCAGTACGGGCGGGCAGAGTTGTCTGCGACCCGGGCTGCTGTTCCTGGAGCGAGGCGGTGAGAGCGAGGGGCTGCTGCAGCGCCTGGGTGTCGCGTTCAACGCCGCTCGCCCGCAGCCGATGGTCAGCAGGCGAGCCCGGCGCCGCTACGGCGCGCGCCTGGCCGAGGTCATGCGCCTCAGCGGGGTGGATCTCATCGGCGGCTCGGTGCAGGCCGATCACGGCGCCGATCCGGGCGGCGCCGAGACGGGGCCGGTCATGGCCAGCTGCGCGCTGCTGCGCACGAGTCTGAGCGTCTTCAAGAAGAGTGCGCTGCTGCACGAGCAGATCAGCGGTCCGGCCCTGGTCGTCATCATGTGCCGCGATGGCGCGGAGATGGTGGAAGGCGCCGGCGCATTGCAGGGGAGCCTGTCGGGGACCATCTGGCTGGCGACGCGCGACGCCCCGACAGCGCGCCGGCTGACCAGCGCCCTGGAGCGCCGCGTGGGGCGCATCATCTTCAACGGCACCTCGCTCGGGCTGGAGTTTACCCCCGCCAGCGTGCACACCGGACCGTTCCCCGCCGCCACGCGGGCCGAGCTGTCCGCATACGGCCCGGACGCCCCGCTGCGGTTCCTGCGCCCCGTCTGCTACCAGAACGCCCCGGATGCGCTGCTGCCGCGAGAGCTGCGGGCCGCCAATCCCCTGGGCGTGCGCCGGCGGCGCAACGGTCTGATCGAGCCGGCGCCAAGGCCCGCCGAGGCCGCCTGAAGCCAGATTGCCCGGTCCGCGGCGAAACTGCCCGACCGCGCGGGCCGGGGCCGATACATTACAGCCATGGCCAAGGGCTCCAGAGCGGCACAGACCGGCGCAGCGGGCGATCTGTGGCTGCGCATCGGCTGGATCGTGCTCGCCGCAGGGTGGCTCTTCGTCGGCGCGAGCATGGCGGGTTTCGACCCGGCCGACCCGCCCAGCCACGCCATCTGGCCGGCCAATGCGCCGGTCGAGAACTGGTGCGGGCCGGTGGGCGCCGCGATCGCGTACCACATCTTCCGGCTGCTCGGTGTCGGCGCCTGGATCCTGCTCCTGTCGACCGGCGTCATCCTGGGCATGAACGCGTTCGGCCGGCGCGTCGGGCACCCCGGGGTGCGCCTGGTGGGCCTGCTGATGCTCGCCTGCGCCGTCAGCGGGCTCCAGCAACTGCTGGCGCCGCGCACGGGCGCGTTTCCGGATCTCGCCGGGGGCCTGGTCGGCGCCGTGGGCGTCGCGGAGTTGCAGGCCCGGTTCAGCGGCCTCGGCTCGCTGCTGTGGCTGGGGCTGCTGGCGGCAATCGGCGGCTTCATCGCCTTTGACCGCTGGATGATCCAGGGACCGGCCTGGGCCTGGCAGAAGCTGGGCCCCGCCGGCCAGACGGCCGGAGCGTCGGTGCGGGACATGGCCCGCGCCGGCGGCGGGGTCGTCGCGGGGCTGGCCGCGATGGTCCGCGACCGTGCGCCCGCCCGCGTCCGCATCAACGATCTCGATGACGATGAGGAACTGGCCCGCGCTGCGCCGAAGCCCGTCGTCTCCCGCAAGCAGCGCAAGGCCGAAGCGGCTCGGAGCCGGCCCGCGGCGCCGCCGGTCGAGGCGCCCCCACCGATCGAAGATGAGGTCGACGAGTGGGGCGAGGCCTGGGACGACGAGGATGAGGTCGCCGAGGCGGACGACGCAGCCGCGGTCGATGACGATGGGCTCGCCGACGACGCCGACGACGCCGACGAGGAGGACGAGGAGGACGATCTCCCGGGCGCCCCCCAGGTGTTCGACGATGCGCGCCTGCGCGACAAGATCTCCCGCCTGCCGGTCGTCTTCAGCCGCGACAACCGCACCGTGGCCACCGAGGAGGACCTGCGCGACCTCCAGAACGTCGGGGAACTCGAGGGCTACCGCTTCCCCGGGCTGGATCTGCTGGACGATCCCGAGGAGAACTTCGGCGAGCGGCTGGAGGAGATGGTGCGCTCGCAGGCCGAGTCGCTGGAGGCGGCCCTGCGCGAATACGGCATCGAGGGCGAGGTCGTCGGCATCGAGTCGGGCCCGGTCATCACGCTGTACGACGTGCGCCTGGCGCCGGGGACCAAGGTCAGTCGGCTGCAGGCGGTCTCCAGCGACATCGCCCGCGCGCTCAAGGCGGTCAATGTCCGGATCGTGCCGAATCAGGAAGGGCGCGACACCGTCGGCATCGAGGCGCCGAACCCGACCAAGGAGAAGGTGCGCCTCAAGGAACTCATGGGCCGGCCGGAGATGTTCCGCAGCATGAAGCTGCCGATGTTCCTCGGCAAGGACGCCTCCGGCGAGCCGCTGATCGCCGACCTCACGAAGATGCCGCACATGCTCATCGCCGGCACCACCGGCTCGGGCAAGAGCGTGTGCATGAACACGATCATCATGAGCTTCCTGTACACGCGCAAGCCCAACGAGCTGCGCCTGGTGCTGGTCGACCCCAAGATGGTCGAGATAAGCCAGTTCAAGGATGTGCCGCACCTGATGTGCCCGGTCGTCACCGAGATGGCCAAGGCCGCCGCCATACTCGAGTGGGCCACCCGCAAGATGGACGAGCGCTATGAGCTGCTTGCGGAGGCCGGCTGCCGCGATATCGCCAGCTACAACGAGCTTACGTGGGACGAACTGAAGGAGCGCTTCGAGCCGCAGAGCGAGGAGGAAGAGGCCCGCATCCCGCGCAAGCTGCCGTACATGGTCTTCATCATCGACGAGCTGGCCGACCTCATCATGACCACCAAGGAGGTCGAGGGCTCGATCATCCGCATCGCCCAGAAGGCTCGCGCCGTCGGCATCCACCTGATCCTGGCGACACAGCGCCCGCAGGCCAACGTCGTCACCGGCCTGATCAAGAGCAACATGCCCTGCCGCGTCAGCTTCAAGGTCGCCAGCGGCATGGACTCGCGCATCGTGCTGGATCAAAAGGGCGGCGAACTGCTGCTGGGTCAGGGCGACATGCTGTACCTGAGCCCGCACAGCCACAAGCTGACGCGATCGCAGGGCACGCTGGTGACCGATCAGGAGATCCGGCGCGTCGCCCGCTTCATGCGCGATGTGGCGCGTCCGACGTTCGAGCGCCAGCTCATGCAACTGCGCGCCGGGGCCCAGGACGCCAGCGACGAGGATCGCCTGCTCGAGAGTCAGAACAACTCGTCCGCGTCGCTGCGCAGCGCCCTGGAGGATCCGCTGTTCGACCGCGCCGTCGAGATCGTGCTGGAGACCAAGCGCGGCAGCGTTTCGCTGCTCCAGCGGCGGCTGGCGATCGGGTACACGCGGTCCAGCCGGCTGATCGATCTGATGGGCTTCGCCGGCATCATCAGCGATCACAAGGGCTCGGTCGCCCGCGATGTGCTCATCACCGCCGCCGAGTGGGAGCGCATGAAGGAGCTTGCCCGCGCCGGCGATGATGACGGAAATCAGCAGCAGCTCTTCGATACCGAGGGCGGCTCCCCCGGCGCAGGCGCCGAGGCGGCGCCATTCGACGCGACCGGCGACGAGCTTGAGTCCTTCCAGGACGAACGCGAGTACGCCGACGACTCGGAGGAAGATGAGCAGCAAGCCGGCGACGCGGACCTGGAGGGGCAAGCCGCGGACGACGAGTACGACGACGTCGACGAGGACGAAGCGGACGAAGTCGAAGACGAAGACGACGGCGAGTACGAAGACGACGGCGAGTACGAGGAAGAAGGCGAGTACGAAGAAGACGAATACGAGGAGGACGAGGAGGAGTACGACGACGAGGAGGATGCGGAGGAGGAAGAAGGGGCCGAGGACGACGACCTGGCCGAGGACGAACTCGAGGATGTCGAGGCGGCGGACGACGAAGACTGGGAGTCCGACGACGAGGACCCGCCCGAGCAGCCGTCCCCCCCGGCCGGTCACGACCGCCGCGCTGGCGTCTGAAACGCGGCCGGTGCGAGAAATCGAGGCCCCGTAGGCCCGCTGGGCCGAAACGAGGCCCCAGCTCGTCCGATACAGTCCGGGTACGCGGCGGCGGCGTTGCCGCCGCCGGTGGCTATCAGGGAAAGGACCCTAACGTGACTCGAACGCTTCAGTTCACGCTCGCCTGCTGCGCCGGCGGGCTCTTTGCCGCGCCCGCCCTGGCGGAGCTTCCCCCGGCGCTGGATCTCGTCCCGGCGGACGCTCCGGTCGTCGTCGCGATTGACGACTTCAACGCGCTGCTCGGAGAGCAGGGCGCCGTGGCGAAGATGCTGCAGGCCTTCGGCCCGCTGCCGATGACCGGGCTGGATGAGATCCAGCAGCTCAGCCAGGTGGAGGGGATCAACCCCGACGGCTCGGTGGCGCTCATCATGACCCCGCCGCAGGAGTTCGGCGACTCCGAGCAGATCATCGCGATCGCACCGGGGCGCGACTACGCCGCCTTCGCCCGCGGCCTGGGCGGCTCCGGATCCGGCGTGGAAGAGGTGCTGATGCAGGGCGAGGCGGTCTTCATCAAGGCCCTGGGCGGCGGATTTGCCGCGATGGGCCCGGATCGCGATCTCGTCGCCGGCTTCGCCGGCGAGGCCGGCGCCAGCGCGGCACACGAGAAGCGGCTCGGCGCCGTCGGCATGGACATCGCGGATCGCAGCCAGCTCATGGTCATCGCCAACATGGAGAAGATCGGCCCCATGATGCAGGAGCAGATCCGCAACTCCATGATGATGGCCCAGATGATGGGCGCGCCCCCCGGCGCCGCCGAGGGGCTCAAGGTTATGAGCGACGGCATGACCCAGATCATCGAGGACGCCAGCACCGGCGTATTCGGCCTGGGGCTCAGCGACGCCGGCCTGACCATGCGGATGGGCGCGGCCTTCGCTGAGGGGACCGAGGCGGCCGCCATGTTCCAGGGCGCCGGGCGCAGCGCCCAGCTCATGCGGCGCCTGCCCGATCAGCCGTACCTCATCGCCGGCGCCATGGACATCAGCAGCGAGCCCGTCAAGAAGCTCCTGCTGCGCCTGAACCAGCTTGGCGCCCAGATGGGCGGCGCGGGCGATGTCGGCGCCATGGCCACCATGATGCAGAAGGCCAGCGGCTCGGCCTTCCTCTTCGGCGCTGCCCGCGTCGAGCAGATCATGAGCGCCGGCATGTTCGTCAACTCCGTGGCGTTCATGGAGTCGGCCGATCCCAAGGGGCTCATCGCCGACTTCCGCAAGGCCCAGGAGGGCGCCAGCGGCCAGGAGGTCGAGGGCATGCGCGTCACCACCAGCTACGAGCCCGGCGCCCGCGAGGTCGATGGCGTCACCGCCGACGCCTGGGGCGTCAAGATGGAGATCGTCGACACCCAGAACATGGAACTGGCCATGCAGGCTCAGATGATGGCCATGATGTTCGGCCCCGACGGCCTGGGCGGCTACATCGCGCCGGCCGAGGGCGGCGTCGCCTTCACCTATGCGCGCAACTCCAGGGCCCTCGGCCTCGCGCTGGCCACCGCCGCGGCCGGCGACGGACTCGGCCTCAGCGAGCAGATCCAGGCCGTGGGCTCCGCCCTGCCGCAGGACCGCACCTTCGAACTCTACCTCGACGTCGACGAGATGCTCGAACTCGCCGGCGCCGCGATGGCCACCATGGGCGGCGGCGAACTGCCGTTCGATCGGGAGCAGTTCCGCCTCCGGATCGAACGGCAGTTCGCCGCCGCCCATGGTGGCCATCGCGGCGCCGGCGAGTTCGAGCATCTCGTCGACGTCGAGGTAGAGTTCGAAGGTGCGGTCCTGCGGCAGGGCGGAGCCCAC
>JBICIE010000070.1:0-20728 GCA_043101635.1 Phycisphaerales bacterium JB039 | reverse complement strand
ATCAAGCTCGTCCCCGAGCTGCGCACCAACTCCGTCACCGTGCTGGCGCCCCCGTCGGTGATGGGCCTGATCGAGGACATCATCGCCGATCTCGACGCCTCCGATCCCTGGGGTCGGAAGATCGAGAAGTTCCGCCTGACCAACGCCGACGCCCGCCAGATGGCCGCGGTGCTGCAGGACATGTTCCAGCTCGAGCAGCAGGGCAACCGCCTGTACCTCGTGCCCAGGCCGCGCAAGCTCGAGGAGGGCGAGACCGAGGAGGATCCCTTCGCGACCACCCAGCTCGAGCCCGTCCCCGACGAGCGCCAGCAGCTCGCCATCACCATCGACGTGCGCACCAACACGCTGCTGGTCTCGGCCACCGAGGAGTACCTCCAGCGGGTGCGCGGCATCGTCGAGTTCCTCGACCAGATCGACGCCACCGAGCGCGAGCAGTTCGTCTACGAGTTCCGCAACGCCAAGGCCCTCGAGGTCGAGCGCGTGCTCCAGAGCTTCTTCCAGGCCGAGGCCGAGACCATCCGCCAGCGCTTCGGCGGAGAGGCCCTCGGCTCCCTCCAGAGCCTGCTGGAGCGCGAGGTGACGGTGGTGGGGGACGAGGACTCCAACAAGCTGCTGGTGCAGGCCTCGCCGCGCTACGTCGAGACCGTCAAACGGCTCGTCGAAGAACTGGACAGTTCGCCGCCGCAGGTGAAGATCCAGGTGCTGCTGGCCGAGGTCACCGTCGACGACGCCGATACCTGGGGCGTCGACTTCGACCTCAAGGAGTTCGGCGGCGACCTGTACACCTTCAGCTCCATCGCCACCGGCGCCGGCGTCGCAACCGCCATCGGCCTTCCCAACCTGCGTCTGAGTTCGGAGGACTTCGGCCTGGTGGTTCGCGCACTCTCGGTGCAGGGCAAGCTGGAGATCCTCTCCAAGCCCGAGGTCACGGTCAACAACAACCAGTCCGCCTTCATTCAGGTCGGTGAGAACGTCACGCTGCCGGCGGGCACGACGCAGAGCGGCGAGACCATCCGCGTGCTCACCGAGCCGCGGGATGTCGGCATCCTGCTCAATGTCACGCCGTCGATCAGTTCCGATGGCTTCGTGCGCATGGACATCGCCCCCGAGATCTCCCAGGTCAGCAACCGCACCACCCAGATTTCCGAGGACTTCGAGGCGCCGATCATCACCCAGCGCCGGGTGGAAACCACCGTCACCGTGCGCGATGGTCAGACCGTCATCATCGGCGGCCTCATCCAGACCATCCAGGACGAGCGCGAGACCAAGGTCCCCCTGCTGGGCGACATCCCCGGCATCGGCCAGGTGTTCCGCACCCGCACGCGCGAGAACGTAAAGACCGAACTGCTGGTCATTCTGACCCCGAGGGTGGTGCCCGGCGGCAGCCAGGATCAGAAGAGCCGCCTCAACATCAACGACATGCGCCGCTACGACGAGGCCGCCGGCAAGGTCTTCGGCCAGCTCCGCGAGGACGGCCTGACCGATCAACTCGAGGAGGAACTGATGGAGGCCGGCTACGGCATCATCGAGAACGAGCGGGGCGCAACCATCCTCGTCGAGCCCACCGATCGTCCGGCGCCGAAGGGAGTCAGCGAGCCGCTCGGGCCGCCGGCGCCGATCGGTTCACCGCAAGGGGCCGGCGCCGCGCCAGCCGGCAAGGATGGCGGCTGATGCGAGCGCTGCCACGAGTCATGGCGATCGCCGCCGCAGGCGCGGTGGCGGCCTGCGTGCCGGCCGAGCCGCGCCCGCACCCCAGGCCCGCGCCGCGCAACATCGCGCCGACGCGCGTCACCCTCATGCTGCTGGAGACGCGAGACTCCGACTTCGACCTCGCGCCCGACACATTCGTCCTCGACATCGTCCTGTTCAGTGAGTTCGAGTCGCCGCTGCCGGTGCGCCCGTCCGGCTCGATGCGGTTCGAACTCGTCGGCGCCGACGATGCCGTCCTGGGTTTCTGGGAAGTGCCCGCGCCGGCCCTGGCGGCGGTGCAGCGCAAGACCGCCCTGGGGCTCGACGGCTACCGCGTCTCGCTGAGCATGCGGGCCGCCGGCATCGAAGATGATGTCCCGCCGCAGGGCGCCCGCGTGCGGGCCGTCTTCACGCCCGAGGGTGTCGATGGCCCCGCCGCGACCGGCGAAACGCCAGTCCGCCTCGGGTTCTCTCAGTAGCGCAAATTCCTATCTGGGCTGGTGTTACGGCGCGCTCGGGGCGATCGCCTGAGCGCAAACTTAGCGCCCTGCCGCCGCGACGCGCTGCGCTCTCTGCCAGACACTTCTCCATCGCGGGCGGAAAGGCCGACCGCCGTGTCCTGTCCAGCAAGAAGGAGAAGCAGATGCGCAGACTGATGACGGGGGCAATCGCCGCCGGAATGCTGGTCGCCGCGGCCGTCGCGGACGTCCAGGTTGACAAGCGGATCCCCTACTACACGCCGACCCAGGGCGTCTCCGGCAGCCTCAAGAGTGTCGGGTCCGACACCATGAACAACATCATGGCATCCTGGTTCGAGGCGTACCAGAAGTTCTACCCCGGCGTCCAGACCGAGGTTGAGGGCAAGGGCTCGAGCACCGCCCCGCCGGCCCTGATCGAGGGCGCCGCCCAGTTCGGCCCCATGAGCCGCGCCATGAAGTCGTCCGAGGTGGACGCCTTCGAGAAGGCCTTCGGCTACAAGCCCACGCTGCTTCGCACCGGCATCGACGCCCTGGCCGTCTACGTCCACAAGGACTGCCCCCTCGACGAGATCAGCATCGAGGACCTCACCAGGGTCTTCTCCGTCGCCGGGCCCGACATGACCTGGGGCGACCTGGGCGTCACCGACGCGGCCTACCGCAACCGCCCGGTCCAGCTCTACGGCCGCAACAGCGCCAGCGGCACCTACGGCTACTTCAAGGAGGTCGCCCTCCAGAAGAACGACTACAAGCCGACCGTCAAGGAGCAGCCCGGCTCCTCGGCCGTGGTCCAGGGCGTCGCCAACGACCGCTTCGGCATGGGCTACTCCGGCCTCGGCTACATGACCGCCGACGTCAAGGCCCTGAAGGTCGCGATGGAAGAGGGCGACGAGCCCTTCGCGCCCAACGCCGAGAACGCCAGCAGCGGCGACTACCCCATCGCCCGCTTCCTCTATGTCTACGTCAACAAGGACCCGAACCAGCAGCTTGATCCCCTGCGTCGCGAGTTCATCAAGATGATCTTCAGCCAGCAGGGCCAGGAGGTCATGCTCAAGCAGGGCTACTTCCCGGTCTCCGCCGCCATCGCCAGGGAGGACCTGATGAAGGTCGGGGTCGAATGGACCGGCGGCTGATCGCCGCGGCGCCGAAGACGCCATAGCTAGCTACTGTGAGAATCGGGCCGGGGCGCCGAAAGGCGCCCGGGCCGGTTGCCCCGAACGAGCCGCCGCATGCGTCGAGCCAGCGCCAGATCCCGCGTCTACTTCTGGGACAACGCTGCGCGCACGGTCATCACGATGGGCGGTCTCGGCGTGATCGTCGCGGTCTTCGGGATCTTCGCCTATCTCGCGCTGGTCACCATCCCGCTCTTCCGGGCGGCCCATGTCGAGCCGCTCGGCGTCGTCGGCCACACCGGCGCCACCGGCGACGTCCTCCTGCTGGACACCGACGAATACCGCAAGACCCTGATGACGGTTTCAAAGGACGGGGTGGTCGAGGTGCGCCTGTTCGGCGCCGACGAGCCGTTCTACCGGCGCAACCTGGTTCCCGACGGCCGCGCCCTCACGGCGTTCTCCTGGGCGCCCGGCGGAGCCGTCGCCCTCGGCTTCGACGACGGAACCGTCCAGCTCGGCTCGCTCTCCCTGCAGGCGCAGGCGCTGCCGACGGCCTCGGTTCCCCAGGATGTCCGAACCATGGCCGTCGGCGACGTCCGGGCCGTCCAGATCCCGCAGCCCGACGGCGCCACCAGCGCCGGGGCGCTTTCCATCACCGAGCAGGGCCAGTACCGCTTTGTGAGCGCGTCGCTGGACCTCGGCGACATCCAGACCGTCGATGAGACCCGAAGCGCCATCACGCTCCTGGACTACTACGACGACGGGCGCAACCGCTACCTCGTCGCCGTCAGCGCAGCCGGCGCCGGCGAACACGCTTCGGTCCGCGTGACGCGCCCCCTCGGCGGCGGGCCGCCGCGCACCCGCCTGCGCTCCACGCCCATTGACCTCGACCCGGCCGATCTGCCCCGCTGGCTGGTCGTCACGGCTTCCGGGGACAGCGTCATCGGGGTCTGGCCCCGGGGCGTCGCTGCCCGCTACATCGCCCAGGATGTCGATGGCGCCGCCCACTTCCGCGAGGTCGAGCACATCGACCTGCAGGCCGACGGTGAGGTGACCTGGGTCTCCAAGCTGCTCGGCGGCAACACCGTGCTCGTCGGCGACGCCTCGGGACGTCTGTCCGGCTGGTTCGTGGCCCGCGACCCCACAGCCCCGGCGCCGGATGCCGCCCGCCTCGTGCGCGGCCACATGGTCAAGGTCGGTGATGAGGCGATCTCGGGCGTGGGCGTCAGCCGGCGCGACCGATCGCTGGCCACGGCGACGCGCGGCGGGCGGATCCTCGTCCATCACATGACCAGCGGCAAGCGGATTGCCGAGCTGCAGGCGCCCGGCCCCGTCGGCGCCGTCACCATTGCGCCAAAGCTCGACGCCGTGCTCGCCACCAGCCCCGAAGGCGACGTCGTGAAGTGGAAGATGGAAGCGGCCCATCCGGAGGCGACGCTGAAGTCACTGTTCGGCGCCGTCCACTACGAGGGCGAACTGGAACCCCAGTTCATCTACCAGTCCTCCGCCGGCACCGACGATGCCGAGGTCAAGTACAGCATCGTGCCGCTGATCGTCGGAACCCTCAAGGCCACCGTCTTCGCGATGCTCTTTGCCGTCCCCATGGGCGTGCTGGGGGCGATCTACACCAGCGAGTTCATGGACAGCAACCTGCGCCGCGTCATCAAGCCGACGCTTGAGCTGATGGCGTCGCTCCCCTCTGTCGTGCTGGGCTTCGTCGCGGCGATCATCGTCGCGCCGGTCCTGCGCGACTGGTTGCCCTCGCTGCTGGTCGGCTTCATCGTCGTGCCGATCGGCGTGCTGCTCGCGGCGCACCTGTGGCAGATGATCCCCGAGCGCATCGTCCGCCGCTTCCCGCTTGCCGGGCTGCCGCTGATGGGCCTCACGCTGCTGGTCTCGATGGCCGCCGCCATGGGGCTGGGGCCGGCAATGCAGTCGGCCCTCTTCCAGCCGAGCCGCGCCGACGTGCTGGTCCTGGCGGGCGGTTTTGAGCCTGTCGACCGGGACCAGTGGCCCGACTGGGTCGGCCAGCGCGCCGGCATGTCGCCGGATCTGGAGCGCCGGCTCCGGGCCGACGGGCTGTACTTCCGCGACGGGCAGGTCGTGCGCCCCGCGCCGCCGGCGCCCGGATCGCCCGGGGCCGCGCAGGTTGCCGAGCGCATCGAGCGCGATCGGCTGGACCAGGCCAGCGTCATCCGCTGGCTCGATGGCGGCATCGGCGGCCCGTGGCCCGGGTGGTTCCTGGTTCTCTTTGCGCCAGCGGCGCTGCTCGTCTATCTCGTGCAGGCCAGGTTCATCCGGCGCCGGCTGAACATCTACCTCTCCGGCAGTCCGCAGCGGGCCGGCGCCCTGGAGCTTGCCCGCCTCGCCGCGTCGCTGATGGTCATCACGATCGTCGCGGCAGTGGGGGCCAGCCTGCTCAGCGCTGCCGGGCTGGACACGCGCGACTCGATCTTCGGCTCCTACACGCAGCGCAACACGCTCGTGATCGCGCTGATCATGGGCTTCGCGGTCATCCCGATCATCTACACCATCAGCGAGGACGCCCTCTCCAGCGTGCCCAACAGCCTGCGGGCCGCCTCCCTTGGCGCCGGGGCCACGCCCTGGCAGACGGCCATCCGCATCGTGCTCCCGGTGGCCGCCAGCGGCATCTTCAGCGCCTGCATGATCGGCCTCGGGCGCGCTGTCGGCGAAACCATGATCGTGCTGATGGCCACCGGCAACACCCCCGTGATGGACATCAACATCTTCTCCGGCATGCGCACGCTCGCCGCCAACATCGCCGTTGAACTGCCTGAGGCGCCCCGTGACGAGACGCACTACCGCGTGCTGTTCCTGTGCGGCCTGGTCCTGTTCATCATGACGTTCATCATCAACACCACCGCCGAGATCATCCGCCAGTACTTCCGCAGGCGCAGCGCGGCGCTCTGAGCCATGGCCGATCGCACCGACATCCCGGCGCCGGCCGCCCCCGCCCGGCGCACCAGCCTGACGGCCCGCGGCGAGCCCGCCCTCTGGCTCATGGGCGCCGCCCTCGCCCTCAGCGTGCTGCTCATCGTCGGTCTGCTCGGCCTGATCGTCGTCCAGGGCATGAAGACCTTCTGGCCCCGACCGGTCGACCGCGTCTCGCTGACCAGCGGCGAGCAGTTCCTCGGCGTGCCGGTCCAGCAGGAGGCCTACCTGCCACCGGCGGATGTCCGCGAGCGCCTCGCCGCGCAGCTCGAGGCCGGCCAGCTCGCCCCCGAGGCGTTCACCGACGATGGCCGGCCGATCCGGCGGCTGTATCGCGTCGGCGCCCTGGAACTGGGTAAAGAGCCGTTCCGCTGGGTGCCGCTGCACGAGATCGCCGCCACCGAGCGCGACCCCGACGCCGTGCTGCTGGAGCGCCTGGACTGGGGCGTCTTCATCGGCGTCCCGGAGGCCGTCACCGAGCGGCGCGAGGTCGTGATTCCCGCCGGCGCGACGGTACCCGAGTCGGTCGAGGCCCCGCAGCGGATCGAGCGCACCATCCTTGGCGAGACCCCCGAGGGCGCAACGCGCATCGAGGAGATCGTCTTTCTCGCCAGCGGACCCGACGCGACCATCGCCACGCTCCGGGAGATCCACCCCCAGACGCAGCGCATCCGCCATCGCATCCGCCAGCTCAACACCGGGCCGCTTGATTCCGCCAACCGGCGCATCGAACGCCAGCGCCTTCGCATCCGCGAAGCCGAGCTGCGCCTGGCCGGCCGCATCGGGGCCGAGCAGGCCCCGGCCCCGTGGTGGCTCTGGATCAGCGGCGCCGTCGCCACCGGCGCCGCCGCGGCCGGCTTCGTCGTCCTCGGACGCATGCGCGCCAGGGTCACCTTCGACTGGCGCCCGCTGGTCAGCCTCGGGCGCGGCCTCCTCGTGCTGCTCGCCCTGGCGCTGCTTGTGAGCCTGTGGCTGACCAGGCCGTGGATGCACAGCACGTTCACGCCCGCCGAGGCCCAGGCCATCGTCGCCGACGCCCAGACCAGGATCGCCAGGGCCGAGCAGGCCGCCAGCGAGACCCTGCGCCAGATCGCCGAGCTGCAGGAGCAGAACGATCGCTACCGCATCCGCGTGCGCGACATCGAGACCGACCGATTCGCCAGCCAGACCCAGATGGGCGAGCCCATGCCCGTCGCCGATGTCGTCCGCGCCGTGCAGACCAATCAGATCGGAACCGCCGGAGAACTGGTCGTCTATCTGTCGCGCTGGTGGGAGTTCCTTTCCGATGATCCGCGCCGCGAGAACACCGAGGGCGGCGTCTTCCCCGTCATCTTCGGCACCGTGCTGCTCACGCTGCTGCTGAGCGTCGTGGTGCTGCCGCTGGGCGTGGTCGCCGCGATCTACCTGCGCGAGTACGCCGTGCAGGGACCGCTGACGAGCATGGTGCGCATCGCGGTGAACAACCTCGCCGGCGTGCCGAGCATCGTCTACGGTGTCTTCGGGCTGGGCTTCTTCGCCTACGCGGTGGGCAGCTTCGTCGATGGCGGGCCGGAACAGGCCAGCGCTCCCGGCCGGTGGTGGCCGCTGTTTGGCGGCGCCGTCGTGGTGGCCGCCTCCGCGCTGGTGGCCGGCTACTTCGCCAAGCCGCGCCCCGGCCAGCCACAGACCGGCATGAACCGCACCATGCGCTATGCGACCGGCGCGCTGTGGATCAGCGCTGCCGCCATGGCCGCCGTGGTCATCAGCACCACCCCCTATTTCAACGGGCTCTTCCCGGTGCGGGCCGAGGCCGGCAACCCGGTCTACGGCAAGACGGGCCTGCTCTGGGCCTCGCTGACCCTGGCCCTGCTCACGCTGCCGGTGGTCATCGTCGCCACCGAAGAGGCGATCGCCGCGGTCCCCAACTCCGCCCGCGAGGGCAGCTACGGCTGCGGCGCCTCGCAGTGGCAGACCATCAAGCGGATCGTCCTGCCCAGCGCCATGCCCGGCATCATGACCGGCGCCATCCTCGCGATGGCCCGCGGCGCCGGCGAGGTCGCCCCGCTCATGGTCGTCGGCGCCGCCAAGAAGGTCTCACAGTTGCCCTACAGCGGGCATTTTCCCTTCGTGCACCCGGAGCGCAGCTTCATGCACCTGGGCTTCCACATCTACGACCTCGGCTTCCAGAGCCCGGATTCGGAGGCCGCCCGGCCCCTGGTCTGGACCACCACCCTGCTGCTCATCTCCATCGTGCTGCTGATGAACCTCGTCGCCATAACCGTCCGCGCCCGTCTGCGGGCCCGGCTCACCAGCGGGCACTTCTGAGTACCATGCAAACCCCGGGAGCGGGAAGATGATCCAAGTTGCCAAGGAGCCGGTTCGCGTGACCATGGGTAGACATCACGGCGCCGCCGAACGGGAGCGCCGCTACCCCGTCATCGAGGCCATCCGCGCCGGCAAGCGGGCCGAGGCCGTCGTCCACGAGTCGGTCGGGCTGGAGGAGCCGATCCTCGAGGTGCGCGACTTCAACCTCTTCTACAGCGCCAAGCAGGCCATCTTCGATGTCTCCATGGATGTGCCGCGCGGACGCGTCACCTCCCTCATCGGCCCCTCCGGCTGCGGCAAGAGCACCCTGCTGCGCGCTGTCAACCGGCTCAATGACCTGATCGCCGGCGTGCGCGTCGAGGGCGACATGATCCTCAACAATCGCCAGGTCTACGCCCGCGATGTCGATGTCATCGATCTGCGCAAGCGCATCGGCATGGTCTTCCAGCGCCCCAACCCGTTCCCGATGTCCATCTACGAGAACGTGGTCTACCCCCTGCGCATCGACGGCGAGAACCGGCGCAGCGTGCTGGATGAGGCCTGCGAGCGCTCCCTGCGGGCCGCGGCCATCTGGGACGAGGTCAAGGACCGCATCAAGGAGTCCGCCCTCGGCCTCTCCGGCGGCCAGCAGCAGCGACTGTGCATCGCCCGCGCCATCGTCGCCGACCCCGAACTGCTGCTGCTCGATGAGCCCTGCAGCGCCCTGGACCCGATCGCGACCCTGCGCATCGAGGAACTGATCACGCAGATCGCCCAGCGCTACACCGTGCTGATCGTCACCCACAACATGCAGCAGGCCACCCGCGTCAGCGACTTCACCGCCTTCATGTATCTCGGCCGCCTCGTCGAGTACGGCCCGACCACCGACGTCTTCCAGAACCCCCGCCTCGCCGAGACCGAGGAATACGTCACCGGCCGCTTCGGTTGAGCCTGAAGCCGCATCGCTATCGGACCACGCCCGCTCCCGTCCGGCTGCCCCGAATCGCCCGGCCTTTGCGCCATGAATCGCCCATGGCGCGCTCGGCGCGGGCCGATAGCGAGACTACCATCTCCGTTTGTGGGCCTTCCGGGTCGGGCGCGGCCCCGATCGGAGCCCTGACAGCGAGGCTCAGAGCAATGGCGCCGCGCCCAGTCCGCCCGTCCATCAACGCCTGGAACGCCGGATACCTCGACGATCAGTACGAGCAGTACCGCCGCGATCCACGCTCGGTCGACCCGGGCCTGGCCGACTTCTTCCGCGGCTTCGAACTCGGGCGGTCCGCCCCCGGAACCGGGGCCGGATGCGCCGGCTGCGACGAGGCCACCCTCCAGTACCGGGCCGACGCCCTCATCACCGCCTACCGCGAGACCGGCCACCTCGCCGCCCGGCTCGACCCCTTCGGCCGCGAGCCCGATCGCCCCCGCTGGCTCGACCCTTCCTACTACGACCTGACCCCCTCCGATCTGGAGGCGGTCATCCACGTCGAGGAACTCGGCCTGCCCGAGGGCGCCACCCTCCGGGAGGTCATCGACAAGCTCGAGCGGACCTACTGCGGCTCCCTGGGCGTCGAGTTCTCCCACATCCTCGATGCCGAAGAACGCCGCTGGATCCAGAGCTTCGTCGAGTCCATGGAGGGCCGCCCCCGCCTTGGCCGCGGCGACCGGGCCCACATCCTCCGCCAGCTCCTCCAGGCCGAGAGCTTCGAGAAGTTCCTCGGCAATCGCTACCCTGGTGAGAAGCGCTTCAGCCTCGAGGGCGCCGAGTCGCTCATCCCCCTGCTCAACGCCGCCATCGAGCGGGCCGCCGAGACCGGCGCCGAGGAGATCGTCCTCGGCATGGCCCACCGCGGCCGCCTCAGCGTGCTCAACAACGTGATGGGCAAGACCTACGAGCAGATCTTCACCGAATTCGAGGACAGTTGGGAAGAGGACTTCGCCGACGGCGGCGGCGATGTCAAGTACCACCGCGGCTACAGCGCCGAGCGCATCTTCCGCCACGGCCAGCGCATCCACCTCGCCATGGCCAGCAACCCCAGCCACCTCGAGGCCGTCGGCCCGGTGGTCCAGGGGCGCACCCGCGCCAAGCAGCGCCTCCGCGGCGACGGAGAACGCCGGCGCGTCGTGCCCATGCTCATCCACGGAGACGCCGCCATCGCCGGTCAGGGCCTCGTCGCCGAGACCCTGAATCTCTCCCAGCTCAGCGGCTACACCACCGGCGGCACGGTCCACGTCGTCGTCAACAACCTCATCGGCTTCACCACCAGCCCCGAGGACGGCCGCTCCACCCGTTACTGCACCGATGTCGCCAAGATGGCCGAGGCCCCGGTCCTGCACGTCAACGGCGAGGATCCCGAGGCCTGCGTCTTCGCCGCCTGGCTCGCCGTCGAGTACCGTCGCCGCTTCCGCAAGGATGTCTTCATCGACATGCTCTGCTACCGCCGCTACGGCCACAACGAGCAGGATGAGGCGTCCTTCACCCAGCCCCAGCTCTACAAGCTGATCAAGGGCAAGCCCGATGTGCTCCAGGTCTACGCCCAGCGCCTCCTCGCCGATGGTGTCATCAGCGAGGACGATGTCGACGAGATCAGCGCACGGCTGGATGAGGCCCTTGAGAAGGCCCAGCGCGCTGCCCGCAGCTCCCCCTACGACCCGACCATCGATCCCGGCAGCGCCAAGTGGTCCGGCTACGGCGAAGACTTCACCTTCGACCCCGTCGACACCGGCGCCAGCATGGAGCTGATCAAGGAGGTCTGCGCCGCCCTCGGGCGCGTGCCCGACGGCTTCCATCTCAACCGCAAGCTCAAGAAGCTCCTCAAGGAGCGGGCCGAACTGCCCACCACCGGCGACATCAGCTACGCCGACGGCGAATCGCTCGCCATCGGCGCCCTGCTGCTGGAGGGCAACGCCGTCCGGGTCAGCGGCCAGGATTCCCGCCGCGGCACCTTCAGCCACCGCCACGCGGTGCTCCGCGACACCGAGACCGGCGCCTCCTACATCCCCCTCAACCACATGCGCCAGATCCTCGTGCCCCCCACGCCGCTGCGCCCGCTGGAGCAGCCCGCCGACGGCCATAAGGTCCAGGCCATGCTCTGCATCTACGACAGCCCGCTGTCCGAGCAGGCCGTCCTCGGATTCGAGTACGGCTACTCCCTGGCCGATCCCGAGATGCTCGTCTGCTGGGAGGCCCAGTTCGGCGACTTCATCAACGGCGCCCAGGTCATCATCGATCAGTTCATTACCAGCGCCCAGGCCAAGTGGGACCGATGGTCCGGCCTCACGCTCCTGCTCCCGCACGGCTATGAGGGCGCCGGGCCGGAACACTCCTCCGCCCGCATGGAGCGCTTCCTCCAGCTCTGCGGCGGCAGCAACATCCAGGTCGTCTATCCCACCACCGGCGCCCAGATCTTCCACCTGCTGCGCCGGCAGATGCGACGTCCCTTCCGCAAGCCGCTCGTCGTCATGACGCCCAAGAGCCTGCTGCGCAAGCCCACCAGCCGCATCGACGAGCTCACCCGCGGCGGCTTCCGCGAGATCATCGACGATCCTGCCTTCGAGGCCGGCGCCGCCGATCCCTCCGCGGTGCGACGCCTCGTGCTGTGCACCGGCAAGCTCTACTTCGAACTGGCCGAGCGCCGCGATCTGCTCGGCGCCGCAGATGTCGCGATCATCCGCGTCGAACAGCTCTACCCGCTGCACATCGACCTGCTGCGCAGCGTGCTCGACCGCTATCCCAACGTCGAGCGCCGCATGTGGGCCCAGGAAGAGCCGCGCAACGCCGGCGCGTACTTCTTCCTGGCCGATCGCATCCGCCAGCGCCTGTCCATCGAGCTGGAATACGTCGGCCGCGAGGCCAGCGGCACCCCCGCAACCGGCTCCAAGAGCCGCCACAAGGCCGAGCAGGAGTCGATCATCGAACGCGCAGTCGGCCCGGCCCCGGCGCCGGAAGATGCCGGCGCTCCCAACGGCGCCGTGGCCCAGGAGCCAAAGACCAAGGCAATGGCCTCGTCGTAACTGCCAGGCAGCCGACGGCGCTCAACCGGAACCCCACTGATGGCTATTGAGATCAGAATCCCCGAGGTCGGCGAGTCGGTCACCACCGGCGTCATCGCCGCATGGCTCAAGGGCGATGGCGAGTACGTCGAGCGGGATGAGCCCGTCCTCGAACTCGAGACCGACAAAGTCACGATGGAGGTGCCGGCGCCTGAGTCCGGCATCCTCTCCCACAGCGCCGCCGAGGGCGATGAGGTCGATGTCGGCGCCACCGTCGGCACGATCACCGCCGGCGAGCCGCCAAAGCGCCAGCCCCAGCCGAAGAAGTCCGAAGCAAAGAAGGCCGCCGCCGAATCAGCCGAAGCGCCCGCCGCCGGCGGTGGGGCGCCTCCGGTCGATCAGCCCGCCAGCCGCGAGCCCGCCGCCCCCCCCGCGCCACGCCGCGAGTCTGCGCCCGCAGGCCCCAACGGCGCCCTGCACGCCACCCCGCTGGCCCGCAAGATCGCCGAGGATCAGGGCGTCGACCTGTCACAGGTCACGCCCACCGGCGCTGCCGGGCGCATCCGCGAGCAGGATGTCCTCGAGTACATCAAGTCCGCCGCGGCCTCGCCGACCATCGAGCGCAAGCCCATCGCCGCCGCCGGCAAGCAGGCCCCCGACCGCGCCAGCCGGCGCGAGCGCATGAGCCCCCTGCGCCAGCGCGTCGCCACCCGCCTCGTCGAGGCCCAGCACACCGCGGCGATGCTCACCACCTTCAACGAGTGCGACATGACCGCCGTCATGGCTCTGCGCAAGCGCTACAAGGAGCAGTTCCAGGAGGCCCATGGCGTCGGCCTCGGTTTCATGAGCTTCTTCGTCAAGGCCGTCTGCGGCGCCCTGCGCCAGGTCGAGAAGGTCAACGCCTCCATCGTCGAAGATGAAGAGGGCAAGCCCGCCATCGAGTACCACGACTACTGCGATGTCGCCATCGCCGTCGCCAGCCCCAAGGGCCTGGTCGTCCCGGTCATCCGCAGCGCCGAGCGCATGAGCTTCGCCGAGATCGAGGCCACCATCAAGGACTACGGAACCCGCGCCAAGGATGGCAAGCTCACGCTGGACGAGATGACCGGCGGCACGTTCACCATCACCAACGGCGGCGTCTTCGGCTCGCTCAACAGCACGCCCATCCTCAACCCGCCCCAGTCAGCCATCCTCGGCATGCACGCCATCAAGAACCGCGCAGTCGAGGATCCGGACAACCCCGGGCAGATCGCCCTGCGCCCGATGATGTACCTCGCCCTCAGCTACGACCACCGCATCATTGATGGCGCCGAGGCCGTGACCTTCCTCGTCAAGGTCAAGGAAGCCATCGAAGCCCCCCAGCGCCTGATGCTCGAGGTCTGACCGTGGCGTCGGGCTTCCGCCCGATGTCGCCCCCTTCGCTCGCCCGGCACATCAACAGGAACGGGAGAACGGCGCGATGCGATCGGGTGGCACAGGCGTCCCGCCTGTGCGCCTCCCAACCCAACCGCGCGGCAACGCCTCATCTCCTTCTTGACTGCCTTCTCCCTCCCAGCGGCGCAGGCTTCCAGCGCGCGTTCACCCAAAGGCCAGGCAAACACCTCTCCAGCCACCGCGCGCATGCAGCCCGCGACGCGGGCGACCGGTCCCTTGCCCCGGGCGCCGCGAGACCGCCGCAGGCGGACGAGCAAAGCCCGGGGTCAGCGCCGCCCAAAACTCCCAGAGCCCATGAAATGGGCGAAGGCGCCACTCGCCTCCACCCTTGCGGCCACCACCCCGATCCCGTATCCTGCACACATGAAGCGCTGGCCGCGCATCTGCTCGTGGACACGCCTGGTGTTGGCGGCGGTCCTGCTGTCATTCGCGACAGGCTGGACATGCGCAATCTGTCAGCACGTGCGCCACGAAGTCCCCGCCGCGCGAGCAAGCTGGCCTGTTGACGTTCCACAGGACTGGCCACCGCCCGCACAACGAGTAGACGCATGGGGAGTGGGTTACCACCGCATCGTGATCGACAGTGAGCAGAACGCTCACCGGCCGGTTACATCCGCCACCTTGGAGGTCCATGAAGTCGGCTGGCCGTTTCGAGCGATGTTTGCGATCGTGCGTCGAGAGGTCTCACCAGCGTCGGGCGAGAGCCAACGGGTGACGCTCGGGCTGCCAACACGCTTCGGCGCCTTGCTTGGAGAAACTCGGATCGTTCTCCCGCTTGGCATTCACCCGCTACCAGCCGCGGGCAACGTGGTGATATTCGTGGCGCTCCTGATGGCGGTCGAAGTACCCATCATGAGCGCGCGCCGCCGCCGCGCCCGCTGCCCCAAGTGCAACGCCGACCTCGCCGGCATCGCCGGCCCCTGCCCCGAGTGCGGCCACCCTCCCTCGTAGTCGCCCCGCCAATCCCGCCTCTCCCCCGCGCTCTCCGCGCCCCCGCGTGCGCCCATATACCCGCCCTGCGCGCGCAAACCCGTCCCGCCGCCCATGGGTAGAGAGCCACCACATTCCCGAGGCCGACCCATGCCCGCCACCACCACCCCCGAAGCCCCGCCCCACGCCGCAAACGGCCATTCCAACGGCCCGCGCGCTGCGCGCCAAGCCCACGCCGACATGCCCGACCTGCTCGCGCTGCGCGCGCGCCGTGGACACGATTTCGCGCAACACCCCGAAGAACTCGACCCGCACGCACAAAAATCTCCCGGTCCCGATGCGCCGGACGCCCGCCCCGCGCTCCCGGCCCACATCGACCCCGATGCCCTCCTCTTCCGCTACTTCGAATCCAACAGCCACCTCGATCTCGCCCGCGCCTGCGACATAGATGCCGAGACCCTCTTCGCCTGGGCCGACCATCCCCACACGAAACGCATGCTCCAGCGCCTCCGCGCCTTCGACCAGCAGCGCGCTGAGGACATCCGCGCCTCCAGCGCCTCCGCCGCGGCCATCGCCCTCTTCAATCTCGTCCGCGCGCCCCTCTACCTCGCCGAGCACATCTCGGCGTCTGCCCTCCGCAGCCAGGAGATCACCCTCAAGGCCGCCATCGCCATCCTCACACCCATCGAGCGCGCCAAGGACTTCAAGCGCAAGCTCACCCTCCGCAGCGCCATCGCCGCCCTCAACCCCCTCCGCCGCACAAAGAGGCGTGGCGCATCGCTGCCACGGGTGGCACAGGCGTCCCGCCTGTGCGCCGCCCAACCCCCGCGCGCAGCCTTCGCGCCCGCAGCCCCTGCGCCCGCAGCCCCTGCGCCCACAGCCCCCACGCCAACATCCAGGTCCATCCAGTCCATCAAGTCCATTCCGAGCGCCCCGCCATCCAACCCGGCGTCCGGCGCCGAGCCGCCGACCGAATCCGCGCTGCCCCAGCGCCGGTGCGCTTCCACCCCTCAACTCCGCCAGCCCAAAGGCCAGCCCCAGGCGCCGCGCCAGATTCCCCGCCCGCGCGACCTGATCGCCGGCGCCGGCGCCCTCCCACGCGCACCGTGATGTCCCACGCCGACGTCGCTGGTTCCAGGACGAGTCACGCGCATCGCGCGGGCGCTGTCGCTGCGCCCCCCAAAAGAAAAACCGAGCCGGTCTCCCGGCTCGGCGCAGTCTCTTCGACAAATGTCCGCGCCTACGCCGCGCCAGCCGCCGCCAGCCACACCGGCCGCGGCGCCGTCTCATCCATCGGCGTCACGTGCACGCGCCGCCCGCGGTACACGACCTTGCCCGGCACGAGGCTGAACAGCGTGTCGTCCTTGGCCCGCTTGACGTTGAAGCCCGGCAGGAAGTGCGTCCCGCACTGGCGCACGATGATCGAGCCGGCCTTGGCCGTCTCGCCGCCGTACAGCTTCACCCCGCGGAACTGCGGGTTCGAGTCGCGCCCGTTCTTGGTCGAGCCCTGGCCCTTCTTGTGTGCCATAACAGCAGTCTCCGCCGTGAGATCGGGCTGCCCGCCCGATGCGATTCCAGCCCCGAAAATCGGGCCCGGAGTCTAGCCGGCCCCTAGCGCATGATCCAGCGCTGGTCGGTCATCTGCAGCGGCTGCGGCCCCGGCTGCAGCTCCCCGGGCGTCGCGTACCGCAGCATCAGCGTCTTGCGCAGCGTCACCGTCCGGGCCTGCTCATCGACCGGGTCGATGATCTCCACCCGGGCCGTCTCCCCGCTGAAGCCCGCGGCAAACAGCTTCAGCTCATCCACATCCGCGTCCAGCAGCGGCCAGATCACCAGCCCCTCCCGGGCGTTCTCGATGCCCTGCTGGAGAGGACCGATAATCGAGAGCTGGTCCTCCAGGAACGGGTTCTCCAGCCGTCCCAGCAGCTCCGAGGTCACCTCGCCCGGCACGCCGTCGCCGGCAACCTGGCTGCCACCCTCGTCGGTGGCCAGCGTGAACATCGGGGCAAACAGCACCGACTGCCCCGACTTGTTCGTCACGGTGTAGGTGAAATACAGGTAAAGCCGGGCGCCACCCTCGGTCTCCACCGACGCCACGCGCAGCGGCCCGGGACGGATCTGCAACTCCCACCGCTGCGGGGCCGGATTCGGCTCCGGCGCCGCGCCGCCCAGCGGCAGCGCCAGAGCCAGGACGCAGCACAGGGTGAGAAGTGTGCTGATGAAGCGTGCGCCTGGGATCATCGCGGTTCTCCTTGCGGGGCCCGGCAGACCCGCGCCGTGGAGGTTAGTCTACTGACGCCCCTCGGCGGGTCAATCGGCATGGGTCACTCCGAGTTCACTTCGACCGGCGCCATCTCGCTGCCTGCCTCGCTGCGTCTGTCCGCGGCCAGGCGGATGGTGGATGCGTCCGGCCCCGCACGGGATCGTGCCGCGGCCAGTTTCCTGGAAGCGGCCCCGGAGCATGGCATCGACCTGGACCTGTTCTGGGGTGTCGTCGGGCCGGATGGCCAGGTGGCCGAGGCCGCCCTGGCGGTCCTCGGGGCGGGCCGCACGGCCATGCTCTTCGTCTCGCGCCCCGCCGACGGCGCCGACCACCCCGAAGCCCGCGCCGAGTCCGTGCGCGCCGCCTGCGCCGGCCTCCAGCAGCGGTTCGGCCAGCGGGTCGTCATCGCCCAGGGCCTCCCCGAGCCCTCCGAGCCCTGGGCCGAGCGGGCCTTCCGCGACGCCGGCTTCCTGCACGTCGGCAACCTCGCCTACCTCAGCCGCCCGCTTCGGGCCGTCGACGCCGCTACCGCCAGCCAGGCGCACTGGCCGCCCGGAGTCGCCGTCCGCCCGCTGCGGACGCTCGCACGCGGATCGGAGGACCGCCGGCAGCTCGCCGAAGCGATGGAGCGGTCCTACCAGAGCACCCTCGACTGCCCGGAGCTGTGCGGCCTGCGCGAGACCGAGGATGTCATCGACTCCCACCAGGCCACCGGACGCTGGACCGGCTCGATGTGGCGCCTCGTGACGCTCCGCGGCCAGCCGGAGGGCTGCATCCTGCTCAACCCCTCCCCGGCCCACCGCAGTGTCGAGCTGGTCTACATCGGCCTGGGGCCGGCGCTGCGGGGCCGGGGGCTGGGCCTCCGCCTGCTCCAGGACGCCATCGGCGCCGCGGCGGCCCGGCGAAAGCGGGACGGCGCCGACACCATCACCTGCGCCGTCGATCGGCGCAACGCTCCGGCGCTGCGCCTGTACCAGCGCCTTGGATTCCGCGAGGTCAGCGCCCGGCTCGCGTTCGTGCGCTCGCTCGATCCGGCGCCGCGTTCATCCACATTTCGTCCAGCGCACGCGGACTGACGGTGGAAAAGAAAATCTTCACGGCGCGCAAACACTTGTCAGCGCAGTATTCGCCGCCTCCGTGGCCCGCCGGGGCCGGCCAATGCCTCCCGGATCCACTTGCTGAGCGGCCGAATTGCCGCTACATTCCGCCCCGCGGGCCAAGGATCGGCGACTCGGGGTAACTGAATCGTCGGGGGATCTGTTGAACGCTCGCTCGCAGCCGGCCGGCGCGCCATGGGATGGCGCCCGGGCTGTCTGTGCGCCTCCGGGCGCAGCGAGCGATCGTACCCCCCGGCAGCGGCGGCAATGACGCCGCCGGCGCCCCGGGAGGAGAAAGGACTCTGAACCCACATCTGCGCCGCCACGGCAGGAAGGCCGCGGCGGGCGCTGTCCTTCTGGCCGACTGGAGGTCGCCCACATGCCCACCACGCCCCGGACGCTTGAAAATGGCAGTCCCTCGCGCGCCCGTCTCGCCGAGCGCTCCGCGCCGCAGCGCGTCAGCGCACCATCCCTGCGCCGCCTCGTGCGAGACCGCATCTCCGAGGCGGTGGGCGAGACCAGCTTCGAGCGCTACTTCGCCCGGGCCGTGGACATCCGCGTCGAGGATGACAGCCTCGAACTCGCAGCCCCCTCCCAGTTCCTGGCCCAGTTCCTCGATCGCCGATTCGGCGATGTCATCCGCGGCGCCATGCGGGCCGACGCCACGCTCGCCGAGCGCGGCGGGCGCATCCGCTTCACCGTCAACCGGCGCACCACGCCCGTCTCAACTGCCTCGCCCGCTGCGCCAACGACGCCCGCCGCCTCGCCGCCTGCCCCGGCCGTCGGCGCGGCCAACGGCCAGAACAACGGCAACGGCGCCGCCACCGCCCCGCGCCCGCGCCTGCGGGCCCGCAAGCGGGCGGACGCGGCGCCCATGCGCAAGCTCGATGACATGGTCGTCGGCCCGGCCAACGAGCTGGCCTACACCGCCGCCTGCCGCCTGGCCGAAGCCGGCGCCGAGCCCGAGTTCAGCCTCCTGTTCGTCCACGGCGCCTGCGGCGTCGGCAAGACGCACCTGCTGCAGGGGCTGGCCCGCCGGTTCCAGGAGCAGTCGCCCGGCGCCAAGGTCAAGTATCTGACCGGCGAGGCCTTCACCAACGAGTTCGTCACCGCCATCCGCTCGGACAACACCGAGTCCTTCCGCAAGGCCTACCGCAACGTCGACCTGCTGTGCATCGATGATGTCCACTTCCTCACCAGCAAGCAGGCGACGCAGAAGGAGTTCCTGCACACGCTGGACACCATCAATCTCGATGGCGCCCGCCTGGCGCTGGCCTCCGATGAGCACCCGGCCCGCGTCGACGCCTTCAACGCCTCGCTGGCCAGCCGCTTCCTGGCCGGTCTGGTCGCCGAGATCGAGGCGCCGACGCTGCCGATGCGCATCGAGTACCTGCGGCGCGAGAGCCGCCGGCGCGACCTCAAGCTCGCCGATGACGCCCTGCGGCTCATCGCCGAGTCGCCGGAGGCCGAGGGCCGCGACTCCAGCTTCCGCGATCTGGGCGGCGCGCTGACACGCGTCGAGGCTCTGCACCGGCTGGTCGGGCGCCAGAACGGCTCCGAGGTCGGGCTGCTGACGGTGCGCCGGGCCCTGGGCATGAGCGATCCGGGCGTGCGCACGACGGGCGGGCGGGATGCCCGCCGGCCCATCCGGCTGGAGCGCATCCTCGATGTCGTCTGCGCTGAGCTCGAGGTCGAGCAGACCGACCTGTTCGGGCGCGGCCGGCACAAGAAGGTGGTGCTGGCCCGCGCGCTCATCACGCTGCTGGCCCGCCGGCTGACGACGCGCAGCTACCCGGAGATCGCCCGCGGCATCGGCCGGCCCAATCACTCGACGGTGATCACCGCGCACCAGCGCATCGAGCGGCAGATGGCCGATGGCATGACCGTGGAGGTCGGCTCGGGCGTCGATGGGCTCTCGATCGAGGATCTCGCAGCGCGGCTGGAGCGGCGCATCCGGACCAACCCGGCCTGAGCGGCCCGGCGCCGCCAGCGCGTGCCCCTCTCCGCGCTGGCGCGCCGGCGCCGCTGCCGGGAATGGATGAAGGGATCAGGGATCGGCGATCGGGGATCAGGGAAAGGCAGCAAGGCAGCAAGGCAGGATCCACAGATGACACAGATGGGGCACGGATAAGAAGAAAGGCCGGCGCTTTGGCGGGACGGCGCCCGCCCATCGCGCACTCGGCTTCCGCCTCGCGCTCGCGCGGGCCGCTGGCTTCTCGGACATTGCCGGGCGCCGCTTGAGCCCGCGCAGCAGCGCTGCGCGCGTCCGCTGCGCGTTATCCCCGCCGCGATCGGCAAAGCGATGGCGCAAAGCGTCCGAAAGAAGCCCCCCGCGCAGGTCCCGTAACCCGGACGAAGACTTCTCATACCAATCGCACTTAATTTGCGGGCAGCCAGTTGCACGTGCAGAGCGACTTGACGCGGTCGGTGGTGAGAGTGTTCCAGGCGTTCAGGCAGCCTTGGTCGAGTTCGGCCTGGTTCGCGAAGAGGCGGTTGCTGAGG
>JBICIE010000069.1:0-11069 GCA_043101635.1 Phycisphaerales bacterium JB039 | reverse complement strand
ATCCAGCAGCCCCGCATCCTGATTCCGTCGCTCAGCCATCACGCGCCTCCTGTGCGACAAACATCGTCGCTCACAAAAGATTCGCCTGAAAAGCCGGCCCGGTTGCGCCCAATTATTCAGAGGACTCTATTCTCTATTCTCCGCTCTCTCCCCCCCTCCTCCTTCTTCCCAATCAGCACATAATTGAACCCGCGCAGGAAGAAATTCTCCTCCTCCGCCGCCTTGCGCCAGTTGCCGCGACCGAGCTTCTGGTTCTGGCGCACCACGCAGATGATGTCGATGGGCTTGAACCGCCGGCGCAGCAGGTCGAACAGCTCGAAGCCGATCGGCATGAACTGCCCGCCCGGCCGCCCCTTGCGCTTCCGCCACGAGTCGCTGACGTACAGCCCTATGTAGCGCCGGTTCCGCAGGACCCGGTGCAGTTCGCCGATCACCTGCTCCATCGCGTCGTAGTACGCCGTGCCTTCATCCGGCCCGCCGGCGTCCAGCTTCCCGATGCAGGCAGGATCGTCCGAGTACTCGATGTGCGTCGAGTACGGCGGGTCGATGAACGCAAAGTCGCACGACTCGTCAGCAACCGGAATCGCGCGGGCGTCGGCCTGCTGAATGTCCGCGCGCGACGGCGCCAGGTCGAACCCGATCGCCCGCCGCCCCAGATCCTGCGCCACATCCAGCGTTGTCCCGCTGCCGGCCATCGGATCCAGTACGAGATCGCCCTCGCGCGTGTACCGCATCAGCAGTTGCCAGATGACCCAGCTCGGCGTCGCGCCCGCGTACCCCTTGGAGCCCTGCTCGGTTGCCCCGCGCGGGCTGTCGTAGTGCTGACTGGGATACTCCCACAGCGTCGTCGGGAAGATCCGCAAGGGCGGCCGGCGCCCCGGCCGCGGCCGCCTGCCCCCGTCGCCCTTGCGCCCCTGATCGCTCACCCGCCCAGCGCCTTGATGATCGCCGCTTCGGCGCTGTCGAGATCGACGCCGATGCGCGCCCCCGCCGCCCGCGCGTGGCCCCCGCCGCCCAGCGCCGCGGCGATCTGGTTCACATCCACGGCGCCCGGCCCCGGCTTGCTCCGCAGGCTGATCTTGGTGAGCGGCGCGCCGCCCTCGGCCTCCACCTCCGTCAGCACCGCCACGACCCGGACGCTGCGGATGCTCATCGGCAAGTCCGTGAAGCCGCCGGTGTCCGAGGGCGCCGCCCCCGCCAGCCGAATGTCCTCGCGCGTGATCCGCAGCACCGCCAGCGTCTCATCGACCAGCAGGCGCAGCGATCCCAGCGCCCGGGCCAGCAGCCGGATCCGCGCTGCCCGCTCGCGCTGCTCCACCCGCTCGTACACGCCCGCCGGATCAGCCCCCGCTTCGATCAGCTCCGCCGCCAGACGCAGCGTCCGGGGCGTCACGTTCGAGTAGCGCAGCCACCCCGTGTCGGTCCCAACCCCCAGATACAGCGCCTCGGCGATCTCTCGCGGCAAGCCGGCGACCGGACAATCAAGCATGCGCGCGCACAAGCGCCCGATCGGCTCGCACACCGCCGCGGCCCTGGTGTCGATCAGCAGTCGGTCCGCCAGGTCCCCCTCCCCTGACAAATGATGATCGATGATCAGGCAGCGCCCGGAGCTGCGCGACACCAGCGGAAGCAGCGGACCGAGTTGATCCCGGCTCCCGGTATCGCAGATGACGACCGCGTCGAAGTCATCCTGCGGCAGCCCGTCGCGCTCCACCAGCGCCCACTCGCCGCCGGCGCCGAACTCGCCCAGCCAGTGCGGCTCCGGACCGGCATAGATCACGGCCGCCTGCCGCCCCAGCCGGCGCACGGTCCGCCCCAGCGCCAGCGTGGCCCCGGCGGCGTCCCCATCCGGCTTCTGGTGCGTCACCAGCGCGATCCGCTGCCGCCCGGCGAGCCAGGCGCAGGCGGTCTCGATCGTCTCGGTTGACTGCCAGTCAGACATGGGCAGGCTCCGCCAGCGCCTGCAGGGCGAGCAGGGCCCGGGCGCAGTCCCGCTCGATCTGGGCCACCAGCGCCTCAGCGCTGGGGTAAGCGATCTGGTCGCGCAGCCAGGCGCAGAAGCGCAGTTGCGCCGCCCAGCCGTACTCCGGAAGCCCGGGAAGATTCGGCTTCGCGGGCCCCTCCGGCCCCATGCCGATCAGGTGCGCCTCGACCGTCGCCGGCGAATCCGGATACATCGGACGGACCCCGACGCTGATCGCCGCCGGCGCCAGCCGCCCGTCAGGCAGCGCGACCTCGCCCGCGTACACCCCCGCGCGCGGCGCCGCCGTCGAGACGCCGAGGTTCAGCGTCGGAATCCCCAGCAGCCGTCCCCGCCGGTCGCCGCGCTGCACCGGCCCTTCCATCTCGTACGGGCGGCCCAGCGCGACCGACGCGTCCCCGACACGCCCGGCCGCCAGCAGCCGGCGCACCAGCGAACTGGATGCGGCAGCGGTTGTGGCGTCCGTCAGCGCCACCTGCACCGGGTCCACGACCTCGACGGCAAAGCCGCGCCGGGCGCCGATCTCTGCCAGCGCTGCGCAGTCGGCCCGGCGCCCCTTGCCGAAGCGGAAGTCGGCGCCCTCCACCACGCACGCCACGCCGCGCGCCAGCAGAAACCGCTCGACGAACGCCTCCGCCTCAAGGCCAAGCAGATCCGGCCCGGGATCCAGCCGCTCCACCTCGTCGGCGCCCGCCTCCTGCAACCAGCGAACCCGCTGGGCGAACGTCGACAGGCGCGCCGGCACGGCCTGGGGCCGAAGCCTGGTCAGCGGATGGGGGTCGAACGCCAGCGCCAGAATCCTCGCCTCGGGCGCGTGAGCCCGGCGCCAGGCGTCGGCGCGCCGGACCAGGGCGCGGTGCCCGAGGTGGACCCCGTCGAAGACGCCGATCGTGATGATGGAGCGTTCCGCCACGCGGTGGCAACAATAGCTCTCCGAGCAGTTTGGGACGCGGACGCGCCTCGTATAATCCGGTCCCGCCCGGGCGATTCTGCCCGGCCAGACCAACCACGAGGGCGCCATGGCCATCTTCTCGCGCAAGCACGCTCCACCCACCGCGACCGCTCCCAGACCCGACCGCCCCGGCGCCTCCGACGAGCAGCGGATCCACGAGTTCGGCGCCGACATGCTCGGGCGGGCCCGAGGGCACAAGGCCGGCCTGCTCAGCAAGCAGTTCTACAGCGACACGCTGATGGACTGGTCCATGCGCGACCACGCCTTCAAGGTCCAGCTCTTCCGCTTTGTCGACACCTTCCCCACCCTCATCACGCCGGAGATGGTCCACGAGCACCTCGTTGACTACCTCAGCCAGCCCGGCGTCAAGCTCCCCGCGGGCATGGATCTCGGCCTTCGCGCTGGCGGTCTGGCCAAGGGATTCATGACGCAGACGATCTCCTCCCAGATCAAGTCCATGGCCGGCAAGTTCATCGCCGGGACCGATGCCGCCAGCGCCCTGCCCGGCCTCAAGAAGCTCTGGGACCGCGGCATCGCCTTCAGCGTCGACCTGCTCGGCGAGGCCTGCGTCTCGGACGCCGAGGCCGACGCCTACCGCGACAAGTACCTCGACCTGGTCTCCAACCTCCCCGATGAGGTTGCCGGCTGGCCCTCCAACGCCCGGCTGGAGAACGACCACCTCGGCCCCATCCCGCGCACGAATGTGTCCATCAAGATCTCGTCGCTCAGCGCCAAGGCCGACCCCATCGATACCGAGGGCGCCATCCGCGATCTCATGCGCCGCCTCGAGCCCATCCTCGAGACCGCCCGCGACCGCGGCGTGCTGATCAACTTCGATGTCGAGCAGTTCGCGGTCAAGGACCTGAACCTCGAGCTCTTCATGCGCTGCTGCGAGCGCATCGACTTCACCGCCGGCCTCGCCATGCAGGCCTACCTCAAGAGCGGGGATGCTGACGCCCGGCGCATCACCGACTGGGCCCGCGCCAGGAACCGCACCATCACCGTCCGCCTCGTCAAGGGCGCCTACTGGGACTACGAGACCATCCACGCCGAGCAGATGGGCTGGCCCTGCCCGGTCTGGAACGTCAAGTGGCAGACCGACGCCTGCTTCGAACGCATGAGCGAGATCTTCCTGGACGCCTGCCCGCGCAAGCCCGGCGAAGGCGGTGTCAAGCTCGCCCTCGGCTCGCATAACGTGCGCTCCATCGCCGCCGCCATGGCGGGGCTCGAGCGCCGCGGCCTGCCCCCCACCGCCATCGAACTCCAGATGCTGCACGGGATGGCCGACCAGCTCAAGGCCGCCGCCATCGACATGCAACTGCGCCTGCGCGAGTACGTGCCGGTCGGCGAGATGATCCCGGGCATGGCCTACTTCGTGCGCCGGCTGCTGGAGAACACCTCCAACGAGTCGTGGCTCAAGGCCGGCTTCCTTGATGAGGTCGATACCGAGAAGCTGCTGGCCGCGCCCCGCGGCCCCGAGCCCAAGCCTGACCTCTGCGAGATCGCCCCGCAGCGCCACCAGCTTTCGCCGGCGCCCGATGGCATCGGCGCCGATGACCCCTTCTTCAACGAGTCAACCCGCGACTTCTCCCAGGCCGAGCAGCGCAAGCGCTTCGCCGAGGCCATCGCCAAGGCCCGGGTCCCCGCCGCGCCGGAGCTGCTGAACGAAACCCAGGCCCGCGCCATGGTCGAGACCGCCTGGAAGGCCTTCCCGCGCTGGCGCGACACGCCGCAGGGCGAGCGCTCCGCCATGCTCATCAAGGCCGCGGCGATCCTCCGCACGCGGCGCGACGAACTCTCCGGCGTCATGATCAAGGAGGCCGGCAAGACCTGGCGCGAGGCGGACGCCGACATCTGCGAAGCCATCGACTTCTGCGAGTATTACGCCCGCATGGCCGTGCAGATGTTCGACCGCCAGCGCCTTGGCCGCTTCATCGGCGAACTCGATGAGGTCTGGTACCAGCCCAAGGGCGTCGCCGCCGTCATCAGCCCGTGGAACTTCCCGTCGGCCATCTTCACCGGGATGGTCAGCGCAGCGCTGGTCACCGGCAACTGCGCCATCGTCAAGCCCGCCCGCCAGACCGTCGGCATCGCCAAGCTGTGCACCGAGGCGCTGTGGGAGGCCGGCTTCCCGCGCGATGTCCTGCACTTCTGCCACGCCCCGGGCGCCACCGTCGGCTCGGTGATCGTGCGCCACCCGCACATCTCGATGATTGCCTTTACCGGCTCCAAGGCCGTCGGCCTCGACATCATCGAGGGCGCCGCGAAGGTGCATGAAGGCCAGCCCAACGTCAAGAAGATCATCTCCGAGATGGGCGGCAAGAACGCCGTGATCGTCGACGCCTCCGCAGACCTCGATGAGGCCGTCCTCGGGATCCGCTACTCCGCCTTCGGCTACCAGGGCCAGAAGTGCTCCGCCTGCTCGCGCTGCATTGTCGTCGATCCCGAAGGCCCCGATGGGCGCGCCACAAAGACCTTCCTGAATCGCTTCATCGAGTCCACCCGCTCGCTCGTCATCGGCGACCCCATGGACCCCGGCTCCGACATGGGCCCGGTGATCGACGCCGGCGCCAAGCGGACGATCCTCGACTACATCGAAAAGGGCAAGGCCGAGTGCAAGCTCGAACTTGCCATGGATATCCCCGAGGGCCTCGAAGACAAGACCGGCCGCCACTACGTCGCCCCGCACATCTTCAGCGGCGTCACCATGGACCACACCATCGGGCGCGAGGAGATCTTCGGCCCGGTCGTCAGCGTCTTCTGCGCCCGCAGCTTCGATGAAGCCCTCGACATCGCCAACGCCAGCGAGTACAAGCTCACCGGCGGCGTCTTCACCCGCATGCCCGCGCACATCGAGAAGGCCAAGCAGCGCTTCCGCGTCGGCAACCTCTACATCAACCGCGGCTGCACCGGCGCCCTGGTCGCCCGCCAGCCCTTCGGCGGCGCCGGCATGAGCGGCGTCGGCACCAAGGCCGGCGGCGCCGACTACCTGCTCCACTTCACCGACCCGCGCGCCTGCTGCGAGAACATGATGCGAAGGGGCTTTGCGCCGGAGCTGTAGCGATGGGCGAATGCGTCTCCCTGTTCAACTACACACGACACGAGCGCATTGATGGCCGCCTGCCATTCAGGAAGCCCGCCGAGTGGCGGTTTCACGTGGCCGGATGCGCCATCTGCACCTGGTACATGCTGCATCATCGAACCGACGACGTCCGCTTCCTCGGCGAGTGGCAGGATGAGCGCGAATACTGGCGACTTGTTGAGTTGTTCGACGACGTCACAGAGGCCGTCATCGCCACGATGATCGAAGAGGGCAGTCTGGCAGACTGCGGCAAGGGATGGGAAGACAAGGAAGATCCCAACTTGTGCTCCCGAGACATACGACCGCGCAAGAGCGCTTTCTGGCCACCGGCCGGTGACTGGCCCGACTGAACGGTGGCGGAGCCGTGCAAGGTAACGTAGACTTCGCCACGGGACAGGTTGACAACGCCGTGCGATCTGGGAGTTCTCAATGACGCAGATCACCGAAGCAACTTACGATGGAGGGGTGCTCCGGCCCTCTGTCCCACTCAACCTGCGTGAACACGAACGGGTCCGCATCATCGTGCAGCAGATCGAGGACCTGACGCCCGAACGTCGAGCCGCGGCTGTTGCCCGGTTGCGCGCCGGGATAGCGTCGATGGGCTTCCGCTCCGAGAACGGCTACCCCTCGCGGGACGAACTGCATGAACGCGGTTGATACCAACGTCCTGATCTACGCCTGCGATGATCGGGACAAAGTCAAACAGGAGCAGGCGCTCCACCTGATCGAGACCGCGACGCCGTGCGTGATGCTCTGGCAGGTCGCCTGCGAGTTCATCGCGGCTTCGCGCAAGCTCGCGCCCCGCGGTTTCACGGCGGAGCAGGCGTGGTCACGGCTCAGCGAATTCGCCGAACTCCTTCCGGTGGTCCCTCCATCGCCCGCTGCGCTGCAGATGGCGCGCGAACTCCACGTCAAACGTCAGGTTGCCTTCTGGGACGCGGTGCTGATCGCCGGATGCCTCGACTGCGGTGTCCGGACGCTCTACTCGGAGGATGTTCCGGCCGTGAGTATCCCGAATCTTCAGGTAGTAGATCCATTTGCATGAAGATGGCCGACTGGCGCAATCGCATCACGATCGATCCAGGCGTACGAAGCGGCAAAGCAACAGTCCGCGGCCTCCGCATCACGGTACAGGATGTGCTCGAATACCTTGCCTCTGGCATGTCCGCAGAGGAGATCGTCGCGGACTTCCCGGATCTCACTGCCCAGGACATCCTCGCCTGCCTCGCTTATGCGGCCGAGCGGGAGGCCAGACTGCGCGAACTCGACGCGCCAGGCTAGCCCACGCGCCTTGCGATACGCTGCCGTCCAGTGACCACCCCCACCCCCATCGCCTTCCTCGCCCAGCGAACCGGCCTCCTCCTCGGCCCCATCGTCGCCGCCGCCCTCTACCTGCTCCTCGGCCACCTCGATCCCCCCGCCCGCGCTGCCGCGGCAGTCGCCGGACTCATGGCCGTCTGGTGGCTCACCGAGGCCCTGCCGCTGTACGCCACCGCCCTCGTCCCCCTCGCGGCCATGCCCATCCTCGGCATCATGTCCATGCGGGCCGCCGCGGCGCCCTACGCCAACCCACTCATCTTCCTTTTCCTCGCCGGCTTCCTGCTCGCCCTCGGCATGCAGCGCTGGGGCCTGCACAAGCGCATCGCCCTCGTGGTGCTCCTGCTCGTCGGCGCCAGCCCCCTGCGCCTCATCGCCGGCTTCATGATCGCAACCGCCCTGCTGAGCATGTTCGTCAGCAACACCGCCACCGCCGTCATGCTCATGCCCATCGGGACGAGCGTCATCGCGCTGGTCGAGGCCCGCGCAACCGCCGCGGCCGGTGGCGCCACCCCGCAGCTCGAGGCCCGGCTCGACCGCTTCGCCGTCTGCCTGCTGCTCGGCATCGCCTACAGCGCCTCCATCGGCGGCATCGGCACCATCGTCGGCACACCGCCGAACACCGTGCTGATGAGCTTCCTCGATGACCATTACGGCGTGCGCATCAGCTTCGCGCAGTGGATGAAAGTCGGCGTTCCCTTCGTCGTCGTCTTCCTGCCCATCACGTGGCTGCTGTTGACGCGCGTGCTGCACCCCGTCCGCCTCGATCCCATCGAGGGCGGGCGCGAGATGATCCGCCAGCAGCTTCGCGCCCTCGGCCCCATGAAGCCCGGCGAGATCATCGTGATGTCGGTCTTCACGCTGACCGCCGCAACCTGGATCATGCGGCCGCTGCTGGTCACATGGCTCGACAAGCGGTTCGGCATCCTGGACCGTGGCGTCGACCTGCACGACGCCGCCATCGGCATGGCCGGCGCCATCCTGCTGTTTCTCATCCCCGTCGACCGGCGCATGACGACCTTCGCCCTCGACTGGGAGTGGGCCGCCAAGGCGCCTTACGGCATCCTGCTGCTCTTCGGCGGCGGCCTCAGCCTCGCCGCGGCCATCAGCGAAACCGGCCTGGATGTCGCCATCGGCTCCATCTTCGCCGGCCTCGCCGGCGCGCCCGAGCCCGTGCTCATCTTCGCCGTGGCCCTCGTCGTCATCTTCCTGACCGAACTGACCAGCAACACCGCCGTCACCGCCGCCCTGATGCCGGTGCTCGCCGGCGCTGCCGACGCCCTCGGCGTCGAGCCCATCATGCTGCTGGCGCCCGCCGCCATCGCCGCAAGCTGCGCCTTCATGCTCCCGGTCGCCACGCCGCCCAACGCCATCATCTTCAGCCACCCGCGCATCCGCATCGGGCACATGGTCAAGGCAGGCCTCGCGCTCAACCTCGTCGGCGCCGTGCTCGTCACGCTGCTGACGTGGCTCTGGCTGCCGGTGGTCGTCCATCACGCGCCCGATCTGTCCCTGGCGCCGGACCAGCAGATCAAGGCTCCGGCTGCGCCGTAGACTCGCAGCGCCGTGACAGCGGCTGCCGGCCGATTGCGCCTGTACCACCAGCCCCTTTCCCGCGCGCCGACCGCAGGCGACCCATGAAACGACCAAGCCCCCCGAGTCCCCACATCGTCGTGATCGGCGCCGGCTTTGCCGGGCTGGCGTGCGCCAGGGCGTTGCGCCAGGCCCCGGTCCGCCTCACGCTGATCGACCGGCGCAACCACCACCTCTTCCAGCCACTGCTCTACCAGGTCGCCACCGCGGCCCTCTCCCCGGCGGATATCGCCGCCCCCATCCGCGCTGCCCTGCGCGACCAGCGCAATGTCCGCATCCTGATGGCCGAGGTCACCGGAATCGATGTCCAGGCCCGGCGCATCGACGCCGGCGCCACCACCATCGACTACGACATCCTCGTCGTCGCCACCGGCGCCACCCACTCCTACTTCGGCCACGACGACTGGGAGCGCCACGCCCCGGGCCTCAAGACCGTCGGCGACGCGGTGCGCATCCGCAGCCGCTTCCTGCGCTGTTTCGAGGCCGCGGCCCAGACCGCAGACCCCGCCCGCCGGCGCGCCATGCTTACCACCGTCGTCATCGGCGCAGGCCCCACCGGCGTCGAGATGGCCGGCGCCATGATCGAGATCGCCCACGAGTCCCTGCTCCGCGACTTCCCCGAGATCGCTCGCGATGAACTGCGCGTGATCCTCCTGGAGGGCTCCGGCCGGGTGCTCCCCGGGTTCCCCGACCGCGCTTCGCGCTCCGCCCTGCGCGATCTGCGCCAGATGGGCGTCGATGTACAGCTCGACACCCTCGCGACGGCCATCGATGCCGACGGCGTCGACATCAGACGCAACGACACGACGGACCGCATCGATTCGCGCAACGTCATCTGGGCCGCAGGCGTCAAGGCCTCGCCCCTGGGCGGAATGCTCGGCGCCGCCACCGACCGCGGCGGGCGCATCATCGTCCAGCCCGATCTGACGCTGCCCGACCATCGGGAGGTCTTCGTCCTTGGCGACCTCGCCTGCGTCCGCGATCCCGACTCCGGCGCGGAGGTCCCCGGCCTGGCTCCCGGCGCCATGCAGCTGGGCCGCTACTGCGCTGGCGTCATCGCCCGAGAGGCCACCGGCCGCGCAGCGCCCTCCGATCGTCCCCCCTTCCGCTACCGCGACAAGGGCATGCTGGCCACCATCGGTCGCGGCCGGGCGGTCGCCGCCATGTACGGTCGCGTCTTCGCCGGCCGCCTCGCCTGGCTGCTCTGGGCCGGCGTGCACATCTTCTATCTCATCGGCTTCCGCAATCGGGTGATGGTCATGCTCGAGTGGGCCTGGCAGTACGTCACCTGGCATCGCGGCGCCCGGCTGATCACTGGCGACGACGACTGATCGCCGACCGGGCGTACATTTGCCGATGCCCGACAACCGCGCACTCGATACTGCAGTCCATGCCGCCAGCGCCTTTCTCCAATCGCTCCCCCGCCGCCATGTCGGCGCCACCGGCTCGGTTGCCGACATGCGCGCCGCCCTTGGCGGCCCCACCCCGGACGCCGGCCTCCCTGCCGAGAAAGTCATTGACGACCTTGTGCGCGCCGCCGATCCCGGCCTCGTCGCCACCCCCGGCCCGCGCTACTTCGGCTTCGTGATCGGCGGCAGCCTCCCCGCCGCCCTTGCCGCCGACTGGCTCACCAGCGCCTGGGACCAGAACGCCGGCCTCCACGCCGGCTCACCCGCCGCCGCCATCGTCGAGGAGGTCGTCCGCGACTGGCTGCTCGACCTGCTCGACCTGCCGCGCGACGCCACCCTCGGCCTTGTCACCGGCTGCCAGATGGCCAACTTCACCTGCCTCGCCGCGGCCCGCAACGAAGTGCTCCGGCGCGCCGGCTGGGATGTCGAAGATCAGGGCCTGTGCGAGGCGCCCCAGGTGCACGTGGTCGCCGGCGCGGACGCCCATGTGACGATCTTCACTTCTGCGCGCATGCTCGGGCTCGGCGCCGGGCGCATCAGGCGCGTCGAGGCCGACGACCAGGGGCGCATGGTTCCCGAAGCGCTGCGCGAGGTTCTCAAGACCTGCGACGGCCCCACCATCATCTGCGCCCAGGCCGGCAACGTGAACACCGGCGCCTTCGACCCATTCCACCCGATCGCCGACGCCGCCAGCGCCCACGGCGCGTGGCTGCACGTCGATGGCGCCTTCGGCCT
>JBICIE010000068.1:0-3770 GCA_043101635.1 Phycisphaerales bacterium JB039 | reverse complement strand
GGTGTGCCCGGCAACGGCGAGAGCGCTGAGGGCGGGCACACCCAGCAGCAGCGTGATGGGCTGGGTCGGATCCGAACTCTGGCCGTTGCGCTTGGCGATGAAGGTGTACTGCACCTCGGCGGTCCCCGCTGGCACGGTGTCATCGACGAACGTCTTCTCGCCGGTATCCCCGAGCGTGGTGAACGGCCCGGTCGTGCCCAGCCGCCGGCGGATCTGCGTGTAGACCTCGGCGCCCGCGGCCGGCTGCGGCGCCTTCCAGCGCAGGCGGATGGTCCCGTCGCCGAGCAGGGTTGCGCTGGCGTCCGTCGGCGTCGCCGGCGCCGGGGCGGGCGTCGGGTCGGCCCGCGGCGGGATCTGGGCGGCGGCGTACACCGCCATCGGGTCGGCTGCGCCCTCGGCAAAGGCGCGGATGGTGTTGATCGCCTGGCCGGCGAGGCCCTTGAGGGTGTCGAGTTCCCCGTGCAGCGCGGTCGTGGCGCCCTTCGAAGTTTCGCGGGCTGCGCTGGCGACGGTGTACGCCGAGCGGGCGCTGGTGACAGCGCCCTGCAGCGCCGTGACGGCGGACAGATCAAGACCGATCGCGGCGGGGTCATTCACCCACACCGCGACGTGATCCTCGACGAACGTGAGCAGACCTTCCTGTGTACCCGGCAGCGTTGCCATTGTGAGCCCTTTCGATCGCAGCGCCCCCCGTCGCCAGCGCCCGGCGGCCGCCCGGAGAGTTCCGGGCGCCCAGCCGCCAGCGCAGCGGGCGATGGACCGGCCCGCCAAGAGTGTCGGACCAGCGCCCGCGCAACTGGAGCGCCCGGCGCATCCGTTTCCGCCCGCGCTGCCGCGCAGGCCGGGCGCCCGTCACAGCTTGCCCGGCCGGCGCAACTGCTACAAACTCGCAGCGAAGCCGCCCGCGCCCGACGCGGTCCGCGCGAGTTATCCACTCCCGCGCGCAGCGGCCATCGGCGCAGGCGCTGCGGATTGCCCGCCGCCAGCGGCATAACCGCCGCCCGGACCCGCCCTGCGCGCGCTGCCGCGGACCTCGAAGATGGTCCAATACGCCGCAAAAATGGAGCGCAATGCGCGCATTGCAGAGCGCAATGCGCGCATCGCAGAGCATCATGCGCGCATCGCAGAGCACAATGCGCGCACTGCGAAGCGCCATGCGCGCCTCGCAGAGCGCCATGCGCGCATCGCGGACCATCACGCGCGCATGGCAAAGCCCCACGCGCGCAGCGCAGACCCCAATGCGCTCCGCGCAGAGCCCACCTCGCGATCCCCGCTCCGCCAACGTCCGGATATGGCCGCGCCGCGGCTTAGAATTCACCGCCGCGGCTGATCGGCCCCCCACGACGACACGGCCGCATCAGCCGGCGCAGGTCCTCCGCCGCCTGCGCAGGGCGCCCGCGCCCACGAGCCCGCCCAGCCCCAGCGCCCCCGGCGCCGGGATCACCCGGATCTCGTGGAACGCCTCGTGCGAGGGGCGCAGCTCGACGAGCGGCTCGTCGCTCAACGGATAGACCGCGAACTCGCTCGTCATGGTGGAGAAGCGGATTGTGCGGGGAGAAAAGTCCGTGATCGCAAACGTTGCCTGCCAGATCTCAATTGGATTGCTGGGGTCAGCGCGGATCATCGCATCCGGGAAGTGCAGCTGCAGAGTCACGGCGCCGAGGACGCCAGGGCCTGTGACCGCGCCAGGCGTCTGGGCGGGGCCGCGCAGGAGGACCTGGGGGTCACCCCAGCCCGACTCGCTCGCCAGAGCATCGAACTTGACGCCCGAGAGCGCATGATCCGCCGCCGGGAACTGGGCCCACAGATTCACCGTGATCGACGGCTGCGCGGGCGACAGCACATCCGGCGCCTCGAAGAAGAGCCCGGTGTCCGACTGGGCAAGGGCGCAGGTGGGGGCGCCCGGGACGGTCCCGCCGATGGCGCCCAGCGCGAGGGCGATCGCAAGTGTCCGTGTCATCGCGGCCTCCTGCTGCGCCGGCGGCGGGCGCCGAGCGCGCCGAGCCCCACGAGCCCGCCGGGCCCCAGCGCCCCCGGCGCCGGGATCACCCGGATCTCGTGGAACGCCTCGTGCGAGGGGCGAGGCTCGAGAATTGGGCTGGACCGCGCGGAGAAGACGGCGAATTCCACAGTTTCGGTTGTCAACACGATCGTCCGTGGCGTGAAGTCGACGATCTCGAACGTCGCTCTCCAGATCTCGATCGGGTTTGAAGGATCGGGCACGATCTCGGGAGGGAAGTTGAGTTGCTGGTCGAAGACACCGAGTACATGGGGGCCGGTGATCACGCCCGCCGTCGCTCCCGGGCCGTGCAGGAGGAGCATCGGATCACTCCATCCCGGCTCGCTCGCCAGCACATCAAGCTGCGTTCTGGCAAACGCGTAATCCGCCGCCGGAAACTGGGCCCACAGATGCACCGTGATCGATGGCTGCGCGGGCGACAGCACATCCGGCGCCTCGAAGAAGAGCCCGGTGTCCGACTGCGCAAGCGCGCAGGTGGGGGCGGGCAGGACAGTTCCGCAGATGGCCCCGCAGAAGATGCGGATCGCCAGCGCAGGCGCACAACCAATCCTGGAAGGCATGACACCTCCTTTCCGGTGGCCCGCTCTCAGTGTACCACGAGGGAAGGGATCTGCCATCTGCGATCCGGGATCAGGGGCGCCAGATCAGGGCAGAATCCCCGGCCGCAGCCCTCTGCGCCTTCCCCCTGATCGCTGATGGCTGATCCCAGATCCCTGCCGGCGAAACCGGCATCCCCGGATCCGGGGGGCGCTTGCACGAGCCGGGCGGTCCGGTATATTGCCGGTCATGACCATGCGCCACCTTGCCGCCGCCCTCCCGCTCGCCTGCCTCGGCCTGCTCGGCCTCGGCGCCGGTCTCGCCGGGTGCGATGATGCCGAGGCGGCCGCCGTCGAGGCCGCCTTCTACGACCAGGAGAACGCCTTCAACCGCGGCGAGGGGGCGATGGCCGCCGACCTGTACACCACCGAGTCGCTGAAGATCTTCGACCGCCTCATCGAGCATGCGCTGCATTCCGATGAGGCGACGGTGCGGGCCCTGGAGGCGGCGGAGAAGCTGGAAGTGCTCACCATGCGCAACCGCTGCGATGTCGAGACGCTCGAGCAGCTCGACGGCCGCGGCTGGGTGGAGTACTTCGTCGACCGGGGCTGGTCGCAGTACGAGGAAGATCCGGAGCGGCCGCAGTACTTCTTCGAGATCGGGCGCATCCGCGTGGCCCCGGATGGGAACTACGCCACCGCGCACACCCTGATCGACGGGCGCGAGGTCGCCGAGCCGCTGTACTTCGAGAAGGAAGATGGCCGCTGGAAACGAGATGCCGCAACGGAGCTGCGCCAGCTCAGCGACTTCGTGCGCCAGTGGTCCGCGGAAGTGGATGTCCCCATCGATCGCCTGCTGCTGCTGTGGGAAGCCATCTCATGGAGCGGCGTGCGCCGTGACATCTGGGAGCCGATGAAGAAGCGGCGGTAGGCCACCTTCGGCTGCGGGTCGGCCGCGGGGGTCGGCCGCGTGGGTCGGCCGCGGGGGTCGTGGGGGGGGGCGCACGCAAAAGGGGCCCTCTTCGAACGGGGGCCCCTTCGCCGCACGGAGCGCGTGGGCTCCGCACTTGACCTCTCATACCAATCGCACTTAATTTGCGGGCAGCCAGTTGCACGTGCAGAGCGACTTGACGCGGTCGGTGGTGAGAGTGTTCCAGGCGTTCAGGCAGCCTTGGTCGAGTTCGGCCTGGTTCGCGAAGAGGCGGTTGCTGAGG
>JBICIE010000067.1:0-25092 GCA_043101635.1 Phycisphaerales bacterium JB039 | reverse complement strand
ATCCAGCAGCCCCGCATCCTGATTCCGTCGCTCAGCCATCACGCGCCTCCTGTGCGACAAACATCGTCGCTCACAAAAGATTCGCCTGAAAAGCCGGCCCGGTTGCGCCCAATTATTCAGAGGACTCTATTCTCTATTCTCTTCTCCCCCCCATCCGCTCCAGCGCCTCGCCATCCAGCCGCCACACCGTCCACCCGTCCATCGGCCGCGCGCCCAGCCTGCGGTAGAAGCCGATCGCCGGCTCGTTCCAGTCCAGGACCGCCCACTCCAGCCGCCGGCAGCCGCGCTCGATGGCGAGCTGCGCAAGCCGCCCCAGCAGCGCCTTGCCCAGCCCCGCCCCGCGCGCCTGCGGGCGCACGAACAGGTCCTCCAGGTAGATCCCGGCCCGCCCCGTCCAGGTCGAGAAGTTGCTGAAGAACAGCGCCATCCCCTGCGGCGCCCCATCGACCAGCCCGATCAGGCACTCGGCCACCGGCCCCTTGCCGACCCCCTCGCCGAAGAGGTTGCGATGCAGATCCGCCTCGGTCGCCTTCGCCGACTGCGGCTCGCGCTCGTACTCGGCCAGTTCGCGGATGAGCTGGGCAATCAGCGGGATGTCGTCGGGCGTCGCGGGGCGGATGGTGAGCATGCGTGAGGTTAGGGCTCAGGGCCCAGCCACCAGCCACCAGGGACCAGGGAGAAGACAGCGACATCGACGCGCCGCTTCTTCCCCCGGTCCCCGGTGGCTGGTCCCCGGTCCCTGTGTCCCCCGTCCCTGTGCAACGCGCATCCCTACCGTCCGCCATGCCCGCGGCGCCCGAGATCGAGGTCTTCACCGCCGATGAGATCGCCATCGTCGAGGCGGCGTGGGACCTCGGCGCCATCAGCGCGGTGCGACCGCTGCCGCGCGGCTCGGCGACGGCGCCCAAGGCGCTCGTTGTCACCGAGCGCGGCCGCTTCATCCTCAAACGCCGGGCCCCGCAGCGCACCCGCGAGGAGGACATCGGCTTCAGCCACTCGATCCAGAGCCGGCTGATGGCCCACCGGTTCCCGCTGCCGCGCCTGATCTGCGCCCGCGACGGTCGCACCTTTCACCGTGCGGGCGAGCACGCCTACGAGCTCTTCCAGTTCGTCCAGGGCCACCGCTTCGGCCAGGATGCCGCCGCCGCCCGGGCCGCGGGGTTCACGCTCGCTCGCTACCACCATCTGCTCGCCAGCGCCATGGATCATCTGGAGGCCGTCGGCTATCCGATGCGCTCGCCCACGACCGGCCAGTACCACGATGCCCCCGACTTCGATCTGCGTATCGCCCGCGCTGGCGCCGCCCTCGAACGCGCCAGTGGCCACGAAGGCGTATTGCTGAGCAGGAGAATCGAGTCGATGTACCGCGAGGCCGCGGCCGAGACAGCCCGAATGGGTATCAGCGCCTTTCCCGTGCAGATCATCCATGGCGACTGGCACCCGGGCAACATGCTGTTTCGCGGCGCCGACGTCGCCGCCGTGCTCGACCACGACAACGCCGGGGTCGGACAGCGGATCATGGACATCGCCAACGGCGCCCTGCAGTTCTCCCTCCGCGGCAAGGGCCCCCCCGAGCACTGGCCCGCCGAGCCCGACCGGGCCCGTCTGCGGGCCTTCATGGCCGGCCTGGACGCCGGCCCCGGCGGGCCGATCAGCGAGAGCGAGATCCACGCGCTGCCCTGGCTCATGCTGCAAGCGCTTGTCTTTGAAGGAGTTACGCCAGTTGCCGCCACGGGCTCCTTTGCCGGCCGCCCGCCGTTCGGGCCCCTGCTCATGGTCGAGCGCAAGGCCGGCTGGCTGCGCAGGTTCGTCCGCGAGGTCATTCGCGAGATCGAGTAATGGCCCCGGTGGCGCGACCGGCCCGATCCGGTAGACTTATCCGTGACGGATCGGACCAAGCGCAGGAGGCCCCCCATGCTGCCCCTCCCCGGAATCTGCCTGCTGGCCGCGGCAGGCCTCGCGGCCGCCAGCGCCGCCCAGCCGCTGGCGCCCGAACCCGACGACAAGCTGGCCCCGCTGATCGACGCCCTGGAATCCGATGAGTGGGCCGTGCGCCAGCACGCTGAGGACGCCCTGCGCCTGGCGCTGGATGACCTGGGCGCCCTGGAAGACGCCCTCGAGACGATCGACCGCGACCTTTCCCCGGAAGCCCGCCGGCGCCTGAACATCCTGGGTGAGTCGGCCTTCTTTCGCAGCGAGCGCCCGGGCGTGGGCATCAGCTTCGAGGCGGCGCCCGATGGCATCCGCATCATCAGCACCGTCGATGGCTTCGACGCCGCCGACAAACTCCGGGCCGGCGATGTCATCCTCTCCTTCGGCGGTCTGGCCATCGGCAACGAAGACGCGATGCGCACCGCGATCATGGTGCACGACCCGGGCGACGAGGTCGAGATCACGCTGCGACGGAACAACGAACTGGTGAAGCTGGATCTTCGCCTCGGCTGGTTCCGCGATCTGAACCCCGACCGCGCCCGCCAGCCCGATCGCAGCGCCATGCGCCGCGCCTGGACGGAGCGGGCAGGCCGGAAGCTGGCCGGCCCGGACACGGTCGTCGACCTCGGTCTCGATGAGTCGCTCTGGCGCCGGGCCGACGATGTCGCCAATCAGGCCCGCTCCGAGCTGTACCGCCAGCGCGGCCGCAGCGAGCGGCTGCTGACGCCGGGTGTGGCCGGCCCCGGGTCGGCGCTGCGCCCGCAGGGCTTCATCGGCGGCGCCCGCTCGAATAACCGCGTCGGGCTGCATCCGCAGGAGGTTCTGCGCCAGATCGACGATCGCATCGGCGCCATCACCCTGCGCATCGCCGAACTCGAAGCCAGCGCCGCGGCGCCGGACCTCGACCCCAGGGAAGTCGGGCGCATCGAACTGGAGATCCAGCGCCTGCGCGAGGCGCGCGTGGAACTGCTGGCCCTGCGGAACTTCGACGCCATCACGCCCTGACGCTCAGCCAGCCAGCAGACGCTCGATCGCTTCCACGCCGGCGCGGCTCTCGGCGTGTGTCGCCGCGTCCGTCCGCGCCAGCGCGATCGCCCGGCGCGCCTTCTCGGCCGCCCTGGCCCGCTCGGCGGCGCCAGCCTCGGACAGGTTGTCCAGCGTGTCGGCGAGTTTGATCAGGCGGGCCCGCCAGTCGGCCGCCGCCAGCCGCCGGTCGTACTCCCGCTCCCGTTCCGACTCCGGCAGCGCCATGTTCTTGGTCATCGCGGCGACCAGATCCGCCACCTCGGCCCCCAGCGCCTCGGCGATCTCGTCATAGTCGGCGGTCGTGTCCTCGATCAGGTCGTGCAGCAGGGCCGCCGCGATGGTCGGCTCATCGGCGCACCCGAACACATGGCGGATCGTCATCGCCACCCGCCAGCAGTGCGCAACGTACGGGGTCCTGCCATCCTTGCGAAACTGCCCCTGGTGCAGGCGGGCCGCCATCGATGCCGCTTCCTGCCACATGGGCTCCTCCTACGCCAGGATCGGGGTCGACTGCGTCTCGTAGTACAGGCGCACCTTCGAGGGCGCTGCGCCGTGCTCGTCGAACAGCACCAGTTCATTGTCCGACCCGCTTCGCACCCACGAGCCCGGGATGAAGTACACCTGCTGCGGCGGCGTCGTCTTGCCCTGCGCCTCGCTCACGAAGTACCGGCCGAGGTGGCGGCCGTTGATGTAGATCTGCCCCTTGGTCATGCCGGACAGGTCGGCCATCAGCGGAGAGTCGGTCTCCGAACTCGTGAAGGCGCTGCGCCACCAGGTCGGCGCCGTGCGCCGGCGCAGCGCGTTCTTCGAGGCGTCCTGATAGCTGGACGGCGCCGGCGGCTCCCACTTGGCAAAGGCCCAGGAAGCGTTCTCCGTGAAGCTCGCGGCCCCCTCCTCAAAGCGTACCGACGTCGGCATCGCCTTCAGGACGGTCAGCGAGTCCTCCTCGCGCGGGTTGGCGGGATCGTGATCCAGCAGCGCGATCTGCACGATGTTGTTGCCCCGCTTGAGCAGCTCCGGGTCGAGCTGCTCGCGCTCCAGCCCGGCGATCCCGAACCAGATCGACGGTGTGTCGTTGATGAACACCACGCCCCGCGCGATCCCCGCGTCGATCGACATGAACAGCGGCGTCTTCTTGCGATGCATGAACGACCAGCTCAGCCGGTCGGCGCTGGTCACGTCCGCCTCGTGCACGTCCCACAGCGGCGCCCGGAACTGCAGCGGCCGCAGCGGCGCGCCCTGCTCGATCGTCGCCCGCCCGGCCCGGAACGCCTTGAGGTCCCACACCGCGCCGAACAGCCCCTTGCGCTCCCCGAACCGCGGCCCGCCCGAGACGCGCCCCAGGTTCTCCGCCAGCACCACCACCGTGTTCTCGCCCTTGGTCAGTGACAGCAGTGTGTGATCGACGGCGCCCGGGCCGGATCCCACCACATCCACCGGCTCCCCTTCCTTGAAGAAGTGCAGGCGATCGCCCGAGTCCGGACAGGAGACCGCGGCCCGCTTCGCCGAAGTGGTCTTCATCCGCAGCCGGTACCAGCCGTAGCCGCTCGGAGCGCCCAGATGGCTCAGATCCTCCGGCCCGTCGATGGCCGCGTAGCGCGGGCTGGCGCCCGTGATGTACTCCTCGCTCTCCGCCGCGGCCCACCCCCCGAGGCTGATGCGCCCGCCGCGCCGGATCGTCTCGGCAAACGGCAGTGACGTCACCGCGCCGCCGGGCCCGATGCGCGTGCACGTCTTGGCGCCCGGCGCCGCCACCGGCGCGCCGTCCGCCCGCACCGACGCCGCCCCGACGATCACGCTGTCCTCGACCACGAACGCGCTGTCCGCCTGCGCCTCGTTGCAGATGACGATGTGCACCCCCTCATGCGTCGCCAGCGCCGGCGTCCGCCCCTTCGGCGCCGTGATCCGCAGCGGCGACCCGTTGACGCTGATCACGCCCGTCGAGCCCGCCGGGCCGTAACACACGAAGATGTCCCCGACTTGCGCCAGCGCGCAGAAACTGCAGTAATCCAGCGTCGCTCGCGGCGTGAGGTTCAAGTTGAGCAGCACCCACACCACCGACTGGTCGCCAAAGAACACCGGCAGACCAGAGCCGTCCGGCAGCAGCACGCTCGCCGTCCCCGGGCTCCGCTTCGGTCGCGTCTCGGGATCGGGTCCGAACACCATCGCGATCTCACCCTGCGACCCGCGCACGTGCACCACGCTGATGCTGTGGGCCCGCCCGCGCCCGCCCTTCTCGCCGTGCGGATCGTCCGCCCCGGTATCCACCGTCACCGGCCGGAACTCCGGGTCGATCGCCGCCAGCGTGCGCCCGAAACGGGATGCGAACATGCAGATCCGGCGCACGTGCCCGAAGGCGGGCCCCGCAGCGCCGGTCTCGTCCAGCGGGCCGTCCCGTCCCGTCACCGCGAACGCGCCGCGACCCCGCGGCAGGCGTCCGGCCCCGAACCCGAAGTTCGTCCCGCCGTGCAGCGGCGCCAGGTTGAACTGCCCGCCCGCCGCCAGCGCCTCGGCAAGCCGGCGCTGCAGCAGGGCCGGCGGCGCCGTCACCGTCCGCTCCTGCCCCCAGACCCCCGGCTCGGCCGTGTAGAACGCGCTGACCAGACGCGGCTGGTCCGGCCGCACCTCCGCGAGCTGCCGCAGGTTCGAGAGCATGTGGCTCTCGCCCGTCCAGGTGTCGATCTCGCCCTCGACTCCCGCCCAGAGGTTGTTGGCGTTGATGGTCGGAACGATGATGCCGCTCTCGCGCAGATACCGGCTCAACTCGCCCAGGTACTTCTGCGACAGTTCCTCGGCGCCGCAGGTCCATCCCGACTCGTTCTGGACCAGCAGGATCGGTCCGCCCTTGCCAGGACTCGGCGCCTGCAAGTCCCGGACCTGGTCGGCCACCGCAGTGATGTAGCGCGAGCAGGCTTCCAGAAATGGTCCGCTGGCCGTGCGCAGGTCGCTGCGCTGGAGGTTCATCAGCCACGTCGGCAGCCCGCCGAAATCACGATCCTCGCCGATGTATGGCCCGGGACGCAGGATCAGCCACAGGCCCGCGTCGCCCACAAGCTGGACGAAGTGCCGCAGATCGTTGTCGCCGGAGAAGTCGAACTGGCCCGGGCGCGGCTCGTGCTGGCTCCAGAACACCGGCGTCTCGATCGTGTTCACGCCCGCCAGGCGGGCCGCGTGGATGCGATCGGCCCAGTGCTCGCGGGGAATCCGCCCGTAGGCCACCTGCCCGCTGACGAGCCAGATCCGCCGGCCGTCGAGCATGAAGCTGCGCCCGTCGAACGTCACCGTTGGCATCGGAAGCTGTCTCCGAATCTGGAGAATCCCGCCCGAGCGAGCAATCCGCGCCGGCGAGTATTTCGTCTCTGGCCCTCCCCGAGCGGCGGGCTCACGTGAACCGCGAGCATAGGCGGCCATCAGCGCGAACTCAACTTTTCCGCACCCGCAACCACTACACTTGCCCACTCGAACGCCGCCTGAGGCCCGCTGGAGACCCCGTATGCCCCGCTCAACCCTGCTCGGCTGCCTGGCCATGGCGACGCTTGCCGGAGGATGCGTCGGCCTGTCGGATGTCGACCGCAAGGTCAATAGGACCGTCGCCGAGCGCAGCGAAGCCCTGGACACCCAGTCGCCCGCCCCGCGGCTCGACATGCCCGATCCGGCCACCGCGGCAGTCCCCGGGCAGACCGACCCCACGCCCCTGACCACCAACCCCGCCGCCGCCGATCTGCCCTTCAACGCCGCCGACGAGTCTCGCGACGTAGAGGCCCGCCTCCGCGACCTAATGGACGAATCCCTGCTCGGCCCGGTCCCCGAGCCCCCGCTGGCCGGCGTCGAGGCGCTGCGCATCGGCCTGCCCGACGCCTTCCAGATCTCGCAGATCACCGCTCGTGACTTCCTCAACGCCGAGGAGGACTACCTGCTCGCCGCCATCAGCCTGCTCATCGAGCGGCATCGCTGGGACCCGCGCCTCTTCAACGACACATCGTTCAACATCTCCGGCGAGGCCACCGACGGCAGCTATGAGAACACCGCCCGTCTGATCAACGATCTGCGCCTCACCCAGCGCCTGCCCTACGGCGGCGAGGTCGCCGCAAGCTGGATCTGGCAGGCCTCCGAGCAGCTCCGCGAGGCCTCCACGGAAGACTACCGGCAGTCCTCCGAGATCGCCCTCGACGCCACGATCCCGCTGCTGCGCGGCGCCGGTATGACCGCGCGGGAGAGCCGCATCCAGGCCGAGCGGAACCTCGTGTACGCGGCCCGCGACTTCGAGCGCTTCCGCCGCCAGTTCCTCGTCGACATCGCCAGCGACTACTTCGATCTCCTGCAGGCCCAGGCCTCGATCCGCAACGAGGAGCGCCGGCTTCTGAGCGCCATCGGTCTGGAGGAACAGCAGCAGGCGCGCTTCGAGGCCGGCGAGGTCGCCCAGTTTCAGGTCAACATCGCCCGGACCGACGTGCTCAGCGCCCGGGCGTCGCTGGTCAACCGGCGCGAGGCGTACGCCATCGCGCTGGACCGCTTCAAGGTGCGCCTGGGCATCCCCGTCGAGCAGCCCGTCGATGTGCTCCCCTTCACCTTCGCCGTGCCTGAGCCGGACATCGAGCTGCAGGAGGCCACCCGCCGCGGCCTCGAGTATCGCCTCGACCTCCAGAACACTCGCGACCGCGTCGAGGATCGCCGGCGCGCCGTTGCCAACGCCGAGAACAACACCCTGCCGGACCTCGACATCAACGGACGCGTCGGCATTCCCACCGATCCGGACCGTGATGTCGGAAGCGTCAGCTTCGACCCCGAGGAACTGGAATACGCCGCCGGGATCAACCTCAGCCTCCCGCTTGACCGCGAGATCGAGCGCCTCGGCGTCCGACAGGCCCAGATCAACCTGCAGCGGCAGATGCGAACCTACGACCAGGCCCGCGACAACGTCGTCGTCGACGTTCGCCGCGCCGTCCGCGCCGTCGAGATCGCACGCTACCAGTTGAAGCTCGCCGAGGAAAGCGTCCGCATCAGCGAACTGCGGCTGGAAGAGCAGCGCCTCAAGCTCGACGAGGTCGACGCCCAGGAGATCGTCGACACCAACAACGCCAAGCTCGACGCCGAAAACCGCCGCGACCAGGCCGTCACCAACCTGCGCAACGCCGTACTCAACTATCTGCTCGACAGCGGACAGATGCGCGTCCAGCGCGATGGCACGTTCCAGGCGCTGCCCGGCATGGAACGCCGCGAGATGACGCCCGTCGATCCCCAGGCGCCCTGATCCGCTACGACTGGTGCGCCCGGTAACCGGAGTTCGGATCGCCGATCCGCAGCACCGCGATGGAATTGGTCGCCCGCGCCCGCCCCAGCGGCTTGCCCGCCAGCATGACCACCACGTCCCCGCTGCGCACCCAGCCCCGCCCCAGCAGATCCCGCTCCACCTCGTCGGTCCAGTCGCCCAGCAGGCCAGACGCCGGCGGGCGCATCAGCACCGGCGTCACCCCGCGCAGCAGCGCCATGCGCCGGCTGGACGCCTCGTCGGATGTGTACGCCACGATCGGAACGGCAAAGCCGTTCTGGCTCAGGTACCGCGCGGTGCCCCCGTGCTGCGACCAGCAAACCACCATCGCCGCCGCCGTGTCGCGCGCTACGTGCCAGGCCCCGTGGGCCAGGGCCGCCGTCTGGTACCGGCTGGCCACAAGCTGCACCGGCGGTGACGGCTCGTCGCTCTTGATCAGCCCGCTGCCCTCCGCGGCCCGCGCGATCCGGTGCATCGTCTCGACCACCAGGTCCGGGTGACGCCCGATCGCGGTCTCCCCCGACAGCATCACCGCGTCGGCCCCGTCGAAGATCGCATTGGCGACATCGGTGGCCTCGGCCCGCGTCGGCGCAGCGCTGGTGATCATGCTCTCGAGCATCTGCGTCGCCACGATGCACGGCTTGCCCCAGTCCTCGCAGGCCCGGATGATCCGCTTCTGTGCCAGCGGCACCTGCGCAATGTCCATCTCCACACCCAGGTCGCCGCGGGCCACCATCAGCGCGTCGGCCGCGTCGGTGATCGCCTCGATGTTGCCGACGGCCTGCGGCTTCTCGATCTTCGCCACGATCGGCGTCTGCCCGCCGCCGATGTTGCACGCGTAATCCGCAATCCGGCCGCGCAGCAGCGTGATGTCCTCCGCCCGGCGCACGAACGACAGCGCCAGATAGTCAACCCCGTGCGCCACCGCCCAGCGGGTCAGTTCCCAGTCGCGCTCCGTCAGCGACGGAACCGCCACGCTGGTCTCCGGCAGGTTGATCCCCTTGCCGCTGGTGATCAGCCCCCCGATCGTCACCAGGCAGCGCAGTCGCTGACCGTCGTGATCGACCGCCAGCAGGCGGATCGCCCCGTCGTTGATGAGCACCCGCTGTCCAGGCTCGACCTCGCCGATCAGCTCCGGGTAGGTCACGCCGAACGTCGGCGCCCCATCCACGATCGCCGCCATCTCACGCCCGCGCTCGAAGATGATCTCCTGGCCCGACACCACCTCGACGCCGCCCTCCGGAACCACCCCGACCCGGATCTTCGGCCCCGGCAGATCCCCCAGCACCGCGACCGGGCGGGCCATCTCCGCCGCGATGGCCCGCACGTCCCGCAGGCGCCGCTCGTGCTCGGCCAGCGTCCCGTGCGAGAAGTTGAAGCGCATCACGCTGACGCCCGCGAGGATCAGCCGGCGCAACATCTCCGGCGATTCGCTGGCCGGCCCGATCGTGGCGACGATCTTGGTGCGTGTCGGCAGTCGCCCGGGCGTCTCCATAGGCCTCACTCCCCGCGCGCTTCGCGCTCGATCCGCAGCACCAGCCGGTACTGCTCCTGGAAGAACTTCGTGTATGCGATCTTCGCGGCGCCCGCGCCGATCCGGTTCGGGTTCGACTCATCCGGCTCGCGCCACGCGTCGCGCACCTGCCGGTACGTCTCGGGCGCAAACGGCAGGACCTGTCCATCCGGCAATCTCGTCGGCGGAAAGGCGTAGAACGCCGCCTCCGCCCGCTCGACGAGTTCCCTCGACACGGCGCCGGCGCCGGCCTGCTCGCGAAGGCCCGCCAGCGCCGTCCACGCCGCCCGCGCCTCCTCCACGGTGTCCACCCCGAACGCCCCCATCATCAGCCCGATCGCGCTGCGCCACCCCCGGCTCTCCACCGGTGACGCCGCCGCAAACGGATCGACGTGGTCCACCATGACCTCCGCGTACTGCTCGTACATGATCCGGCGCGCCGGCAGCCGGCGCAGGGCCCACCGCCGTGGCCCGGCCGCCTCGCCATCGGCCCGGCGCAGCCCGCCGCGGGCCTCGGCTGGTGTCTGCTGATCCACCGGCGGAAACTGCCACAGCGCCTGAGCCTCCTCGCTCATGCAGTACTCGACGAACCGCCGCGCGAGCTCGGGGCTCGGCCCGCCCCGCAGCACCGACACCGGATCCGGATCGATGTACACCGCTCCCGACGGCTCGGCGTACCCCACGCGCCCGCCCCCGACCGCCTCCGCCTGGGCCCGCCCGTAGAAGTCGATTGCCAGCCCCATCACCGCCTCCGCCTGCGCGACATCGATCGGCGGTTTGGTGCTGGAACTGGAGAACGACCGGGCGTTGGCGCACATCTCCCGCAGGATGCGCCAGCCATCGTCCCAGCCGTAGTTGTTCAGGATCGAATCGAACGTGGTCGTAATCGACCCGCTCTGGCGCGGATCCGCCAGTGCGATCCGCCCCACCAGGCGCGGATCGGTCAAATCCTCGAACGACGTGGGCTCCGCCAGCCCCAGCGCCCGCAGCTCATCGCGGTTGAACACGATGCCGAAGCTCGACATCGCCACCCCGATCCAGTACTGCTCCGGGTCGTACAGCGGCTGCGCGCCGACTCGATTCGGCCCGAAGATCGTCTCCAGAACGTCCGGATCGATCCCGACCGGCGTCGACATCGGCACGCTGACCTCGGTCCGCTCGCCCTCGAACACGATCTCTTCCCGCACGCCACTCTTGAGCCGGCCGTGGTCGTAGCTGCCGCCACCGAACATCAGGTCGAACTGGACCGTCCCCCGCGCCATGACGATCTCGCCGCCCGGCCCGATCTCGAAGGCTCCCTGGCGCAGGGCCGCCCGGTACTGGTCCTCCAGCAGGCGCATGATCTCGCTGGTGCCGCCCGGGACGCGGTAATCCACCGCCACCGGCTCCCCGTAGTGCGCCTGATGCCAGATGTTGAACCCGTCGGCGAACTCACGGCGGATCTGGGCCGTGTGCGGCGTGATCACGATCAGCGTGCGGGCCCCCGCCGGCGGGCCCTCCGCCCCGCCCGGGCGCAGCGCCAGCGGCACGCCAAGGATCACGGCGAGCGACACGCCGATCAGTAGGAGCGTGCGCGACATCCGTCGAGGGTAGCAGCACGCCCGCAGGAGGCGGCGCAAAGGAGCCGTTATGACTGACCAGCCCGTCGCCCTCATCACCGGCGCCGGCAGCGGCATCGGCCGCGCTGCCGCCATCGAACTGGCCGACCGCGGCTGGCGCCTCGCCCTGTGCGCCCGCCGGCGCGAGCCGCTGGAAGAGACCGCTGACCTCGCCGACACCGAGTGCGTCATCGCCCCCGGCGATGTCGCCGATGTCGAGGACTGCCGCGCCATGATCGCCGCGGCAACCGACGGCCTCGGCCGGCTCGATGCTCTGGTGAACAACGCCGGCTACGCCCCGCTGCTGCCAATCGATCAGACGGATCCGGACACGATCGCGCGCGCATTTGCGGTCAACGCCATCGGGCCCGCCACGCTCATTCACCTGGCCTGGCCGATCTTCCTCCGTCAGAAGCGCGGGGTCGTCGTGAACGTCTCGACATTGGGCACGAAGGACCCCTTCCCCGGCTTCTTCGCCTACGCCGCAAGCAAGGCCGCCGTGAACCTGATGACGCAGAGCTGCGCCAGCGAGGGCGCTGACCACGGCGTGCGAGCCTTCGCCATCGCCCCCGGCGCAGTCGAGACCGGCATGCTGCGCGAGCTGTTCAGCGAGCAGCAGCTTCCCCGTGACCAGTGCCTCGCCCCGGAAGCCGTCGCCGCCGTCATCGCCGAGTGCGTCTGCGGCGAGCGTGAAGTGGACAACGGCAAGGTGATCTGGATGTCGGCCTGAGTCACGGCTCGCGTGCCGATAGCTGCAGCCGCACCGTCACCTCCGTCCCGTACGCCGGCATGACCTCGCGGTCCGCAATCCACACCGGCGCATCCACCTCCGACGCGTGGCTGATGACCTCGCGCCACGCCACAACCTCGGTCCCGAACGTCGCCAGCCCCACCAGCAGCCCCGTCGCGTCCGCCGCGTAGGGCGCAGGTATCTCCGGCGCCTCCACCGATCCGGCGAACACCCACGCCGAGCCGCCGAACTGCTCGCCTGTCCTCTCGTTGACGATCAGTTCCCTGGCGTCGCGCTCGATGCGCGCCCCATCCGGCGCCTCCCACAGCAGCGTGACCTCAATCTCGTCCCCCCGCGCTGCAGTCCGCAGCACATCCTGGCCGTCCCACGCCCAGTCCCCCGGCGCCCCCGGCTCCGCCCCGATCATCAGCAGCGCAGCGTGCAGGTTGGAAGGGCGAATGTCCGCGACCACCAGCGTCTCGTGGTCCTTCTCAGCGCCCGGCGTCGTCACCACGCACTCAAGAAACACGACCTTGTAGTACCCCAGCGGGTCAAGGTCATTGACATCGATCGGGACCAGCCCGTCGAACTCCACCAACCGCCGGTCCCGATCCACCCGGATGCCCGGCAGCAGTTCCAGCATGGGGGTCGCCGGCGCTGCCTCAGCGTCACGCGGCTCAGGCGCAACCTCCGGCGTCTGTGAATCGGCGCCGGGCGCCGTCGGCTCCGAGCCCAGATCGCCCGTGCTCGCCGCTTCTGGCGCTACCACGGGCACATCACGATCTGCTTCGCGCGATCCGCCCGAACATCCGATCATCGCCGCGGAAACCACTCCGAACACAACGAAGCGCCCGCACTTGCTCGGCCCGAGCCCACGAAGTGGGCTCCGGTCGCTCGCCCCGGGCGCAGCGAGCAAAGCGAGCAAGCCCGTGGTAGACGCTCCGCTCAACCACAGAGCCCGTGAAACAGGCGAAGGCGCCCCCCGCTTCATCGCACGCGCCCAGCCGCCCACCATCCCGAGCAACCTGCCCATCACACCCGCTCCATCCACGCCCGCGCCAGCGTACAGAACATCTCCCCCCGCCGCTCGAAATTGTCGAACTGATCCCACGAAGCGCACCCCGGCGACAGCAGCACCACATCCCCCCTCTGCGCCCGCCCGCCGATGCGCTCCATCGCGCCTTCCAGCGTGCCGCAACTGAACCGCTCCCCCGGCCCCTGCGCAAGCGCAGCCCCCGTCGCTCCGATCGTGTACAGCCCCGCCAGTTGCCCCGCCATCGCGCCGATCAACCCCAGGTCCACCTGCTTGTCATAGCCGCCCGCGATCAGATGGATCCGCCCCACCGCCTGCGGCATCGACTCGTGCAGCGCCTCCACCGCCCGCACCGTCGCCTCCGGTGTCGTGCTCTTCGAATCGTTGTAGAACCGCACGCCCCGTCCCTCTCCGACGAACTCGAGCCGGGGCGCCAGCCCGCCGAACGACCGCAGCGCCTCGCAGATGCGATCGAGCCCGGCGCCCGGCAGTGCAAACTCGATCGCCGCCGCCGCCACCGCCCCGTTGAACGCGTTGTGCCCGCCGGGGATCGCCAGCCCTGCGACCGCCGCTTCCGGCGGCGCCACCCGGCGGTGCACGCCGAAGTTGGTCTCCCAGTGATCCGTCCCGGGGCCGAGCACCGCCCCGTCCCCCTCCGCCTGCCCGCGCACGATCGCCCGCTTGCTCTGCTCGTAGTGAACGCTCGTGCCGTGCCAGTCCAGATGGTTCGGCGCCAGGTTCGTCGCGACCGCGATGTGCGGCGACCAGCCCGCCGGCCCCGCCCCCAGCCAGTGCAGCATTGCGCTGGAAAGCTCCAGCACGATCCACTCATCCGGCCCGATCTCGTCGATGGCGCCCAGCAGCGAGCCGCCGATGTTGCCTCCGAGCCGCGCCCTGGCGCCGAGATGGCGCAGCCCGTGCTCGATCAGCGCGCTGGTCGTCGACTTCCCCGCCGTCCCCGTCACGCCGATCACCCGCGACCGCGCCGGCAGGCGCGCAACCACCATCTCGATCTCCGTCACCAGCGGCACGCCGCCCGCCGCCGCGGCACGCAGAAACCGGTTGTCCCACGGCTGCGCCACCGCCGGGTTGACGACCACGGCGTCAGCCCCCGTGAAGTCGCTGATGTTGTGCCCGCCGAGTCGAAGCTGCACAGCGCCGCTGTCGATCACGTCGGCCAGTTCGCGCAGCGGCGCTTCGAGCCGATCCTGCGGCGCCATGTCCGTCAGCAGCACATCAGCCCCGCGCCGGACCAGCCAGCGCACCACCCCCGCCCCGCCGCCAAAGCGGCCGAGCCCCATCACCGTCACCCGACAGCCTTCCAGCGACGCTCCGGGCTCGCGCAGATCCATCTGCACTCCCATCGGCGCCACCGGGGGCGCCGCCGCGAATCAGCGCAGGCTCAGCCGGATCGTCCGCTGCTCCGGCTCGCCATCGGCTTCCGTCGAACGCAACGAGATCGTCACCGGCACCCCGCGCCCGCGGAACAGGCGCGCTTCCTCCAATGCCGCGGCAAACTCGTCGATGCTCCCAACCGGTTCATCGTCGACCTTCAGGATCACCGCCCCCGAGCGGAAACCCGCCGCGTACAGGGGCGAGCTGGGATCCAGCCGCCCAACGACGACCGGATCTGATCTGGTCTCGATCAGCCGCATGCCTCGCTCCGCGAGCGTCGCTTCCACCATCGATCGACGAAGCTCCTCAGGCGGAAACTCCGTGAGCGTGACTTCGAGCTGCTCCCACGCCCCGTCGCGCCAGACCGACACATCAACCGGCTCGCCCGGACGCATCGCCGTCACGACCGAACGAAGAGCAGCGTTGTTGGGCGTCGGTTGATTGCCGATTTCAGTGATAACGTCCCCCGGCCGAATCCCCGCCACCTCAGCCGGCCCGTTGCTCGCGACGACCGCAACACGAACGCCCATCCGTACATCATCTCCTTCACCGGCGACCGCGAATTCGCGCCGCTCCATGTCGTCCATGACGATCCCGATCATTCCCCGGGCGATCTCGCCACGCGCGATCATCTGGTCCACCACGCTCTCGATCGTCGCCAGCGGAATCGCGAAGCTGATCCCCGCGCTCTGACCCTCGAACTGATCCTGCGGCTCCCCGTTGCCATTGCGACCCGTCGCGATCGCCACGTTCATGCCGACGACGCGCCCACGCACATCCACCAGCGGCCCGCCCGAGTTACCCGGGTTCACCGCCGCGTCCGTCTGGATGAAGTTCGTAAAGCCCCCGCTGGACAGACCAACCCGCGGGCTGCGGCCCAGCCCCGAGACGATCCCCTCGCTCATCGAGAACTTGAACCCGAACGGCGAGCCGAACGCAAACACCCGGTCGCCCTGCGCCATCCGGTCGCCAGTCGCCCTGCGGGCCGGCACGATCCCCGACGGATCATCCACGCGGAGCACCGCGATGTCGGTATACACATCGACGCCGATGACATCCGCCTGACCCAGCCGGCCGTTGGAGAACTGAACACCCATCTGATCGAAGGACCCAACGACGTGCGCGTTGGTCACGATGTGGCCGGCGTCGTCGTAGATCCACCCCGAGCCGGAACTGCTGCCCCACCGCCGCTGCGCCATCAGGTGCACGACCGAAGGCTCCACCGACTGAGCGATGCTGCGCGTGGCCCGGTTGATCCGCTCCAGGATGTCATCATCATCCAGCGACTGGCGCGCCAGCACGACCTGCGCCTCCGTGTGCGCATCGGTCATCCGCCGCACCAGGGCCGGCGCCACGAGCAGCGCCACCAGGGCCGCGGTCATCGCCGCCAGTGCAGGTCCGAAGCTGACGAACTTCCGCATACAGTCCTCCTGACCTCCAAACCGCCGCCGTCGTCGACCTTCTCCATCGGCGACGCCGGCCCCGCCCCTCTCAACCTCCGGTCACTTTCGATTCGCGCTGCCGAACCGCTCGGATTCGTCCGCGGGCATGACGTACCGGGCCCCGCCGATATTCCGTTCGGCAACCCGCCGCACCCATTCCGCCCCGGCGCTCATAATCGCCGGCCCCAGGGCCGCGACCGGCTCGGCGAACCGGGGCGGATGGTCCGTTATTCCGAGCAGATCCTGAACAACCAGGATCTGACCGTGGCAGGCCGTCCCAGCCCCGATCCCGATCAGCGGCACGCTCGTCTTCTCCACGATGCGCTCGGTCACCTCATCCGGCGCCGCCTCGATCAGCAGCATCACCGCCCCGGCCTGCTCCAGCGCCACCGCGTCATCGACCACCCGCTGGGCGTCCTCGGCGGTTCGCCCCGCGGCGACATATCCACCCGCCTTGAGCACGTGCTGCGGCTTCAGGCCAACGTGTGCGCACACCGGAATCCCCGCCCTCGCCATCTTCGCCACCAGCGGAGCGAAACTCGCGTCCATCTCCATCTTCACGATGTCCGCGTGCGCCTCGGTCAGGTACCGCCCGGCGTTGCGGATCGCCTCCTCATCGCTCACCTGGTAGCTCAGGAACGGCATGTCCCCCATCACCACCACACCCGGGGCGCCCCGCTTCACCGCCGCCGTGAGCGCAATCGACAGGTCCAGCGGCATGAAGATCGTCCGCTCGAACCCCAGCACCGTCTCCGCAGCGCTGTCCGGCATCAGCAGCAGATGCACCCCCGCCCGCGCAAGCCAGCGGGCCGTGCTCGCGTCCGAGGCCGTCAGACAGGCGAACGGCTCCCCCCGCCGAACCATCTGCCTGATCGTCTTCAGCGTCACCGGCTCGACCGGATCGCGCATCGTCCGGCCCTCCCGCGGCACAGGGGCCTCAATAACCGTCTGGCGTGGCACGAGATGAGTATACGGGCCGGGTCCCCCGCCCCGTAGGATCGCCCGTGCAGCGGCTTGTGACCCCCGAGATGATGGATGACCCCGAGGCCCGCCCGGAAGATCTCCAGCGCTCCCTCGCCTTCATCCGGATCGTCAACAGCAGGCTCGGCGGCGTCCACGCCCTCCTCACCCGGCTCCGCCGATGGTCCGCCCGCTGGCCCCGCTCCCGCCCCATCCGCCTGCTCGATGTCGGGACCGGCTCCGCCGACATCCCCGCCGCGGCAGCCGAATGGGCCGCCCGCGCCGGCCACGACCTGCAGATCACCGCCGTGGACCTCCATCCGGCCACCCTCGCCGCCGCCGCCGACTACCTCGACACCCGCCCCGAGGCCCGCCAGCGCATCCAGCTCGAGCAGCACGACGCCCTCCGCCTGATGGACCGCTTCCAACCCGGCGCCTTCGACTACGCCCACGCCGGGATGTTCCTGCATCACCTCCCGGAGATCGAGGTTCTGACCGTGCTGCGCATCATGGACCGGCTCGCCAGCGCCGGCGTCATCTGGAACGACCTGCTCCGCTCCCGCCTCGTGCTTGCGGCCACGAAGTTCCTCACCGCTCGCCAGCCGGAGATGGTCCGCCACGACGCCTGCGCCAGCGTGCAAGCCGGCTTCCGGGCCCGCGAGGCGCTCGACATCGCCCGGCGCGTCGGGCTCGACTACTGCACCGTGCGGGCGAACCTGCTGCAGGGCCGCTTCGTCGTGGCCGGGGAGAAGCCAGGGGCGTGGACCGGTCACCCGCCCACTCCGCCGGGGGCGAATCCCCCCGGCGCCTCCGAAACCCCGCACACCCCATCGCCACCATGAACCGCGCCTGCGCCATCATCGGCGCCGGCCCCGCCGGTTCCGCCTGCGCCATCGCCCTCGCCGGCGCCGGCTGGCGCGTGTCGATCTTCGAGAAAGCCCGCTTCCCGCGCGCCAAGGTCTGCGGCGAGTTCATCAGTCCCGCGGCCACCGACATCCTCGAGAGCCTGCTGAGTCCCGCCGAACTCGAGTCGCTCGGCGCCCGGCGCTGCGGAGCAGTCGTCATCCACGCCGGCCCGCGCACACTGCGCCGCTCCATGCCGCGTCCGGGCTGGGCCCTCTCCCGCCGCACGCTGGATCACGCCCTCCTCGACCGGGCCCGGCGCGCCGGCGCCGCCGTGCAGGCGCCGGTCGTGGTCCGCGCAGTCAACTGGACCGGCCCGCGCCCGCTCGTGCGCACCGATCGCGCTGAGCAGTCCTTCGACATCGTCATCCACGCCGATGGCGCCGGACGCCACGATCCCGCCGGCCCCACCGCCAGCGCTGGCGGACTGGTCGGCCTCAAGCGCCACTTCCTGCCGCCCCAGCCCGATCCCGGCGCCGTGCGCCTCTTCGCCGCCCCCAGCGCCTATCTGGGAACCATCGACATCGAAGATGGACTGAGCACCTGCGCCCTCACCGCGCGCACCACCGTCACCCGCCGATTCGGCCCCGACACCGACGCCCTCGTGCGCGACCTCTGGCCCGCGCTGGACCTCGGTGAGCCGCAAGGCCCATGGCTCGCCTGCCCCGTCGCGCGCAGCCAGTACACCGCGCCCGGCCACATCCGCTCCTTCCGCATCGGCAACGCCGCCGGCGCGGTCGATCCCGTCGGCGGCGAGGGCATCGGCCTGGCCCTCTGGAGCGCCACCACGCTTGCCGGCCTGCTTGCCGGCGCCGAGGCGGAACCCGCCGCGCTCGCGCCGATCCAGCGCGCCTTCGCCCGCCTCTACCGCGCCCGACTGTGCGCCCGCCTGCCAGCCTGCCGCCTCGCCGCCGAGACACTCATGCGCCCGCGCCTCGCCGCGGCGCTCACGCCGCTGCTGGACGCCGGCGGCTTCGGCGCCTGGTACCGCCTCACAGGCAAGCCGGTCCGTACACTTCACACATGAGTATCCGTGCACTCGCTCTCGCAGCCACACTCGCTCTCGCCAGCCTCGCCGGCGCGCAGCAGACCCGCATCTGGGTCGAAGGCCTGCAGATGCCGCTGGACATGGCGCAGGATCCCACCGACCCCAGCCGGTTCTACGTCGCCCAGCAGCGCGGCCAGATCCGCATCATCGAAGATGGCGCCCTGCTCGAGCAGCCCTTCTACGAGGCTGATCCCGGCAACTTCACCGGCCCGGACAGCAACTGGGAGCGCGGCCTGCTCGGCCTCGCCTTCGCCCCCGACTACGCTGACAGCGGCCACTTCTATATCAATTACACCGGCGCCGGCGGGACGACGCATATCTCCCGCTTCACCGCCGCGTCGCCCCACCGCGCTGAACCTGATTCCGAGCTCATCATCCTCACGATCGACCAGCCCTGGGGCAACCACAACGGCGGCAACCTCCGCTTCGGTCCGGATGGCATGCTCTGGATCGGAACCGGCGATGGCGGCAGCGCCAACGACCCCCGCGGCGCCGGCCAGCGCCTGGACACCCTCCTCGGCAAGATGCTGCGCATCGACCCTTCGGCCGATGACTTCCCCGATGATCCGAAGCGCCACTACCGGATCCCGCAGGACAACCCGTTCATCGATCGCGATGGCGCGCTGCCGGAGATCTGGGCCTACGGCCTGCGCAATCCCTGGCGCTACGAGTTCGATTCGCAGGGCCGCCTCTGGATCGCCGACGTCGGCCAGAACCGCTTCGAGGAAATCCACCTCCAGCCGGCCGATTCCACCGGCGGCGAAAACTACGGCTGGGCCGAGATGGAAGGCCGCGGCGAGTTCCGCCCCGGGCGCAACCGCGCCGATGATCCCCCCCAGCTCTCCGATGAGGAGCACCGCGCCCGCGGCTACGAACCCCCGGTCTGGGTCTATCGCCACAGCCCCATCGCCAGCGTCACCGGCGGCTACCTCTACGAGGGCCAGGCCCTTCCCCGTCTCCGCGACCGCTACATCTTCGCCGACTTCATGACCGGACAGATCTGGTCCTTCCGCCTCCGCAACGGCCGCGCCGACGATGTCGTCGAGCACGACGCCATGCAGGCCGGCTTCGGCGAGGCAGGTTCAGCCCTGGCCATCAGCTCCTTTGCGCGCGACGCCGACGGCGAGCTCTACATCCTCGACCTCAAGAGCGGCCGCATCCTGAAGATCGTGCCGTAGCGCACTGCGCACGAAACACGCGTCCTTCAAAACGAGGAAGGGGCGGAGCCCCCCCATCGACTCCGCCCCCTGGGGGCCGCTTCAAAGTCAGGAATCAGGGCTCCTCGACCGCAACAAACTCGAACGAGACATCGAACGCCCCGCAGTAGTCATCCGGGCCATTCGGGTTGTTCTCGAGCCACAGGAACGCCGTGCAGGTCCCGAGCCGCTCGGGCGCCAGATCCTCGAGCGTGACGACGTGCCACTCGTTGAGCAGGCCGGAGGTGTCCTCCGCCCGCGTGATCTTCACCTCCGGCGCATCCGGATTCGTTGTTTGGAAGCCGCCCGGCTGCGGATGCGGCCCCCAGTACATGCGCCACTCGCGACCCTGCGGGTCGGTCCACAGCAGCCGCGCGTTGCGGAAGTTCGGGTTCGGCTCCTCGCCTTCCTCACCCATGCGCAGTACGTTGACGCGGTAGGCCGCCTGGAGTGTTCCGGTGAGGCCCTCTGGTGGAATCTCCGGGAGCGGATGCGTCGACCAGTCGCCCGGGGTCGGCTGCTGGATCTGGCCGCCATCAGTATTCGGATCGGGATCCCCCGGCGCCTCTGGCAACTGCGTTCCAAGTGTCAGGACCAGCCGGCGATCCTGATTCGGCTTGTCACCAAGGCCGAGCCCAATCGCGCGCCGTCGGCCGACGGCGGCGTTGACCCCCTGAACCGAGCCGCAGTAATCTCCGCTGCCGTCGCTCGTCAGGTCGCCTGCGCTGCTCATCGTGATGCAGACGCTGAGGTCCTTGTCGCCGCCGCCCCCGCTCTGACCACCCTTGCCCTTCTGTGCCGCGGCCTCCATCGGCGCCATGGCCAGGGCTGTTGCCGCCAGGATCGTGGTCCCGAGAAGGCGTGCACGACGGTGCGCGATTTCCATGTCATTCTCCATTCGTTGTCGAAGGGCCACCAACACCGGCTTTCCCCTTGTGAATCGGAATGCGCAGGACGCGTTCCGCGCGCCACGCAGAAAGGACTCGAGCGGCGAAGAAAGGAGCGATCCCGCAAGCTTTGACCTGGATCGCGCTGCGTCCAGCGCCGCCCAATCATCAGAACTCGACGCGGCGCAACCCCCGAGGAATTCGCCACTTACTCCGTGAAGCTCCTTCGGTTAGACCGAGCAGTTGAAATGGGCCCCGCACGACGAAGCGCAAATTGCTCCCTGCGTGCTGCGTCGATCGCCGATTCTGAGAAGTCGATCGAGCAGGGGACACAGCGATCTGACCAAAAGGGGAGGGGGGCGGGGTCCCTTGGGACACGACCCCGCCCCCACGATGCCTCGCGTGGTTCGCGAGTGCCCTCCAGGCGGGGCTACGGAGGGCTACGGACACCCCGCCGCGAACTCGTTCTGAAAGCACAGGAAATCAAAGAAGTCAAGTGCGCCGCTCTCATCGCAGTCCGCGCCGAGATCACCGGCGCCGAACAGGTTCTGAAAGCACAGGAAATCAAAGAAGTCGAGAACGCCGCTGCTATCGCAGTCCGCGTAACAGCCGCCGCCGCCACAGGTGGCCCGCGGGCTTGTGCCGGAGCGCTTCACGATCACGTCGTCGATGTAGAAACCCGGGGTGAAGACCTCGGCCATGTACAGATCGATCGCCGCAAAGTCGAAGTAGCCGAAGCCGATGCCTGAGATCCCCGCTGTCCAGCTCCCGTGCTCATACGCGACATCGTCGTAGTAGAGGTCGAACACGTCTCCGTCCAGGTCCACTTCAGCGCGCCACTCGACCCATCGATCGAACACCATCGGCCTGCTGCCGACGCGCGTCTGATCCGTCCTGAACTCCGTCTGGATCGACCACGCGCCGCCTCCTGTTGGCGGGTACTCGTTCAGCCCGATGAAGAACGCTCTGAAGTCGGCGCCGCTATCCACATACGTCATGACGCTCCAGGTCACCTTTCCGCTCGTGTATCCGGAGAACCGGTGCACGATATCAATTGCGGACCACCGAAAATCAGCGCTGATGGAGCCGCTCGCGGCAAAAGCGTCAGTCATCACGGCGTCAACGCCTCCCGGCCACACCTCCCATGCGCCACGACTGGTCATGCGCTCACCGGGCAGATAGCACTCGAATGAATCGTTCAGTGGCCCACCATCCTCAGGCGTCCCCACTGGTCCGGGGACAGAGCCCGGCGCGGGCCACGCTTCGCCAAGCGGATGGGCCCCGGCAACGCTCCCGATGGCGCACACTCCAAGCACGGCCCAGAGATGCGTCGGGCGCGACCCAGACGGGCCCGTTTCTTGCAATCGCTGATGTTGCATCTGCATACCTCCCGCACGCGTCTTGCGCCACGTGCAACGCTGCAGCCAGAAGCCGCTCCCCTTCGTCCGGTTACGAGCAGCCGCCGGCAAACTCGTTCTGGAAGCAGAGGAAGTCGAAGAAATCAAGCCCGCCGCTTGCGTCACAATCCGCTTCGGGATCGCCCGCGGCGAACATGTTCTGAAAACAGAGGAAATCAAAGAAATCCAGCCCGCCGCTGGTGTCGCAGTCAGCGTAGCAGGCGCATGTTGCCCCAAGCTGGAATGCGTAGGCCAAGCCGCGCCCATCGACCGACCCGGGCGCCCCCGCGATCGCGATACCATCGAGCACAGCAACCGTTCCACCGCCGAGATAGCCGGTGGACGGGTCAGACCCCTTGATCTTCGCCTGCAGTTCCCAACTGCTGCCGTCATACTGATACCAGTAGACCGAGCCGCCGGGTCCACCGCGATCGCCAACGACGATCGTGTCGCCGTGACAGGCAACGCTCCAGCCGAACAACCTCGCATCCGCCGGCCTGAAGACGTCCTGCTCTACCGACCAGGCCGTGCCCGCGCGCCGAAACACCGTGAACCCCACATCCGTTGTGAGAACCGCCCGCGATTCGTGAAGGGCGTTGGCGCCGAAGAACTCGTCGAATCCAGCACGCAGCTCCGCTTCGAGGAGCCACTGCTGCGTGCCGGGATCAAGGCGATACACCGAAGCGTGCGCAGGGTCCGTTCGCTCGCCCACGAGCAGCGTGTCGCCATCGAGTTTGACCTCCGCCATTCGGCCGATGTCGGGCGTCAACTGCTGATGAAGGACCCACCGATCCCCATCGAAACGGAAGATATACACCAGCCCGAATCGGTTGCGCGCAGTGGCCCAGTCGCCTGACATTGCAACGCCGAAGCCGAAACCATTGCGCTCCAGCGGCGCCGGCTCGGTCAGCGTGCGGTCGAGATCCATCTTCCACTCGTGTCCTTCCCGCCGGTATACGTAGACGCATCCGGCAAGCCGCTCCGTTCCAATGTCCTCCCGCGGGGCCCCGATCATGGCCCAGTCCCCGTTCGTCGCCGCGCCCACTGCAAAGCCGATGTTTGCCTCCGGTCGCGGTGACGTGATGCGCGGGTGCTCAATCCACCGGCCGCCCGACCGCTCGTACATCACGGCGTAACCCGGAAACGTCCCGGCGTCCGTATTCCGAGCCGTGATGAGTGCCCACTCCGATGTCATTGAGATCACCGGGCCCCCGAAGTAGTCGCCCGGCAGACGCCCGTCCGGCTCGAACTTCTGAAGCTCGCACCAGTCCTGCCCGAACGCCGGCGTCGCTGCCAGCGCTGTCGCGACTGCCAGAATCGCTTTCTGAGATTGCATCGCCATGGCTCCCCCACGCGTTGGCGCCGCGTGCCGCGCTGCGGCCCCCTATGGCCGCTACTGGAAGATGCGCACCCGCGCCCGGGCGCGCCACCCGATCGCTCACAAAAGCTCGGCGGCCCGCCAGATCAGCCGGAACTCCGGTCGCGCACCACCCCCCAACTGCGCCCAAGTCCTGCAGAACAGCCAGTTTCTGGTAGACTGGACAACCGATGACGCCCCAATCCATACCGAACCACGCCGAGATCGACACCACGCTCCGCGAGCTGGGCCGCGATGACGGCTCCGCCGCGGCACGCCTGCTCCCGCTCGTCTACGACGAGTTGCGGGCCCTCGCCACCCGCCTCATGGCCCGCGAGCGGGCCAGCCACACCCTCCAGCCCACCGCACTCGTTCACGAGGCCTACGCCCGGGTGGCCAGCAGTACCGGCCCCGACTGGTCCGGCGCCGACCACTTCCTCGCCGTCGCAGCCGAGGCCATGCGCCGGGTCCTCGTCGACCACGCCCGCCGTCGCAACGCCCTCAAACGCGGCGGCGACCGCTGCCAGCTCACGCTGGATCAGGACCTGGCCCCCGGCGAGCAGCGGGAGTTCGATCTGCTCGACCTCGACGAGGCCCTCGAAGCCCTCGCCGCCGAGGACGATCGCATGGCCCGCGTCGTCACGCTCCGCTTCTTCGGCGGCATGACCTGCGAATCCGTGGCCCGTGTCCTCGGCGTCTCCCGCAAGACCGTCGTCCAGGACTGGACCTTCGCCCGCGCCTGGCTCTCGCGGCGCCTGACCGGAGATTGCGCCGATGACTGACCTCAGGCGCGCAGCCCGGCTCTTTCACGAGGCCCGACGACTTCCACCAGAGGCGCGCAACAAGTTCCTGGGCGCACAGTGCGCTGGCGACACCGCTCTGCGCTCGGAAGTCGAGTCGCTGCTGCGCGCCGCTGACGAGCCGGTCGCGCTCACACAGATGCTGGATGCCAGCGTCGGTCGCGGCGTCGCGTCGATGGCCGGCGAAGTCGCCAACGGCGCGCTGACCGCCGCCGCCCGGCACGCCGCCGCCCGCCAGCGCCCCGACCGCATCGGCCAGTTCACGATCACGAGTGTGATCGCGCGCGGCGGCATGGGCGCCGTCTACGAAGCGCGCCAGCAGCGACCGCCCCGCACCGTCGCCCTCAAGGTCCTCACGCGCGAATTCGCGACCGACTCGGCCCGGCGCCGCTTCGAGTACGAAGCGCAGCTCCTGGGCCAGCTCCGTCATCCCGGCATCGCCCAGATCTACGAGGCGGGGCTCTGGGAAGAGGGCGATGAGCCGCTCCCCTACTTCGCGATGGAGCTCGTCGCCGGCGCCCTGTCGATCACCCGCTACGCCGCGCGGCACGATCTCCGCCAACGGCGCCGGCTGGACCACTTTGCCGAGGCGTGCGACGCCGTGCA
>JBICIE010000066.1:0-13108 GCA_043101635.1 Phycisphaerales bacterium JB039 | reverse complement strand
GCACTGCCCGCGACAGCCCCGCCCCGTGCGCAGTCCCGAGCAGGCCATCGCCGTCATGATCGCCGGCCGCGGCGAAGACCAGCACGCCATCGCCGAGTGCCTCACCGCGCTGGGCCGCCTCGCCGAGACGCACAACGCGATGATCTTCATGGACGCCGAGGCCGGCCGGCGCGCCGGCGCCGCCCAGCTCGCCCGCGAGCAGGGCTTCGCCAGCCGCTTCAGCCTCGCCCCCAATCTCGAGGGCCGGCGCGACCCGGTGCTCCTCGGCGATGTCCTTCTCCTGCCCGAGGCCCTCGGCGAGCATCGCTCCATCGCGCTGGACGCCATGGCGGCCGGTATGGCCGTGGTCGCCCTCGCGGATCCCTACGTCGGCGCCCTGATCGACGGCCGCACCGCCGCCGTCGTCCAGGAGCCCGCCGCCGACGGCTGGGCCGAGGCGCTCTCGCCCCTGCTGGCTTCGCCCGAGGCGGCCCAGGCCCTCGGGGAGCGGGCCCGCCAGTTCATCGCCGATGAGCGCCGCGCCAGCGTCCATGTCGCCTCCCTGCTCGACGGCTACGAGTGGCTGACCTCCTCACCGGCCATCCCCCTCGTCCGATAGCAGCCCTCGCCATCCGGTCAGGTTGCAAAAACCCGTCCTTCCGCAGCTAAGCTCCTTGAATTGCTGGACTTCTGGCAGCATTCTAGAGGTGAGGCCAGGTTTCCCTGGCCCGGCTATCAGGAAGGAACAAAGAGATGGGAGTCGTCACCGCAACCCTCGCCGCAGCCGCCATCAGCGCCGGCGCCCAGACCGGCCCCGAGAACCCGGAGGTCGTCATCGCGCAGCCGTCGTATGTGACGGCCGCCGCCGTCGTGGCCGACAGCACGCCACGTTCGAGCGTCACCACGCACGTCAATCGGGTCGTGATCAACGAGCGCCCCGAGCTGGCCGTGGTGCAGATCCGCGGGCTCAACCCGTGGGAGCCGCGCCTGGATGTCGTGATCAACCCCTGGGTCCGCCAGGATGGCGAGATCTACCACGACTTCCGCGAGGATGGCGCACACGACGGCCCGTTCCTGGGCACCAACCCGTTCACCCGCGCCATCGCCAAGACGCAGGAGCGGCTGGAGCGGGCCCGGCAGGACTGGCTGCGCGACAACGGGTACGTCGGCGGCGTGGCGACCTTCGTCAACGCCCCCGCCCGCGCTGCCGGCGCCGGCGACAGCGCCGAACTGCCCAAGCCGCGCGCCACCATCCGCATGCCCGAGGGATCCAGCGGCGGCGGCAACTTCCGGGTCGAGGCCGACACCGATGAGGGCAACGCCGCCCGCGCAGCGATCGCCCGCATCGAGGCCCGGCGCCAGGCCATCGCCGAGGCCGCCGCGGCCAAGCGCGAACTCGAGCAGGCAAAGGCCGCCAAGGCTGAGGAGACCGAGGTCACCCAGGCCGACCAGGCCGGCTGACCCCGTCATCGAACTGCGGGAGGAGGGCGCCGGCGTCGCGATCTGCTGCGACGCCGGTGTGTCTTTTTGGGTACCCCCACACTCCGTGTGGGGCCTGACTTTGGGTACCCCCACACTCCGTGTGGGGTCTGGGACTTTGGGTACCCCCGCACTCCGTGCGGGGTCTGACTTTGGGCACCCCCGCACTCCGTGCGGGGTTTGCCTTTGCATACCAACACTCCCTGCGGCGGCTGCTCCCTACCCTCGTCGCATGAAGATCCACGAGTACCAGGCCCGCGACCTGCTCGCCTCGGCGGGCGTTCCCGTTCCCGCCGGCGAGATGATCGAGAGCTTCGAGGATGCCGCCGGCGCCTACAAGCGCGTCACCGCCGAGACGCCCAGCGCCCTGGCCGTCGTCAAGGCCCAGGTTCACGCCGGCGGACGCGGCAAGGCCGGCTTCGTCAAACTCGTGCGCTCGCCGGAAGAGGCCACCGAGGCCGCCCGCTTCATGCTCTCCAATCGCATGGTCAGCGTGCAGACCGGCGCAGGTGGCATCGAGGTGACCAAGCTGCTGGTGGCCGCGGGCGTGGACATCGCCCACGAGTACTACCTTGCGATCACCACCGACCGCAAGAGCCGGCGCAATGTGCTGATCGCCAGCGCCGAGGGCGGCGTCGAGATCGAGCAGGTTGCCAAGCAGCGCCCGGACGCCATCGTGCGCGAGCCGCTGCACCCGCTGCTCGGGCTCCAGGCCCACCAGGCTCGCAACGTCGCCTTCAAGCTCGGCTTCACCGGCAAGCAGGTCTCGCAGGCCGTCAGGATCATGATGGCCCTGTCGCAGCTCTACGTCGACAAGGACTGCACGCTCGCCGAGATCAACCCGCTGATCGTCACGCCACCGACCGAGGAGGATCCGGACGGTCGCGTGCTCGCGATTGACGCCAAGTTCAACTTCGATGACAACTCGACCTTCCGCCACAAGGATGTCCAGGCCCTGTTCGACCCCTCCGCCGAGAATCCGCTGGAACTGCGGGCCCACCGCATGGGGCTCAACTACATCGCGCTGGATGGCAACATCGGCTGCCTGGTCAACGGCGCCGGGCTGGCGATGTCCACCATGGATGTCATCAAGCTCGAGGGCGGCGAGCCGGCCAACTTCCTCGATGTCGGCGGCTCGGCCAGCGAGGAGGCGGTGACCGAGGCCTTCCGCATCATCCTCGCCGACGAGGCGGTCAAGGGCATCCTCGTCAACATCTTCGGCGGCATCATGGACTGCGCGGTGATCGCGCAGGGCATCGCCAACGCGGCCAAGGAAGTCGGCTTCAAGGTCCCGCTGGTGGTCCGCCTGGAGGGGACGAACGTCGAGGCCGGCCGCCAGATCCTCAAGGACGCCCAGAGCGAGATCCCGACGATGGTCCCCGCCACCGACCTCGGCGACGCCGCCAAGCGCGTCTGCGCGGCGGTGGCGTAGCTCTGGGTTGCCGATGGGCCTGCGAGTTCAGAATGCGCTAGCATTATCCGTACGCGGTAGGATTGCCAGATGCAGCAAGCTGACCTAAAGAAGCTTGCCGAGTTGCGTTTGAAAGAGGCGAGGGCACTCTTTCGCCAACGTCTTTATGCTGGCGCGTACTACCTAGCCGGGTACGCCATCGAGTGTGCCCTCAAAGCTTGTGTCGCCAAGCAAACTAGGCGGTACGAGTTTCCGGACAAGCAGCGAGCACACGACGTGTTCACCCACGACCTGGCTCGGCTCGTAAAAGCTGCTGGGCTTGCTCAAGCGCTGGCTGCACAAAGCCGTCAGGACACAGTATTTGAGGTTAACTGGAATCTCGTCAAGGACTGGCAGGCCGAGTCGCGTTACTCCTTTCGCAAGCGAGCTGAGGCGCAGGATCTGCTCGATGCAATCGACGACCCTACTAGAGGAGTTCTTCAATGGGTGAAGCGGCATTGGTAGCTGAGTTGCGCGATAAGGGGCGTCAGTTCGTCGAGATCCTCGATTCGAAGAGCCTATCGCCTACGGTCGCCTTCTGGGCAAGGCCAGATGATGAGTCAGATTGGGTTCTGATCGTCTCTAGGCCGGACTTCGAGCAACTTGGGCCTCGTAAGTCGTATGAATCTCTCCAAGTACCATTCCGCAGCGCCGAGGCTGAACTCGATCCCTTGACTTTCGCAAGCATTCGCGTAGTCCCCGAGAAGCACCCACTCATCCAGTTGTCGTCGAAGATGTTCAAGACGGGGCCGCAAGCGCTGGCAAACATCCACTCGGCAGGTAATGTGATCAATGGGGTCGTCCTGCCAGACGCACTGATCTATCGGATGGCGCCTTCCTATCTCCAGCATCGAAACGACTCTGCGCGGAATGCTAGCGATTGAACGGCTTCGCTCGATTACCCACACTGCATCAACCACCCCACCTTCCCACCGCCTTTCGCAAACAGATACAACGTCCCCACGTCCCCCAGCATCAGAAAGTTCTGGCTGTGCGGATGCCTCCCCCACGCAGGCTTCTCCACATTCGGAAACGGATACTCGTCTTCGGCCGGATTGATCGAGTGCAGGCACGCGAAGTATCGCCCCAGTCCTTCAGCCTCATCCTCGCGTTGCTGCCACACGGGGACTCCGCCGATCTTGCTCGCCCAGTACTCGCCTGAAACCTCGATGTCGATGTCCCGGTAGCGCAGCGGCAGCCGCACATCCGCATGCTCCGTCGATCGATACCGCTCGAAGTACGTCGCCGTCCACGCAACCGGCTGCTCCGGAACTTCCGTCGCGGTCACAAGGTCGCTCTCCGCGAGCCCCAGCGGCTGCCACTCGAAGTGCAGTTGCGCGCCCTCCCCTTCGCTCCACATCAGCCCGTCATCCGTGTCATCGTGGAAGACCAGCAGCACATCGCCCGGCAACTCGTCCCGCGAGAATCCGCGCAGCACATCGCGTGAATCTGCAAGACACAACTGCCCCAGAAACGTCAGCGGCTTCTCCGCGCCGTCCGTCGGCCACGGCCCGCGCGCCCGGTACGGCAGCCCGCCGATCTTCGAGACCTCGCGACGCGGCGGCTCGCCCAGCGCTGGCAGCAGCACGTCCACCGGGAGACTTGGCCCCATTGCGTCCGGCCCGCCCACCGCCGCGCGCATCTGCTCCGTCAGGGCCAGATCCCGCGGCGAGAAGATGTCGCTCGGTGCGTTGTACCAGAAACTCGGCCCATGCTCCGCATCCACCCGCGCCCACGCCGCGCCCAGCGGGTATCGCCCAATCCAGCGCTCGATATCGACGACGGGATGAACCACGATGCCAGCATAGCGCAAGCGACCCGCCTCATGCCTCGATGCCACATGCCTCGATGCCTCTCTTCCTCGTGAACACGGCCCGACCGCACGCCCCTGCGCGCGCACCGGCGTCCCGCCGCCCATAGGTAGAGAGACCACCCGATTCCCATGCCCGCCGCGCCCGCACATCCCGCCTCCAAAACCCCCTCCCAGGGCCCCAGCAGCCCAATGTGGCATCGCCCTTCCGGGCGATGTGCTTTGGCGCAGCGCCCCGATCCACCCGATCTGCGCGCGCAGTTCATCGCGCCGGCAGCGCCGAATCCCACCCGCCTCCAGATGAATCTCACCAGCGCCCTGTGCGCTGCCCTCCGCGCCCGAGGCGCTGATGACCACCTCCCCATCGCCGCCCGCCTCGAGCGCGACGCGGCCATCCTCGACGCCGCCCTCATCCTGCGCGACCTCAGCGCCCCGCCCCGCGAGCCCCCCAGCGCCCGCCCCCGCCCGTCGCGCTTCCGCCTCCCGCGCATGACCCTCCCGCGCCTCTCGCTCCCGCGCATCAACCTCCCGCGCATCAGCATGCCCCGCGTCCGCATCCCGCGCTTCCCCTGCACAGACCTCATCGCCGCCCTCCTCCGCCCCGGTCGAAGCCAACCCCATCTCCGCCGCCCGGCGCGAGGCCCCTCAGGGCCGCCCGAGGCGCTGCTCCGGCGCCCGCAGGCCGAGCCGGCGCCTCCTCCAGCCCCGCCGCCATCCTCAACTCGCCCCCGGCGCCCTTCGCCCGCTCCCGCCACTGACTCCGCTCCGCCCATCCCGCCGCCCGAGCCGCCGACCCAGCGCCAGCGACCTTGGCGCCCCCCTCCGGCGCGAACCCGTCGCGCTGCCACGCGCGCTCCGGCGCCGGCGCAGCGCCAGCCCGGATCTCGCGCTGCGAGCCTGCAGCGCCATCGGCGCCCGTCCGGCGCCAGCCGCGGGGCCCTCGCCTTCCCGCTTGCGGTCCCCGCGCTGACCATTCGCGCCCCGCCTCCCCCGGTCCGTCGCCATCGACACAACTCAGCCGCCGCCCCGGGCGCACGCCGACGTGCTTGCCCGTGCGATGCTGCGCGCGCTCGGCTCCGGAGCAGGCCAGATCCCTCGCATGCCGACCCGTCGGCGCCTCGGGAGTGGCTGGGTCGGGAGCGTGCGGCGCCGGGCGGAGGGTGGGCAGATCGGGGCGGAATCCCTGATGGCGGGGGTTGGGCGGCGGGACGGGTTGTGGTACACTGACGGCGGGCCACCGGAAAGGAGGCGGCATGCCTTCCAAGACTGGCCGTGCGCCCGCGCTGGCGATCCCCATCTTCTGGGGAGCCCTCTGCGGGACTGTCCCGCCCGCGGCAGCGCAGTCGGACACGGGGTTTCTGTGGGACGCTCCGGCCGTGCTCTCGCCAGCGCAGCCGACGATCACGCTGCATCTGTTCGCCGAGTTCCCGGCGCATGAATGGGCGTTTGCGGGCGCCCGCCTCGATGTGCTGGCGAGCGAGCCGGGGTGGAGCGACCCGACGCTGGTGCTGCGCGGGCCGGGGACGACGCCCGGCTCCATCAGCGGGTCGGATGTGCTTGGCCTGGTCATCGGGCAGTTGAACTTCCCCAGCACGGCCTGGGCCGACCCGACGAACCCGATCGAAGTGTGGAAGGCCGAGTTCGCCATCACCGACTTTGCGCCCCGAACGATCTCGATCGCAACCGAGACGCGCATGTACGCGGTGTATCCGTGGAGGGACAGTTCGGTCAGCGAGCTGCGCGACTCGCACGAGGGCTTCCACGAGATCCGTGTGGTCCCGGCGCCGGGGGCGCTGGGGCTGCTTGGGATCGGCGCGCTTGCGGCGACGCGACGCAGGCGGATACTCGGCGCGGTGGCCGGCGCGTGCGCACTGACGGGCGCCGCTTCGGCGCAGATGGCGGAGAACCGGCTGTTCTTCGAACTGGACCGCGACACGCTGTCGCCGGCGGCGCCCACGGCCACCGTGCGCCTGTGGGCGCAGGTTGCGCCGACGCACTACGCCTTCGCCGGGGCGCGGCTGGATGCGCTGGCAAGCGAGCCGGGATGGAGCGATCCGGCCCTGCTGCTCCTCGGTCCGGGCACGAGCGCCGGCGTGATCGATGGGCCCGATGTCACCGGCATCATCTCCGGGCAACTGCACTTCCCGCCGGCGGGCATCTGGTCGGACCCGCGCAACCCGATCGAGATCTGGGAGGCTGACTTCACGGTGACCGACTTCAGCGCCCGGACGATCGAACTGTCGACGCGGACGAGCGACTTCTGGGTGTACTTCGACCGGTGGTCGTTCGTGTCGGGGCCGGTCGAGTTCGACGAGGCGCTGGCCCAGATCCGGGTGGTCCCGGCGCCGGGGGCGCTGGGGCTGCTGGGCTTGGGCGGGATCCTCGCGATGCGCAGGCGGCGGCGGGTGTCGCGCGTGGCATGCGCCGCGGGCGCACTGGCGCTGCTGAGCGGACCGGCCGCGGCGGAGGATCCGTACGGGGTCGCGTGGATCCGGCAGCTCGGCGCTTCGGGTGAGGATGACAGTCACGCGGTTGCGCTCGACAGCGCCGGCAACGCCTACATCTGCGGGCACACAGACGGGAGCCTCGGCGGACCCGGCGCGGGGCACTCGGACGTTCTCCTTGCGAAGTACGATGCGTCCGGGGCGCTGGTGTGGCTCCGGCAGTTCGGTACATCTGCCCGTGACCTCGGCGCGTCGGTCGCGGCAGACAGCGCTGGCAACGTCTACGCGAGCGGCCTGACACAGGGGAATCTCGGTGGCCCTGTCTCGGGGAACTGGGACGCATTCCTGGCCAAGCACGATGCATCCGGGAAGCTGCTTTGGATCCAGCAGTTCGGCCCCGCGACCGACCAGAGCAGCATTTCGGTGGCGGTGGACAGCGCAGGCAGCGCGTATGTGAGCGGCTCCACATGGGGCAGCCTTGGTGGGCCCAGCGCGGGGGGCGTTGACGCATTCCTGGCCAAGTACGACGCATCCGGCGCCGTGCTGTGGGTGCGGCAGATCGGCACGCCGAGCAGCGAGTGGTGCCACGGTGTCGCTGTAGACAGCTCCGGCAACGCGTATATCGCCGGCAGGACCTTCGGAAGCCTGGGCGGGCCCAAACCGAGTATCCCCAGCGACGTGTTCCTGGCGAAGTACGACCCGTCTGGCGCGCGGCTGTGGGTCCGGCAGCTCGGCTCGACAAGTCCCGACTGGTGCTTCGCGGTGGCGGTGGATGGCGCCGGCAACGCGTATATCAGTGGCATGACCGAGGGCTCTCTGGGCGGGCCCTACGTGGATAACGGTGACGCGATCCTGGCGAAGTACGACCCGTCCGGCACGCTGCTATGGGTCAGGCAACTCGGCACACGGGGCGTCGATATCGCCTACGGGGTGGCGACGGACACCGCCGGCAACGCGTACATCAGCGGCTGGACAGCCGGTGGCGCCCTGCTGGCGAAGTACAACCCGGCCGGGGATCTGCTGTGGACCCGGGCGCTGGGTACACCGGAAGGCGAGGAGCGGAGCCGGGCGGTCGCGGTGGACAGCGCCGGTAACGCGTACATCAGCGGGCATACGTCCGGCAGCCTGGGTGGGGCGAGCGCGGGGGGCCTGGAAGCGTTCCTGGCCAAATACAGCGCCTGCCCGGCCGACTGCGATGGCGATGGCGAACTGACCGCTGCGGACTTCCTGTGCTTCCAGAGCATGTTCACCGTGGGCGGTCTCGGCGCCGACTGCGATGAGGATCGCGAGCTGACGCTGTTCGACTTCCTGTGCTACCAGAACGCGTTTGCGGCGGGGTGTTCGTAGGTGTGTTTGTGGAGTTCCGGCCAGGCAACCGGCGGGTGGTCGGAGTTCAGGCGCCGAGCGAGAAGACATCGGGCGGAAGCCCGATGCCACGGGGGTAACCTCTGCGCGTGACGCTTCCGCTCATTATCGCCGCGGCGCAGACCGTTCCGATCCGGGGGGATGTCGAGGCCAATCTCGCGGAGCACATGCGTCTTGCCGAAGCCGCGGCGGACGGTGGCGCGCAGCTCGTCGTCTTTCCGGAACTCTCGCTGACGGGGTACGAGCTGGACCTGGCGCGCGAGCTTGCCTTCTCCGAGGGCGACTCGCGCCTGGCGCCGCTGGTCGATGTGGCGGCAGGGCGCCGCGTGACGCTGGTGGTGGGGGCGCCGGTCGCCCTCGGCGGGCGGCTGCACATCGGGGCGGTCATCCTCGGGGCGGATGGCGCAACCGACATCTACACCAAGCGGCGGCTCGGGGCGTTCGGGGCCGAGGTCAATCCGGGCGGGGCGGTCCCGCCGGCGGAGGCGAGGGTCTTCGAGCCCGGCGAGCGCGATCCGCTGCTGGGCATCGGCGACCACAGGGCGGCGATTGCGATCTGCGCCGACACGGGCGATGCGGCCCATCCGGCCGCGGCGGCCCGGCGCGGGGCGGACCTGTACCTTGCCAGCATGTTCATCATCCCAGGCGACTACGAGGCGGAGACGGGCGCCTTGGCGGGCTATGCCCGCGGGCACGGGATGGCGGTGGTCATGGCGAACTACGGGGGGCCGACGGGCGGGCTGGCGGCGGCCGGGGGCAGCGGGATCTGGGCGCCGGGCGGCGAGCGGCTGGGGCGGCTTGCGGCGGCGGGCGCCGGGCTGGCGATTGCGGGCTGGGTCGACGGGGTTTGGCGCGGGAGGGCGGCGCTGCTCGATGGATGACGGGGACCGGGCGGGATGGAATAGGGCGCCGGGTCCGGCGTTGTGCCGCACGCGGCCGGGAGTTCCGGCTCCATGGAGACCTCTCATGAACGGACGGATGCTCAGACTGGCCGCAGGCGCGGCGCTCGCGATCGCCACTCTCGTCCCGGTCGCCCGGGCCCAGCCTGGAGGGGGCGGCCCCTTCGGCGGCGGGCAGATGGGACCGTCGGTGAGCACGCGCGACCTGGAGACCTACGCCGGGATGCTGGGGATGGATGAGGGCCAGCGGGAGCTGGCGATGGCCCTGTTCGAGAGCTACCGGGACTCGATCGAGGCAGAGGCCCAGAAGTTCCGCGACGCGATGGAGGACGCCCGGGCCGAGTTTCAGCAGACGCAGGACCGGTCGGCGTTCGAGGGGGTGCGGGAGCAGGGGGAGGCGTACCAGCAGCGCCGGGAGAACCTGGAGCAGACGTTCTTCAGCGATGTCAAATCGCTGCTGACGCCGGAGCAGGAGCAGGCGTGGCCCAAGGTCGAGCGGGCCCACCGTCGTAACACGACGCTGCAGCGCGGGCTGATGAGCGGGGAGCGGGTGGACCTGGTGCAGATCGCCTCGGAAGTGGAGGTTGGCGACAACCCGCGGGTGACAGCAGCGCTGGGCCTGTATGAGGTCGACCTTGACCGCGTGCTGGTGCGCCGAAACCAGGTGATCGAGGACGCGTTCGGGCAGGTTCGCGAGTTGTTCGAAGATGGCGATCAGGATCGGATCGAGCGGGTGTTCGACAACGCCCGGGACGCCAGCAAGCAGGTGCGCGACGTGAACCGTCGCTACGCGGACCAGATCGCGGCGCTGCTGGACGCGGAGAAGGCGGCGGCGTTCCGCGCGGCGGTGCAGGAGGCGGCGCTGCCGCGGGTGTACCGGCCGACGCAGGCGAGCCGGGCCCTGGACGCGGCGATGGGGTTCGAGGATCTGACGGAGAACCAGAAGGCGGCCGTGCAGGCCCTGAAGGACCGCTACGACGGCCAGCTTGCGCCGCTGAACGCGCAGCTTGCCCGCGAGATCGAGAAGGCCGAGGAGGATGCCGACGCGCGGACCTTCATGCGGATGCGGTTCCAGCGCGGGGGGCAGCAGGGTCGCGGCGGCCGGGGGGGTGACGATGACGGGACGCGCGAGCTGATGGACAAGCGGCGGGATCTGGACCGGCAGACCCTCGACCTGCTGTCGGAGACGCTGACGGAAGCGCAGATCGAGCGCCTGCCGCGGCCGGAGCCGCAGCGGGACGCCGGGGGTCGGCAGCGGGGCGGTCAGGCGGCCCGCGGCCGGGACATCAACTGACAGCCGGGGACCCGTGCGCGGGTCTCGGCCAGAAACTCCGACGGACAGTCGGTGGTGGGGCGTCTGGATGGACGGGCGCCTACGCCGCGCGCCGGATTGGCCGGGCGAGGCGGGCGCTGCGCCCCTCAACCGGAGACGAAGCATGAGAAGCGGAACCAGCGTGGCGGCGGGATGGACCCTGGCGTTGGCGAGCCTGGCGGGGCTGGGGTTGCCGGGGGTGTGCGCCGGTCAGCAGCAGGTGTTCGTCTCGGCCCGGACCTCCGGGCCGGGCGGCGGGGGCTATGAGCCGATCAGCCCGAAGAGCCTGGAGGGGTACGCCGAGACGCTGGGTCTGGACGAGATGCAGCGGGAGGCGGCGCAGATGCTGCTGGAGGGGTATCGGGAGGCGGTCCGGGAGGCCCAGGACGCGCGGCGCTCGTCGATGGAGCAGTCTCGGCTGGAGTTCGAAGACACGCGCGACGCCGAGGCGATGGTGGAGCGGATGCAGGCGTCGGGGCAGGCGTTCCGCCAGCGGACGGAGGAACTGGAGCGGGCGTTCTTCGGCGATCTGAAGTCGCTGCTGATGGATGCGGCGCAGGAGGCCCAGTGGCCGCGCGTGGAGCGGGCCCGGCGCCGGGAGACGCAGATCGACAGCGGTCCGGTGTCGACGGCGAACGTCGATGTGACGCAGGTGGTGCGCGAGGTCGGGCGGACGTACGCCCTTTCGAGCGAGACGGCGGAGGCGCTGGATCGGTACGAACTGCAACTGGACTCGCTGCTGGCGGAGCGGCAGCGCGCGGTCGCCGAGATGGAGGAGACCGGTGATTTTCGCCGGTTCGATCCTGCTCGGCTGGAGCAGATCAACGAGTTGATGGAGGATCAGCGGGAGATCGCGCTGCGCATCCGGCAGTTGAACGACAGCGTGATCGCGCAGGTGGAGTCGCTGCTGGGCGAGGAAGCCCGCGGCGCTGTGCGCAGCGCGTACGAGCGGGCGAAGTTCCCGCGGATCTACCGGGAGTCGCACACATCGCGGCTGCTGGCGGCTGCGGCGGGGTTCGAGGATCTGGCGCCGGGGCAGCGCGAGGCGATCTCGGCGATGCGGGCGCAGTACGACTCGCAGGCGGCGTCGCTGAACGCTCGATGGGCCCGGGAGCTGGCGGAGGCGGAGAAGAGCGGGCAGGAGTCGTCCGGCGCGTTCCAGATCCGATTCGGCGGCGAGGAGGAGGGCGAGAAGTCGGATCTGGAGAAGGCGCGGCAGGCGCGGCGGGACCTGGATACGGAGACGGAGCAGCGGCTGCGTGACACGCTGAGCGATGCGCAGGAAGAGCGGCTGCCGCAGCGGGAGGCCCAGCAGGAGCGCGGCGTCGGCGAGGTGATGATGCTGGACATTCGGGGCGGGGGATGACGGCTCGGGCGGAGGGGTGATTCGTGCAACGTTGGGCGCCGGGACGGGTTAAAGTTGGATGCCGGGCCGCGGGCGCGGCCGGCATCGGCATTCCTGGATCCTGGAGGGCGATCATGAGACGGTGGCGCATCACATCCTGCGCGATTCGAGGGCTTGCGGTGGCGCTCGCCGCGGCGACGACGCTGCTGGCGCCTGCGCCGGCGGCGGCGCAGTTCGGCATGATGGGCGGGTTCGGCGGCATGGGCGACATGACCGAGGCGGCGGTGAGCCGCAAGGGCATGTCGAGCTACTGCGACCTGCTGGAGATGAGTCCGGCGGAGCGAGAGCTTGCGATGGAGCTGCACGCGGGGTACCTGGACAACTTCAAGCAGACGACGGACACGTTCCAGCAGCGGATGGAGCGGCTGCAGCGGGAGTTTCAGGACACGCGCGACTTTGCGGTGTTTCAGGAGCAGATGCCGCCGGTGATCAAGGGTTTCGTGCGCCGGATGAAGGAGCTGGAAGACGGGATCTTCGCCGACCTGCGGATGCTGGCGGATGTGCAGGAGACCGATGAGCGGTGGATCCGGGTACAGCGAATGCGCCGGCGCGAGCAGGCCCGTCAGGGTTCGATGATCAGCGGTGACGCGGTGGACCTGGTGGCGATCGCGGCCGAGCACGGGGGCAAGGAGGCGCCGCCGGCGGTGCGCGACACGCTGCTGCGGTACGAGGTGGAGTTGGACAGCGTGCTGGCGGAGCGGCAGCGGATGTTCGAGGAGTCCGTGGACACGATGTTCGACAACGCCTTCGACCTGGAGAAGCAGGCGGAGATGATGGAGTTCTGGGAGGACTTCATGGGCAAGGCGCAGGATCTGGGGCGCCGGGCCAAGTCGATCAATGCGCGGTACGCCGCGGAAATCGAGCGGCTGCTGCCGCAGGAGGATCGGGCGGCGTTCGACCGGGAAGTGAAGCGGCGGACATGGCCGACGGTGTATCGCGATTCGTACCCGGAGCGGCTGCTGGAG
>JBICIE010000065.1:0-2572 GCA_043101635.1 Phycisphaerales bacterium JB039 | reverse complement strand
GCGACGATGACGGCGTCGAACTTGTCTCCGTACTTGTCGAACGCCTCGCGGTAGTCAGCGCAGGTGAAGGCGCCGGGGTGCTCCTCGGCGGCCTTCGCCAGGGCGCTGGCGTCGACATCGCACAGGCCGACGATTTCGGCCTGTGGGTGGGCGTTGACCTGCTGGCGGTCGGCGCCGCCGATCGTGCCGATCACGCCGATCGAGAGCACCCGCAGCGTGGTGTCGGGCTGCAGGAAGCCGAAGCTTGGCCGCGCGATCGCGGCGGCGCCGGCGGCGGCGATGGTGGACTGGATGAACTCGCGGCGGGAGACGCTCGGGCTGTTCATGGCGGGCCTCGGCTGCTGGTGTGCGGACCTGTCCTGACCTGGCAGATGCATCATTGCCCGGCCGCAGCTTCCGCGGCGACGCCGGAGCCTGCCGCGCTGCGGCGGGCCCGCATCTGTCGCAGAGCAGCCAACCGGCGCTTCCGCCCCGAGGCGGACGTCTGGGCTGGGCCTCTGTCCGGGCGAGCCGGTCCATATCGGCGGATCCGTGCCGGGCGCCGCAGGCGTCCGGATCAGCCGAGCAGCAACTCCGCGGCGAGGCGGCCGCTGGCGTGCTTTGTGCCGCGGAACTGGAAGCCGACGGAGCGCAGCAGGTCGACGATCCGGGCGTTCTGAGCGTCCATTTCGGCGGTCAGTCGCTCCAGCCCCATGATGCGGGCCACCTCGAGGCAGCGCTGGGTGAGCAGCCTGCCAAGGCCCTTGCCCTGCCAAGGGTCGGCGACGAGGATCGCGAACTCGGCTTCGGAGAGGTCGGCGCCGCAGACGATGCGGGCGACACCGGCCAGCTTGCGTTTGGTTCCCGATCCGACCTCCGCGACGATGGCCATCTCGCGGTCGTAATCGATGAAGCAGAATCTCGCGGCCAGGTCGTGGTTCATGGGGTCGACAACCGCCCCGAAGCGAAAGCTCATGGATTGCAGCGAGCAGGCGCCCACCATCTCGTGCCACATCGGCTCGTCCTCCGGCCGGATCGGGCGCAGCAGGACAGCGGAGTCGTCGTTGAGGGCGGCGCGCTGCTCCAGCCCGGCGGGATAGGGACGGATGGCGAGATGCCCGTAGGCGCCCCGGCCGACGGGGCGCCCGGGCGGTTGGATCCGGATTCGCGCATCCAGGGCGACAACCCGATCGGGCGTCGCCAGGACCGGGTTGATGTCGAGTTCCGCCAGCTCGGGGTGATCGGCCACAAGGTAGGAAACACGGACCATGGCGCTGACCAGGGCGTCGAGATCGACGGGGGGAGAATCGCGATAGCCGCACAGCAGGCGCCAGCAGCGCAGTCCCTCGAGCATTCTGCGGGCAAGCCGCTCATCCAGCGGCGGAAGCTCCACCGTCCGGTCGGCGAGCACCTCGGCCAGCGTGCCGCCGGCGCCGACCATCATCACCGTGCCGAACACCGGGTCACGCTTGGCGCCGATGATCAGTTCCACCCCCGCGGCGGTATCGATCATGGGCTGCACCGTGACACCCTCGATCCGGGCATCCGGCCGCTCGCGCACGGCCCGGCTGACGATCCCGGAGAACGCGTCGCGAACGCTCTCGGCGTCCTTGAGCCCGAGCCTGACGCCGCCGACATCGCGCTTGTGCGAGATGTCCGGCGAATGCAGCTTGAGGACGACGGGGTAACCGATGCGCTCGGCGGCGTCGATCGCTTCGCCCGCGGTGGCCGCCACGGCGGCGTCGGTGACCTCGAGCCCGTAGCGGGCCAGCACGCTCTTGGCGTCGCGCTCGGTGAGCATGCCGTCCTCGCCGGGGCCGGGCTCGATCGGCCGGCGCCGCTGCTCCGGGCTCTGCTCGAGCGCCAGCGGGATGTCCCGCGGCGTGTCGTAGAGAATCTCGAGATTGCGCGCATAGGCCACCAGGTGCATGAACGCCTGCACGGCGTCATCCGGCGAGCGGTAGGTCGGGATGTCCGACTGCTCGAGCAGCGCAGCGCCCTCTCGAACGCTGGGGCCGCCCATCCATGAAGCCAGGATCGGCTTGCGAGAGCCCGCCGCGACTTCGACCAGCCCGCGCGCGACTTCGGTTGGCGGGGTCATCGCTTGCGGGCTGAGCACCGCGAGCACGGCGTCGACGCCGCGATCGGCCAGGACGAGCCGGCACGCGTCGGCATAGCGCTGGGCCGAGGCGTCGCCGAGGATGTCGATCGGGTTGCCGTGCGACCAGTCGGGCGGCAGGACCGCATCGAGCTGGCGCATCGTCTCGTCGCTGAGCCGGGCGAGGCGACCATCGCGGGCCAGCAGGGCGTCGGTTGCGACGACGCCGGGGCCGCCTGCGTTCGTGACGATTGCCAGGCGGTCTCCCGATGGCCGGCGGCCGCGGCGCAGCAGGGTGGCGCACTCGAACATGGCGCCGATCTCGTAGACGCGCTCGATCCCGGCGCGCCGGAACGCGGCGTCATACACGGCGTCCTCGCCGGCCATGGCGCCGGTGTGGCTGCTGGCGGCCTTGGCCGATTCGGCGAAGCGACCGGCCTTGTAAGCGATGATGGGCTTGGTGCGCGCAAAGGCCCGGGCCGCAGAGAGAAAGCC
>JBICIE010000064.1:0-6936 GCA_043101635.1 Phycisphaerales bacterium JB039 | reverse complement strand
GTCGGGCGCATCTGGTTCATCTGGATGGTCTTCCCGATCCCGAACTCCAACGCCATCTGGCCCAACTTCCGCAGCCCGCTGCTGTGGGACGTCTTCGCGGTGAGCACCTACTTCACGGTCTCGCTGCTGTTCTGGTACATGGGGCTGATCCCGGACATGGCGACGCTGCGGGACCGGGCCATGCGTCGGAGCCTGGCGAACCCCGATGCGCCGCGCCTGCCGTTTCTGCCATGGACCGGCGACCAGATCCGGGCCTTCATCTTCGGGCTGCTGTGCGTCGGGTGGCGCGGCAGCAGCCGGCACTGGATGACCTACGAGAAGGCGTACATCCTGCTGGCGGGGCTGAGCACGCCGCTGGTGCTCAGCGTGCACTCGATCGTGTCGTTCGACTTCGCCACCAGCATCGTTCCCGGCTGGCACACCACGATCTTCCCGCCCTACTTCGTGGCGGGCGCCATCTTCGGCGGCTTTGCGATGGTGCTGCTGCTGATGATCCCGGCCCGTGAGCTGTTCCCGAACATGAAGGACATCCTCACGCTGCGCCACCTGGAGAACATGGCCAAGATCCTGCTGGTCACCGGCATGATGGTCGGTTTCGCCTACGCGATGGAGTTCTTCATCGCCTGGTACGGCGGCAACAAGTACGAGGCGGACGTGTTCGTCTTCAACCGGCTCATGCCGCCGTTCTTCGCCGGCGACGGCGAGCGTTTTGCCCCCTACTGGTGGGCCTACTGGAGCATGATCTTCTGCAACGTGGTCAGCCCGCAGGTGTTCTGGTTCCGCGTGATGCGCCAGAACCCGATGGTGATCTGGATCGTGGCTCTGCTGGTGACCATCGGCATGTGGTTCGAGCGGTTCGTGATCATCGTCACGAGCATCCACCGGGCCTTCCTGCCCGGCGAGTGGCACATGTTCCATCCGACGTTCGTGGATGTGCTGACCTTCGCGGGCAGTTGCGGGATCTTCCTGACGCTGTTCCTGCTGTTCCTGCGGTTCCTGCCCGTCTTCCCGATCGCCGAGGTCAAGGCCGTCACGCCGCAGGCGGACCCGCACGGCCATCACGAGGAGGATCACTGATGGCGATCAGCGACTACATGCCCTTCCTCCCGCCGCGCCCGGCCCGGTTCAAGACGGAGGACGGCGCCCCGGTGTACGGGGTGATGGCCGAGTTCCACACCACGCCGGAGGTCTTCGCCGCCGCCGAGCAGGTGCGCGACGCCGGCTTCTCGAAGTGGGACGTCTACGCCCCGTTCCCGATCCACGACATCGATGAGGCGATGGGGATGAAGCGCACGCCGCTGCCGCTGATCGTGGCCATCGGCGGGTTCACCGGCGTCGGCCTCGCGGTGCTCATGCAGTGGTGGATGACGGCGGTGGACTACCCGCTGGTGGTGCAGGGCAAGAACTACCGGGACTGGGAGCCATGGGTCCCGATCATGTTCGAACTGGGCGTGCTGCTGGCGTCGTTCAGTTCGCTCCTGGGGATGATGGCGCTCAATGGGCTGCCGCGGTTCAGCCACCCGCTGCTGGCCAAGAAGAGCTTCCTGCGCGTGACCGACGACCGGTTCGTGATCGCGATCGAGGCGACGGACCCGAAGTTCGATCCCGAGGCCTGCCGCGACCTGCTGCGCAGCTGCGGGGCGAAGTCGGTCGAGCTGGTGGAGGATCTGTGATGCGGATCGGTCACGCACTCGCACTGCTCGGCGCGATCGCCCTGGGCGCCGGCCTGGCCGGCTGCCGCGGCGGTCGCTCCGACGATGAGCCGCGCCAGTTCCTGCCGGACATGGACGACAGCCCCAAGTGGGAGCCGCAGGCGGGCAGCACGTTCTTCGCCGCCGCCGGCGCCACCGACGCCGCCGAGCACGGCGGCCCGGCGCCGCTGGCCCGGATGATGCGCCAGCCGGTGGCGGGCAGCGTGCCTTTCGGCGCGATCCCGGTGGTCGCTTCCGAGGGCCAGTTCGATCCGGCGCTGCGCGACGACATGAGGGCCGAGCGGGCCGGGTATCTGCGTCCTGATGACGCGGTCTACCTCGGGGTGGCCGAGGATGGCGCGTTCGTGGACCGGATCCCGGTGGATGTGACGCGGGCCCTGCTGGAGCGGGGCGAGGAGCGCTTCAACATCTACTGCGCCGCCTGCCACGGCTACGCGGGCGATGGCAACGGCATGGTCGGCCGCCGCTGGGGCGTGCCGGTCGCCAACTTCCATGACCCGAAGTACTCCGATCCGGCCCAGCGCACCGGGAAGGACGGCTACCTCTTCCACACCGCCCGCCACGGGCTGAAGAACCCCGATGGCAGCCTGCGGATGCCCGGCTACGGCCACGCGCTGGACGCGGAGGACTCGTGGGCCGTGGTCGCCTACATCCGGGCCCTGCAGGCGGCGGGGGTCGGGAATCCGCCGGCGGCGCCCGCCGCGGCACAGGAGGGTTCGCAATGAGTCAGATCGCCGCGGGCGCCGGGGCGCATTCGCACGAGAGCGAGGGGCTTTCGTCCGAGGCGCTGCGTCCGGAGAACATCACGATCAGGACGGGCGAACTCGGCCTGGTGCCCAACGTGCTGCTGGTGCTCGGCGGCCTCGGGCTGCTGGTGACGGTGATGGGGGGCTTCGCGTTCGGGGCTCGCCACGCTCTGGGCATGCTGCTGGCCGGCGTGACCGCCGCCGGCGCGCTGGCGCTCGGCGCCATGTTCTTCGTGATGTGCACGCATGTGACGATGGCGGGCTGGAGCGTGAACATCCGGCGCGTTTTCGAGCACATGTTCCGGGCTCCCGGCCTGGTCGTGATGGGCCTGTTCATGGTCTTCCTGATCGGCGAGTTGATCCTGGCGGGGCGCGGCGCCCCGACGGTCTCGAGCTGGCTCAACCCGGAGCTGGCGCCGGCGGGCGACTATGTGCTGGAGCACAAGGCCGGGTACCTCAACGCGCCTTTCGCGATCGTGCGCGTGCTGATCTACTTCGGGCTGTTCGGGCTGGTCTCGACCATGCTGTGGCGCTACAGCGCCGGGCAGGACGAGTCGCGCGATAAGTGGATGACCAACAAGGCCCGCTTCACCAGTTCATGGGGTCTGCTGGTGCTGGCCCTCAGTTCGACGTTCTTCGCCTTCGACTGGCTGATGGCGGCGACCGACTACCGCTTCTTCAGCACGATGTGGGGCGTGTGGTACTTCGCCGCGAGCATGTTCAGCGCCATTACCCTGGGCACGATGGTGCTCATCTGGCTGCGCAGCCGCGGCAAGCTCAAGGGCGTCGTGACCGAGGAGCACCAGCACGACCTGGCCAAGTTCATGTTCGGGTTCACGGTCTTCTGGGCCTACATCTCCTTCAGCCAGTACTTCCTCATCTGGTACAGCAACATCCCCGAGGAGACGGCCTGGTATCTCCACCGGCAGCAGAACTACGGGTGGCTCTTCGTCACGCTCTGCCTCGGCCACTTCATCCTGCCGTTCTACATTCTCCTGTGGCGTCCGGTGCGGCGCGGGGGGGCGGCGCTGGCGACCGTCGGGCTGTGGATGCTGGTGATGCACGGGCTCGATCTGTACTGGATCATGCGCCCAGCCCTGGACATCGGCGTCGGCGATGGCCCGGCGCCCGGCCCGGCCGCGACGATCTGGCTGGACCTGGCGGCGATCTTCGGCGTCATGTGCCTGTTCACCGGCGTGCTGATGCACCGGCTCCCGTCCACGGCGCTGATCCCGACCGGCGACCCCAGGCTGCCCGAGTCGCTGGGCCACAAGAACTACATCTGAGGATGCGGACCGTCGAACCCTATGCTGTGAAACAGGAATCCCTCTCATCTGACCGGAAAGGCCCGCACGGGCGAGAGACCAACTGATGGCCAAGGACATCCATTTCACGCCGCATCCCGACCAGCGCCCTGACGCGTGGCACCGCCACACGCTGGCTGAGGGGCTGCCGCAGTCTGAGCACGCGGCCCACGTCGACGTCCGTGGCCTGCTGGTCGCGTTTCTGCTGACGAGCGTGGGTGTCGCGGCGGTGATCATCGTCATCGTGCTGTACTTCCAGTCGTCGGTGGTGCAGGCCCGGCGCGACCGGATCGAGACGACGGTGCTGGCCGCGGAGGCCAACGAGTACCGCCAGCAGACGCTGCTGGAGATCGCCGCGGTGCGGGCGCAGGCCTTCGACGAGGTCATCGCCAACTACGGAGGAGACCAGTAGCCCGATGACGACGCTGCGGCGCCATCTCGGACTGCTCAGCGCGGCGCTGGTGAGCGTGGCGACGGCCCCTGCCGCGCCCGGCCAGGTGGTCGCGCGTGAGCTGCCCGAGCAGGTCCGCGGCCTGGATGTCATCGAGAAGCTGGGCGAGCAGGTCCCGCTGGACGCGAAGATCACCGACAGCGAGGGACGCACCGTCGAGCTGGGGACCTACTTCGAGCCGACTGCCGACGGGCGTGACATCCCGGTCATTCTGGCCCTGGTGTACTACGACTGCCCGGTGGCGTGCCCGGCGACGCTCAACGCGATCAGCCAGTGCGTGCGCGGGCTGGACTACACGGTCGGCGAGGACTTCCGAGTGGTCGTGGTCAGCTTCGACCCGACCAACACCACCGAGCAGGCCCGCGAGGAAGAGCACTACGCCCTGCTGGCGTACGGGCGGGGCAAGACCAGCGCCGTGCGAGAGGGCTACCGGTTCCACACCGCGGCGGCGGACGAGGTCCGGCGCATCGCCGACGCCGTGGGGTTTCAGTATCGCTACCTGCCGGAGGTGGACCAGTATGGACACCCATCGGCGGTCTTCGTGCTGTCGCCGGATGGCGTGGTGAGCCGGTACATGTACGGCTACCAGTTCTTCCCGGGGCAGATGCGTCTGGCGCTGCTGGAGGCGTCGCAGGGGCGTATTGCCCGCAGCTTCGGGGACAAGATCCGGCTGTTCTGCTACAGCTACGACCCCGAGAGCGGCGCCTACACGCTGCAGGCGTGGATGGTGATGCGGATCGTGGGGGTGATCACGGTCATCGGGCTGGGGGCGATGGTGGCGGTACTGAAGATCCATGAGGTGCGCCGCCGGGCGAAGGCGCCGGCCCGCCGGCAGCGCACGCGGGTGAAGCAAGACGCCGCGCCGGCGGGCTCGCCGGCCCTGGGCGGCGGAGTAAGGAGCGTCTGATGGTGCAGTGGGCGTCCATGACGCTGGCCAACGCAGGAATGGTCGAGAACCTGTGGTTCGGCGGCAAGGCCTGGACCAGCAACGGGCGCGAGGCCAGCGACCTGTTCGGCTTCATCTGGTGGGTCTCGGTCGTCTCGTTCGTGCTGCTCATCGGGCTGACGGTCACGTTCATGATCAAGTACCGGCGCAAGCCGGGCGTGCCCGCGCCGCGCAGCGCCAGTCACAACACGCCGCTGGAGCTGGCGTGGTCGATCATCCCGCTGATCGTCATGTTCTGGATGTTCTTCGAGGGCTTCCGGATCTTCATCAGCCAGCAGGTCGCCCCGACAGGCGGCCCGACCCTGAACCTCACGGCCCAGCGCTGGAGCTGGACGCTGGAGTATCCCAACGGCGCCCAGACCGACATGTACGCCAAGTCGTACACGCCCGCCGGGGAGGACCAGTCGGTGCTGGCGGCCAATCAGGAGATGCCGATCTTCTACGTGCCCGAGGATGTTCCCATCCTGCTGCGCATGGTTTCGACGGACGTGATCCACAGCTTCTGGGTGCCCGACTTCCGGCTGAAGGCGGACGTCTTCCCCAACCGCTACACCAGCTACTGGTTCCAGGCCGACCCGCTGGGGGACGAGGCGCAGACCATGCGGGCCCGCGATGACAAGCACATCGACCGCGACTACCCGTACCGCGATCACGTGATCTTCTGCGCCGAGTACTGCGGCGACCTGCACTCGGAGATGTACGGCGTGCTTCGGGTGGTGCCGAACGACGTCTACCAGGCCAAGATCGCAGCCTGGGGCCAGCCCTCCGGCTCGCTGGCCGAGCGCGGCCAGATCGTGGCCCGCCGGCGCGGGTGTCTGACCTGCCACTCCGTCGACGGCAGCCCCAACACCGGGCCGACGTGGGAGAACCTGTACGGCTACCAGCACGATTACACCGACGGCTCGACGATCATGGCGGACGCCAATCACATCCGCGAGTCGATTCTCAACCCCGGCGTGAAGGTGCGCCAGGGCTACCCGAACCAGATGGCCTCGTTCCAGGGCATCGTGAGCGAGCAGGAGATCACCGCACTGATCGCCTACATCGGAACGCTGAGCGACGAGACGTCGGCGGCGGAACTGGAGGAGTTCAACATCGATCCGGACGCCGCGCCGGTGGAGGGGGGCGCTGGCGAGGGCGGCGCCGACGCAGGCGCCGGTGGGCAGGCCGAGGGGGAGTCGGAGGGCCAGTGAGCCCGCGCAGGAGTGTGCAGTCATGACGACGATTGACGATCCGAGAATTGCCGCAGGCGCCCACGACGACGGGCATCACGACGAGAGCTATCTCGCCAGCCGCGGCAGCTTCTTCGCCAACGTGCTGAACTGGGCCACCACGATCGATCACAAGAAGATCGGCGTGATGTACCTGTTCGCGGTGCTGTTCATGTTCTTCCTCGGCGGGGTGATGGCGATCGTCGTCCGGGCCGAGCTGTTCACGCCGACCCGCGAGGTGGTCCAGAGCGGCACCACGGTGCTCGAGGGCTCGCTGTTCAGCGCGTGGGCGGAGAGCAAGAACGAGGCCGGCCAGCTCTACAACCGGGTCATGACGCTGCACGGGGCGATCATGGTCTTCCTGTTCATCGTGCCGAGCATCCCGGCGTCGCTGGGCAACTTCTTCCTGCCGCTGATGATCGGCGCCAAGGACGTGGCCTTTCCGCGCCTGAACCTGCTGTCGTGGTATGTGTACCTGTTCGGCTCGGTCTTCGCGGTGCTGTCGATCATCCTCGGCGGCGTGGACACCGGGTGGACCTTCTACACGCCGTATTCGACGATCACCG
>JBICIE010000063.1:0-7220 GCA_043101635.1 Phycisphaerales bacterium JB039 | reverse complement strand
TTCCGGTGGCCCGCCTCGTCGAGAGCGAGCGCGACAAGCTCGCCCGCATGGAGGACCATCTGCGCCAGCGCGTGGTGGGGCAGGATGACGCCCTGCGCGCCGTGTCCGACGCCGTCCGGCGCAGCCGCGCCGGCCTCGGCGATCCCAACCGCCCCATCGGCAGCTTCCTGTTCCTCGGCCCGACCGGTGTCGGCAAGACTGAGACGTGCAAGGCGCTGGCCCAGTTCCTCTTCGATACCGAAGAAGCCATGGTGCGCATCGACATGTCCGAGTACATGGAGAAGCACGCCGTCGCCCGGCTGATCGGCGCCCCGCCCGGCTACGTCGGCTACGAGGAGGGCGGCGCGCTCACCGAGGCCGTCCGCCGTCGCCCCTACAGCGTCATCCTCATGGATGAGATCGAAAAGGCGCACCAGGACGTCTTCAACGTGCTGCTCCAGATGCTCGATGACGGGCGCCTGACCGACGGCCAGGGGCGCACGGTGGACTTCAAGAACGCCATCGTCGTCATGACCAGCAACCTCGGCAGCCAGAAGATCCAGCAGATGACCGAGCAAGGCGCCGAGGACTGGGAGATCGAGGCCGCCGTGCGCGACCTCATCCGTCGCGGCCCCGGCGCCGATTTCGATGCCAAGGGCCTGCGCCCGGACATCGAGTCCGGCGAACTGAGCGCGCGCTTCAACATGGACATGCGCCAGCCCTTCTTCCGCCCCGAACTGCTCAACCGCATCGACGAGGTCGTGGTCTTCCACCAGCTTGGGCGCGAGAACCTCGCGTCCATCGTGGACATCCAGCTCGAGCGCCTGCGCCAGCGCCTCGCCGAGCGCGAGATGGCCATCGAACTGAGCGCCGAGGCCAAGCAGCAGCTTGCCGCCGAAGGCTGGGACCCCAGCTACGGCGCCCGTCCCCTCAAGCGGGCCATCCAGCAGCGCATCGAGAACCCGCTCGCCAGCCGCATCCTCGCCGGCGACCTGGGGCCCGGCGACCGCGTGCTGGTGGACTTCCAGGGCAAGAGCTTCACGTTTGAGAAGACGGGGGAGACGCAGGTGGCGGGGTAAGTCCTTTCAAACGCTAAAATAGCGCGGCTTGTTATTTTAAGTAAACGGGCTTTCTTGAAATAGCATTGCCGGTCAGCTTCAATTCCTGGAATGGAAGCCGCTCGCTCATCCAGGGCAGGAGACACACCACAGCACCCGGATGGTTATCGGGTGTTTCTGCCGAAGGTACTGCCGGTCCCGGATCTGGCCCTCGGCTCGCTGCAGTCGGACCTCGCTCAGGCGGAACGCGCCCTTGGTCGGCTAGACGCGATCGGGGAGATACTGCCGAACCCGGACATCTTCCTGATGATGTATGTGCGCAAGGAGGCCGTCCTGAGCGCTCAGATCGAAGGCACGCAGGCCAGCTTGGACGACGTGCTGAACAAAGAAGCCGGGATTCCGGCGGATCGCAAAGACGTCGAGGATGTACTCAATTACATCGACGCCCTCTATCGTGGGATCGAAGCGCTGGATGAGTCGCCGGGCCAGAGGCAGATTGCTCGTGGCCTGATCTGTGCCCTCCATGAGACGATGCTTCGAGGAACGCGTGGAGACGGGATGCACGCGGGCGGCTATCGCAAGACGCAGAACTGGATCAGCCGTCCGGGGCCTCCCGGGCCACACCCGCTCGATTCGGCGGTGTATGTCCCCCCTCCGCCCGATCAGGTTGAACCGCTGATGGCCAACTTGATCGAGTTCGTCAATGCGCGCGATGAACTGGCGCTGCTGTATCGAGCAGGATTAGCTCATGCGCAGTTCGAGACGATTCACCCCTTCGTCGATGGCAATGGCAGACTTGGCCGATTGTTGATCACGCTCATGCTCTACGCACGAGGAGCGTTGAGTCGACCTCTGCTTTATCTATCAGCCTACTTGAAGGCGAATCGCACCGAGTACTACGAGGCGCTGATGCGCGTGCGAATTGACGGCGAGTGGGAACAGTGGCTCCGTTTCTTCCTCAATGGCGTTTCCGGCGCAGCGTCGGAAGGATTCGAAACGGCAAAGCGGGTCCGCAGCGTACTCGCCGAGGATGCGGCGAGAATCGACCAGAGTCTCGGGCGAAGGGCGTACGCGCGGACCGTCCACGACCTGCTCGCGAAGTATCCACGCGTATCCGCTGGCTTCGTCTCTGGCCGGCTCCAATGTGCTCCGGCGACCGCCATCTCAACACTGGGCGACCTGGCCCGTCTGGGCATCGTTCGCGAAGTGACAGGCCGTGATCGCGATCGCGTGTACGTATACCAACGATACCTGGATGCGCTGACGCCGGCGGACGAGTAGACGCAATCGCCATCGCGCCTTCGAAAGTCCAACCCGTCTTCGTACACGGGCAGCGATGACAGGAGATTCGCCAGCCCCATCCTCGCCGGCGAACTCGGTCCCGGCGACCGCGTGCTGGTCGACTTCCAGGGCAAGAGCTTTACGTTTGAGAGGACCGGTGCGGCGCAGCCGGCGTAGGCGCAGCCTCTTCAGTCAAACAGCGAGGGCCCCGGCGGCTCGGGCGACGCCATCGTTTCCGATTGCGATGGCTGGCCTCCGATGTCCGCGACATATCGCTCCGGCGGGTCGCCGAACCACCCCTTCTCGGCGCCGACGCCCTGCACACAGCCACAGTAACCGATCTCATTGAGGAACCGCGCGGGTTCCGCCGCGATCCAATCGAGCAGCGCGTCGAAGCTCGACGTCAATGGCTCCATGCACGATTGCACAGGGTCCATCGACAGGTAGTAGATCTCCCCTGCGCGCGGTCCCTCTGGCCCACCGTCGCACAATACGAGGTTGAGCGAGATTCGCTCCGATGGCGACTCAGCAATCTTCAGGAATCGTCCTGGGCGATAGATGTGCTCTATGCCCTCGTACAGCTCCTGGGGCTCAGAGGGCACATCAGACATGAAGCTGATCGGGAGCAGGGCAAGCGCAGGCTGGGGTCAACGGATCCGGCAGCATGCAGATCCCAACGCCATTGTGCCGCTTGTAGAAGTCAATGATCGAGGCGCCTCGATCCGGGAGCGATCCCAGCTTGCTGCTCAGCTCTCGTATCGAACGCGGCCCGGCCGGCCCGCCTGCCTCGTGCCGCGTCGGAACGAGCCTGGCCGGCAGGCCGGCCCGTTCGTGCTGGTCGAACCAGATCCCTGGCGCGGGGTGGGCCAGCATCTGCTCGAAGGCGTCGTGCATGTTCACAGCGTATCCCAAGCGAGGCGAACGGCGATTGGCCCGGTACCTGACCATCCGAGTTTCCGCCACCGATCGAATGAACTCGGGGATCACCGACTCATCATCGGGCTGCCCGCGGCCGACAGAGTCAGAACTATGGCAGTTCGCTACCGTACTGCTGACGTGGAATCCACTCCGACAGATGCAGGTAGCGTGTCGCGGGCGCCCGCCCCCCTCCGCCGCCGCCTCATCGCCGCCGCCTGGCTCGCCGCGGCAGGCGGCGCGCTCGCCATCGGGGCCGCCGCCCTCATCCGGACCGACCCCGCCGACGCCTCGGCCCTAGAAGCCGGCGCCGTCTTCGCCGCACTGCTGGTCCAGACCTTCACCTTCCACTTCGGGCTGGTCGCGGTTCCGCTGGTCATCCTCGCCCTTCTGCTCCGCCGGCGCCGCCTCGCCCTGGCGCTGGCGATGGTCGGCCTCGTCGCCCTCGGCCCGGCCCTGCTGGCCGCAGCGCCCCGCTCGGCGCAGCCCGCGTCCGCCGGCGACCGCTTTGTCCTGCTCAGTTGCAACCTCCTCAACGGCACGGCCGACCCCGACCGCCTGATGGCCTGGATCGACCAGGTCGATCCCGATGTCATCCTCCTCCAGGAGTTCCGCGCTCCGTGGTCGCAGATCGTCGCCGAGCGACTGCGCACCCGCTACCCGCACATCTGGGAGTACGAGGCCGACAACTGCTTCGGCGAGGCCGTGCTCAGCCGCACGCCCTTGATCGATGTCGAGCCCTTCCCGACCATCGGCGTCTGGCCCGAGCCCAACTGCCGCGTCGCCGTCGAGCACGAAGGCCGGCGCATCGAACTCATCAACGTGCATCTTGCGCCGCCGGTCACCCTCGCGATGGTCGCCGAGCAGCGCCGCCAGATCGCGTGGCTCGCCGACGAAGTGCACACGCGGTTTGCCGCTGCGCCCGATGGCCCCGAAGGCCTGATCATCGCCGGCGACTTCAACGCCCCGGCCCACACGAATCACGTGCGAGAGCTGCGCCAGGCCGGCCTTCGCGAAGCCCACGCCGCCGCCGGCGCCGGTCGCGGCGCCACCTGGAAGCCGCGCGGGCTTCCCTTCTCGCTGGCGCCCGGCGTGCGCCTCGACAACGCGATGTTCGGGGGCAAGCTCCGCTGCATCAGCGCCCGTGTCGGGCCGGATGTCGGCTCGGATCACAGGCCGATCGCCGCAGAGTTCATCTGGACACAGTGACGCGCCGCCTGTCGGTTCCAGGCGATGGCCGCGGTCGGGTACCATGCCTTGACGTCAAGGAGGCGCTGTGAACCCGCAGATCGAGAAGCTCGAGAAGGAGTATCGCGCTGCCGCCGAGCGGCTGTCGGAGGCGCTGCGCCAGGAGCCGCCCGAGCCCGTCGGCGACTACCAGCTTCAGACGGGCGATGGCCCCGTCCATCTCAGCGACCTGTTCGGCGGGCGCGACGAACTGCTGGTCATCCACAACATGGGGCGCAAATGCGTCTACTGCACGCTGTGGGCCGACGGGTTCAACGGCCTCGCCGACCACTTCCTGAACCGGTCGGCGTTTGTGGTGATTTCGCCTGATCCGCCCGAAGTGCAGAGGGAGTTTGCGGCGTCGCGCAACTGGCGCTTCCCGATGGCAAGCTGCGCCGGCTCCACTTTTGCAAAGGACCTCGGCTTCGAGCCGCAGCCCGGCAAGTTCTGGCCCGGCGCCAGCGCCCTGCGCAAGAGCGCCGACGGCTCGATGGTGCGCACCGGCCGAACGGTCTTCGGCCCCGGCGACCTGTACTGCTCCATCTGGCATCTGATGGACCTGCTGCCGAACGGGCGCGCCGAGTGGGCCCCGAAGTATGAGTATGACTAAAGGGATCAGGGAAGGCAAAGGTCCAGCAGATGGTGATGAGTCGGGGCGCATCGCGATGAATGGAGCAGCCAACCTGTCAATCAGCCCCCGCCAGCGCGCTCCGGATTTTCGCTTTTCGTTTTTCGTTCTTCGCTTTGAGCCTCTCCATGCCCGGCGTTGACTTCCTGACCACCGACGAGCGCACCCGCGTCATGCGCGCGGTCACCAGCGAAGGCACCACGCCCGAGACAGCGCTGCAGCGGGCCCTGCGCCGCCGGCGCATCAGCTTCCAGACCAACGCCACCGACCTGCCCGGCAAGCCGGACATCGTCCTCCGCCGCGCCAAGGTGGCCGTTTTCGTCGACGGCGAACTGTGGCACGGCGTCCAGTGGCGCCGGCGCGGCCTCGCCGCCCTCGAGCAGCAGTTCGACCGGGCCGAGCAGCGCGACTACTGGGTGAAGAAGGTGCGCCGCACGATGCGCCGCGACCTCGCCAGCACCGCCAAGCTCATCGCAGGCGGCTGGACCGTCCTGCGCCTCTGGGAGCGCGATGTCGAGGCCAATCCCGATGCCGCCGCCCAGCGCATCGGCGCCCTGCGCGTGCCCTGCGAGCCCGACCCCGCCCTCGCCGCGGCAGCCGGTCGCGCAACGCTGGAGTTCTTCGCCGGCATCGGGCTCATGGCCGAGGGCCTGAAGCGCGAGGGCTTCACCATCGCCTACGCCAACGACAACGACCCCGCCAAGAAGGCGCTCTACCTGCACAACGCGCCCGAGGATGGCGCCGTCTTCGACGATCGCGACATCCACGCCGTGCAGGCGGGCGACCTGCCGGCCAGCGCCATCGCCACCGCGAGTTTCCCCTGCACCGACCTGTCGCTGGCGGGCGCGCAAAAGGGACTCTCGCGCGAGACGCGTTCCGGCGCCTACCTGCGCTTCATCGACCTGCTGGAGGATCTCGGCGACCGTCGGCCCGCGCTGGTGCTGCTGGAGAACGTCGTCGGGCTGCTCGGCTCGCGCGCCGGGGCGGACTTCGAGGTCTGCCTCCAGCTTCTGGCAAGCTGCGGCTACCGGCTTGACACTTTCATCATCGACGCGGCACACTTCGTGCCGCAGAGCCGCCCGCGCCTGTTCGTCGTCGGCATGCTCGACCGTCTTGCCCCGCCCGGCCCGTGGCTCGAGCCCGCCCTGTGCGCTGGCGCCCTGCGACCCGACCGCCTCGCCGGCTTCATCGCCGGCCATGCGTCGCTTCCATGGGCTCTGCGCCCCGAGCCCCCGCTGCCGCGGCGCGCCAGCGCCCTGCGCGACCTGATCGAAGACCCGCCCGATGACGACCCCGCCTGGTTCGACCGCGCCCGCACCGACAAGCTCATCGGCCAGATGAGCCCTCGCCACCGGGCCGAGGCCGAGCGCATGCGCGACTCGAAGCGCTACGAGTACGGCACGATCTTCCGGCGCATGCGCAAGGGCAGTTCCATGGCCGAGTTGCGCACCGATGGCCTCGCCGGCTGCCTGCGCACGCCCCGCGGCGGCAGCGCCCGCCAGATGCTCCTGCGCGCCGGCAAGGGCCGCTTCGACGCCCGCCTGCTGTCAGCGCGCGAGTGCGCCCGCCTGATGGGCGCCCCCGACTTCAAGCTCGCCGAGGATGCCGGCGTCAACCAGGCCCTCTGGGGCTTCGGCGACGCCGTCTGCGTGGATGTCGTCGCCTGGGTCGCCCGGCAGTGGCTCATCCCCGCCCTGACCGAAATGACCCGTGGCAGGCCAATCGCCGCCGTGAAGTAACTCCGCCGCGGCATCGGGCTTCCGCCCGATGTCTCCGGGTACCCCCCACTCCGTGGGGGGCTCCGCCGCGCAGGCCCACTGTGGCATTGGGCATGGCCCGATGTCCCCCCCCTCCCGCCTTTCATGTTCGCTTTTCGCTCTTCGCTTTTCGCTTTCTCACGCACAATACGGTTCACTTTAGAGGAGGACGATCGCTTCGGCGAAGGGTTTGAGGGGTTGGGGCGGTCGGAGGTGCTCGGTGCGTTTGGCGCGGTAGTGGGACATTTTGCGTTTGACGACGCGCCAAACGCACCGAGCACCTCCGACCGCCCCAACCCCTCAAACCCTTCGCCGAAGCGATCGTCCTCCTCTAAAGTGAACCGTATTGTGCGTGAGAAAGCGAAAAGCGAAGAG
>JBICIE010000062.1:0-4359 GCA_043101635.1 Phycisphaerales bacterium JB039 | reverse complement strand
GAGTTTTTCGACGGTCAGGACATCCCGTTCATTACCGACGCCCAGACGACCGACACCGGCGGCGTGACGCAGACGTTCGACTACCGCGCCGTCGGCATTCAGCTTCGGGCCCGGCCGCGGATTACGCCGAACAACGATGTCGATCTGCGCGTGAACGTGGAACTGAGCAACGTGGCGCCGGGGCAGCAGGCCGCCAGCGGGCAGGTGATCGTGGACCGGCGCGAGACGACGACGCAGCTCATCGTCGCCAGCGGGCAGACCGTGGTGATCAGCGGCATCTTCCAGAACGAGGAGTCCGAGGTCATCCGCAAGGTGCCGATCCTGGGCGACATCCCGATCATCAACTGGTTCTTCCGGTCCAAGGAGTCGCGGGACATCCGCACGCAACTGCTGATCTTCATCACGCCGGTGGTGGTCAACAACCAGACCGACTCGGACCGCGTCAACGAGCCGTACCGCGACCTGCTGCAGCAGCAGCGCGAGCGGTTCGGCGCCGAGCCCGAGGCCGAGGGCGAAGCCGAGTCCGGAGACGACAGTGAAGCCGGCGAGCCTGGCAAGTAGCGCCCTGGCGGTCCTCGCCGTGACGCTGGCGGGGTGCGTCGTCGAGGAGAAGCCCGCGCCCCGTCCCGGCGCGCGCCGGATCGAGCCGGCGGCGGTCGAGCCGGCCGAGATCCCGACGGGGCCGATCACCGAGCCGGCGCTCGATTCGACCATGAGCACGCACGTGCGGGTGGCGGTGACGCCGCTGGGCGAGGTCGCCTACGACGGGCAGACCCTGCCGGTGCTGTCGCCGGACGGGCGGTTCGCCGCGTGCCAGACGGGACGGGCGCCGGTGTGGGACACGCTGCTCGCCGGAGATGGCGGCGACATTCCACTGCGCTCGGAGATCACGATCTACGACCTCACGGGCGAGCGGGCCCGCGCGGTGGCGCCGGCGGAGGCGCTGCCGGCCGGGCTGGTGCTCGGGCGGGCGGCCGACAGCACGGGCTTCCTGATCGAGTCGCCGCGCCCGGACGGCTCGCGCTGGATCGGGCGCATCGGGTGGCTCAGCGGGCGGATCGAGTGGCTGGTGCGCTCGGCCGACGTGTGCGCGCACGCCATCTTCGGTCCGGGCGAGACGCTGATCTACACGCGCCGACCGGTCGGGGGGGTTCAGGCCGAACTGGCGATGCGCCTGCCCGGCGGCGCCGAGCGTCGCCTGAATTCGCAGGAGGCCAGCTACTCGATGCCGGTGTGGACCGGCGATCCCGACCTGATCTACGCGGCGGAGGCCAGCGCCGAGGGCATGGGGATCGTCGCGGTGCGGGCGGTGCGCTCGGGGCCGGGTCAGGAGGTGTCCGCACTGGGGACGATCATCACGCGGCGCATCATCACGGCGTCGACCGATCCGGTGGTCGCCTACCAGGCGCTGTCACCGGCGCAGTCGGTGGCGTCGGCCGACGAGGCCCTGCCGCCGCTGGCGTTCTTTCACCCGGCGATGGAGCGGATGGTGGTGCTCGATTCGCGCAGCGGGCGGATCACGCCGCTGGCGCCGCAGTCGATTGCCGCGGCGCCGGCGGATCAGAGCGGGTACTTCTGCACGACGCCGCGCGGGCTGGTGTACTGGGCCCTGCCCGGGGCGCTGGAGGCGTGGAGCAACCAGCGGACGCAGCCGGATCCGGAAGCGCGGGTGCTCGCCGAGCCGTACGTGGTGCGCCGCACGAGCGACGCGGGGCGGCCGATGACGCTGATCGGCCCGGCCCGCGACGCCCTGCGACTGAAGCTTGCGACGATGGCGCTCGCCGGCGACGACAACGCCGAGACGCAGTGACGCTCAGGTGCGGGCGAACAGACGCTCCTGCACCGGGACAACGACCTCGAGGATGTGCTGGAGCACGGAGGCGGGCGAGCCGATGGCGTCGACCGTGCGGATCTTCTCGGCGGGGTAGTACTCCAGCACGGGGCGGGTCTCCTGCTCGTAGATGTCCCAGCGGCGGCGGATGACATCCTCGCGGGCGTCGTCAGCGCGGTTCTCCTTGAGGGCGCGCCGGCGGAGGCGTTTGATCATCGCCTCCTTGTTGGAGCAGGTCAGGTGAACGATGACGAGCACGTCGATGTGCTCCTCCATGAGCTGGGCCTGCCTGGCGTTGCGGGGGATGCCGTCGAGCACCAGCAGGTCATCGTGCGGCTTGTAGAGGCTGAGCACGGTCTGGGCGTGGAGGTTCTCGCGCCACATCTTGACGGTGACGTCATCAGGGACGAGTTCGCCGCGGGAGGAGTGCTCGTAGAAGATCTTGCCGAGCTCAGAGTGGATGTCGAGCGTGCGGAAGACCTCGCCGCAGGAGAGGTGATAGAAGCCCGGGATGGCGCCGAGGATCTTGCCCTGTGTCTCCTTGCCGACACCGGGGGCGCCGAAGAGCAGCATGGTCTGGTAACGATCGGGCATCGGACGCCTCCTCGAGTTCGGCCGCCAGTGTGCGGCGAGCCTCTAGGCTAGTCCGTACACGGGCCTCCGGCATCAGGATCGGCCCGGGGACGGAAGAGAATGAGGTGGCGCAGAAAGAACCGCCGCGGGGGCGGCGGTTCATGGGGTTCGTGTGCGATGGTCGGAATCCGCAGCGGCGCGGCGGGCCGCCGGGGTCAGCCGGCGGCGACGACTTCCTTCATCAGATTGGCGGGCATGGCCCGGTACTCGAGGAACTCCATGGAGGCGGCGGCCCGGCCCTGGCTCATGCCGCGGAGGCTGGTGGTGTAGCCGAACATCTCCGACAGCGGCGCCTCGCAGGTGATGACCTTGACGCCGGCCCGCTCGGTGCTGTTGATGATCATGCCGCGACGCCCGGAGATGTCGCCGGTGACGTTGCCGAGGTACTCCTCGGGGGTGGTGATGACGACCTTCATGATGGGCTCGAGCAGCACGCTGCCGGCCTTGGCGACGGCGGCCTGCAGGGCGAGGCGGGCGGCCTGCTCGAAGGCGACCTGCGACGAGTCGACCTGGTGGTAGGAGCCGTCGATGAGTTCGACCTTGATGTTGATGAGGGGGTAGCCGGCGGTGACGCCGCCGGCGGCGGTGGTGCGGATGCCGTGCTCGACGGAGGGGATGTACTCCTTGGGGATCGAGCCGCCGACGATCTTGTTGACGAAGACGACGCCCTCGGTCATCTCCATGTCCTCGGCCTCGGCCTGCTCCTTGGTGCAGGGGGCGAGGTTGATGATGACGTCGCCGTACTGGCCGCGCCCGCCGGTCTGCTTGACGAACTTGCCGCGGACCTCGGTTGCCGGGCCGGCGATCGCCTCGCGGTAGCTGACGCGGGGCTTGCCGACCTGGACGCCGATCTTCATGTCGCGGACCAGCTTGTTCTTGATGATCTCCAGGTGGAGTTCGCCCATGCCGGCGATGATGGTCTGGCCGGTCTCGTCGTCGAAGTGAGAGCGGAAGGAGGGGTCCTCGCGCCGGATGGTGACGAGGGCCTCGCCGAGGCGGCGTTTGTCGTCGGCGGTGTTGGGCTCGCTGGACATGGAGATGACCGGCTCGGGGAAGTCCATGCGCTCCAGCAGGATGGGATTGCCGGTGTCGCAGAGGGTGTCGCCGGTGATGGAGTCCTTGACGCCGACGACGGCGACGATGTTGCCGGCGGTGGCCTCTTCGAGCGGCTCGCGGGTCTTGGCGTGCATCTCGTAGATGCGGCTGATGTTCTCCTTCTTGCCGTTGCCCGGATTGATCACCCGAGAGCCCTTGGCGAGCTTGCCGGAGTAGATGCGCATGTAGGTGAGGTCGCCGTGGCTGTCGGCGACGACCTTGAAGACCAGGGCGCTGAAGGGCGCGTCCTCGCTGTGTGGACGGCGGAGCTTTTCGTGCTTGTCGCGGGGATCGGTGCCCTCGACCTCGGGGACCTGGGTCGGATCGGGCAGATAGTCGATGACGCCGTCGAGGAGGCGCTGGACGCCAATGTTCTTGAGGGCGGCGCCGCAGAAGACGACGGTGCAGGAGCGTGCGATGACGCCCTTGCGCAGGGCGCTGCGGATCTCATCGGTGGTGATGGTGTCCTCGCCCTCGAGGTAGCGCTCCATGAGGGTGTCATCGAGTTCGCAGGCCTTCTCGATGAGTTCGTGGCGCCAGAGGTCGGCGGTCTCGCGCAGGGAGGCCGGGATCTCCTTCTCGGTGACGACGGCGCCCTGCTCGTCGGCGTCGAAGTAGTACGCCTTCATGGCGACCAGATCGATGATGCCTTCGAGGCCATGGCCGGAGCCGATGGGGTACTGCACGGCGACTGGGTTGGCGCCGAGGCGGGCCTTGATGGAGTTGAAGCTGAATTCGAAGTCGGCGCCGATCTTGTCCATCTTGTTGATGAAGCAGATGCGGGGGACGCGGTAGCGGTC
>JBICIE010000061.1:0-14147 GCA_043101635.1 Phycisphaerales bacterium JB039 | reverse complement strand
GTGCAACTGGCTGCCCGCAAATTAAGTGCGATTGGTATGAGTTGTTCGCAGCGCATGGAAAAACGCCGCCCCGGCAAGAGCCGGGGCGGCGCGGATCAGGATTCAGGATCGCGACTCGGTCGAAACTTACCCGAGCAACTGGAGCACGGCCTGGGGCTGGCTGTTGGCCAGCGAGAGGACGTTGGTGGCCGCGGCAACGAGGATCTGCGAGCGGGTGAGCTGGGCCGTCTCGGAGGCAAAGTCGGTGTCGCGGATGACGCTCTCGGCGGCCTGGGTGTTCTCCAGGGTGATCGAGAGGTTGCGGACGGTGGCGCCGACAGTGTTCTTCTGGAAGGCGCCGAGGCGGCCGCGGAGCGACGAGATCTGGTCGATCGCCGTCGAGACAATCTGCTGGGCGGTGGTCACGTTGTCGCCGTCGGCGAGGTTGAACGCCTGGCCGGAGCCGAGGTCGTCGAGGTAGCCGAGGCTGGAGGAGCCCAGCCGGCGGCTGGAGACATCGCCGATGCCGATGGAGACCTTGCCGGAGATATCCACCTGGCCGGCGAGCTGGAAGTCGGCGCCGCCGCCGGCGATGGTGAACGCTGCGCCGCCCGGCGTGCCGCCGTCGACGGCGCCGAGGGTCTGGCTGGTGGCGACGTCGAGGGTGACGGCGACATCGAGGAAGTCAGTGGCGATGCGGATGTCGCGGCCGTCGGTAACGGCCTTGATGCCGTTGATCGACGCGCCGATGTCCTGGCCCTCGTCGCGGACGGGGTTGGTCGCCGCGGCGTAGGTGCTCTTGATGGTCGTCTGAGCGGTACCGAAATCGTCTGCGACGAGGTCGTAGATACCGACGCCCGTGCCGGAGATGCCGCCGTCATCGAGGACGGTGACGGAAACGAACTCATCGGCGCCGAACCCGGTGGTGGACAGCTTGATGCCGGTGCCCGAGGTCGTCGCCTCGACGCCGGTCACGTCCTTGAAGGTGTTGATGGCCGCGGCGATGTCGCTGAGCGTCGCGCCGGAGCCGAAGGTCAGCTCGCGCGAGCCGAGCGTGCCGGTGATCTCGATCTGGAACTCGTCGTCGGCGCTGGCGAGGTCGATGGCCGTGCCGGCGGCGGAGAGGAACAGGCCGGCCTGCTGGGCCGACTGGGTGACGAGGACGTCAACATCCAGCGAGGAGCCCTCGAACTTGGCGCCGTTGATCTGGATGTCGCTGACGCCGGCGACCTGGCCGGAGGTCTGATAGTTGTAGTTGCCGTTGAGCAGCTTGACGCCCTGGAAGGAGACGCTGCCGGCGATGCGGTCGATGGTCTGCAGGATGGAGTCGACCTGGAGCTGGTTGGCCGTGCGCTCTGACTCAGCGATGCCGGCCTTGTTGGCCGAGGCCGTCAGCAGGCCCTGGAGTTCGGTGAGCAGGCCGGAGATCTCCTGGAGACCACCCTCGCCGATGTTGACGACCTGATCGGCGCGCTCGGCGTTGGCGATGGCCTGGCCGATGGCGCGCTGCTCGGCGCGGAGATTCTCCGACGCGATCAGGCCCGCCGGATCATCCTTGCCCCGGTTGATCTTCAGACCGGTGCTCAGACGCTCCAGCGACGTATTGAGCGAGAAGTTGTTCTGCCCGAGCACGCGCTGGGCAAGCAGCGACTGCACGTTCGTGTTGATGCGGCTCATTGCGATCCTCCGTGAATCCTGCGCCGGTTTCCATTCCGGACGCTGACCGAGTCTGCCCCGCACGCCATGTGCAGGATGCGTGAGGCATCGACCGGCCGGAGGCGCGGATTAAGTAGCGTCCGGGATTTTCGCAGCCGCGAGCGCAGAACGGGCTCCAGCCGCCCAGAAGCGGCCGGAGCCCGGGATCACGCAGGCGAGTTCTCAGACGTTGGCGGCGGCTGTGTTGGTCCGCCCGGGAGTTATTCCACGTCCGTTTTCTTTATCCGAGCAACTGCAGGATGGCCTGCGAGCTCTGATTGGCCAGCGCCAGGGCGCTGATGCCGGAACTCTGCAATATTTGCGCTCTGGTCAACTGGCTGGTTTCGAGGGCGAAATCCGCGTCGCGAAGCAGCGAATCGCTGGCTGACAGGTTCTCCACCGCGGCCTGGAGCGACCGCATGTTGGTCTGGAGGGTGTTGCGCTCCAGGGCGCCGAGCCGGCCGCGAAGGACGGAGACATCGTCGATGGCGGATTCGAGGATGCGGCTGGCGGCGCTGAAATCCCGGCGCCGGTTGCTCTCGCGCAGGCTGTTGTTCTGACCGGTCTTCAGCGAGCTGAGGAACTCGACGGCGCCGTCGATGAGCGTTGCGCCGAGGTTGCTGGCGGCGACGCTCTTGACCCCGATGTTGATCTGCTGCTGGGCGGTGACCTCGCCGCCGAGCTGGAAGAGGGAACCGCCGCCGGTGATCACGAAACCGGAGGACTCGCCGGGGCGGGTGGCGAGGTCCTCGTTGAGCAGGACCTTGGCGCTGAGGCCGGTGTTGTTGAGGCTGACCTGGAGGCCGTCGCCGGTGGCCAACGCGCCATTGATGAGAGCCTGGACATCCTGGCCCTTGTCGCGCTGGGCCTGGCTCAGGGTGGTCCCGATGAGCCCCCAGGGGAACGGGGAGGCGCCGGGGTCGACGGGCGTGCCGTCGGCGAAGGCGTAGGTCTGGAAGGCGTCGTCGGCCGGGTCCGATGGCGGGTTGAGTCGCTTGACGGAGACGAACTCGTCGGCGCCGTACTCGGTGGCCCGGAAGACCATGCCGGAGAGGTCGGTGGACGGGTTGATGCGTCCGGCCTCGACGCCGGTGAACGAGGTGGTGTTGTTGATGGCGTCGATGGCCTGCGAGAGGGTGGCGCCGCTGTTGAGTTCGATGACCAGCACGCCCTTGGGCCCGCGGACCTCGATGGTGGTAGCCGAGAGGATCGTGCCGTTCTCGGGCGCTCCCGGGGTCGGCAGGTCGCCGCGGAGGTAGAGGGAGCCGACCTGTGCCGAGGCGGTGACCTCGACTTCGACATCGATGGTGTCGCCGCCGACGAAGCTGGCGCCGAGGACCTCCGCCTTGCTGATGGCGCTGGCGGCGACGCCGGAGACGGTGTAGTCGAGCGAGCCGTCCAGCAGCGCCAGGCCGGCGAAGCGGGCGGTGTTGCTGATGCGGGTGATCGAGTCGATGGCCGAGTCGATCTGGGCCTGGTTGGCGTCGAGTTCCTCCTTGGAGAAGGCGCCGGAGTTGGCGGCCTCGACCACAAGAGCCTTGATCGAGTTGAGCAGGTCGTTGACCTCGCCGAGCGACGACTCGGTGGTGGCGATGACGGCGCTGGCGCGTTCGGCGTTCTTGATGCCCTGCTCGGCGCCGCGGATGTCGCTGCGGATGCGCTCGGAGATGATGAGCCCGGCCGGATCGTCCTTGCCGCGGTTGACCCGCAGGCCGGTGGCGAGGCGTTCGAGATGTATGTCGAGGTCGCGCTGCGTCCGTTCCAGGTTGGAGCGCGCGATCAGGCTCGGGACATTGGTGTTGATTCTGGCCATGACAATCCTCCGTGATTGAGGCTCAGCTTCTCACTGGGCAGCGGATCGTGGGGCCCGGGGGACGGAGACGCCGTCGCAGCGGGACTCGGGACGATGAGCGTCGCGTCCTCCGGGACGCGCCGCGATGGAGGCCACGCGCGTCCGCGCGGGGCCGGGACTGAGTCGTGCGCTCATCGAGTTGAGATCCTGCCCGTTGATGCGGGCGGCCTGCTCGTTCTCGCGGCGGATCGACTCGTAGACCTCCTTGCGATGCACGGCGATCCGCGTCGGAGCGTTGATCCCGAGGCGGACCTTGTCGCCCCGGATGTCGACGACGGTGATCTCGATGTCGTCACCGATCATGATCGTCTCATCTCGCTGCCTGGACAGCACCAGCATGTGTCGGCTCCTTCCTGGCGCGACCGGACCGGTCGCGAGTCCGAAGGCGCCTCATCCGTGAGGCGCCCCTGCCCGGCGCCTACGCCGAGGCGACGGCGGCCGCCTGGCCGACCTTCATCAGCTCGTGGCGGGTCGTCCATCGCTTCTCGGCGAGAACGAGCTGCTCGCCGACGAACCTGATGGTGTTGATGACAAGCGGCCCCTGCAGGTTCCCCGTCAGGGTGTCACCGACCTTGTTGACGATGCAGAAGACCTGGGCGTCCTCGAGCTTCTCCAGTTCGAGATCCGCCATCTGCTCCGTACGGATCGGCACGTTGTAGCCCTTGACGAACAGGCTGGGGTCGGTGACGACGAACGCCAGCGACTGCTCATCGAGCGACTGCAGCCAGAAGAAGCAGGCGTCCTCCCCGGGCTCCAGCAGGCACCACCGCGTGCGTGTCGGGAAGCCGAGTATGCCGCGCGGGAACGTGATCACGCGATCCTCGGGAATGTCCACGACCCCGAATCTGGTTGTCCGCACTTCCATGTCGATCTCCGATCGTCGGCCTGCTCCTGCGCCGCGCCGCGCTCCGGCGCGCCGGCGACATCCTGTCGCCCCCTGCGGCCGACCCGGGGCCGATGCCGGGCCGGTCAGCCTTCTGTCAATCCCGAGATCCCGGTCAACCCAGGAAGTCGAGCAGCGAGAGCGACCCGGCGACCGCCGTGCTCTGCAGTGCGGCCTGCAGCTGCGTCTGGAGCTGCGCGAACCTCGTGGCCGCCTCGGCGAAGTCCGCATCCCGGAGCTGACTTCGCGTCAGCTCGTCGAACGTCGTGATGTCCTGGCGCCGCACCGTCTCGTCGTCGACCTGGCGGGCCAGTCCCGCGACCAGTCCGCGCGTCTCGGCGCCGAGCGCGATATGACGCTCGATGCGCTCCCCAGCAAGGGTGATGCCACGCTGGTCATCCGCCTCCAGGGCGTCGCGGAGGTCGATCAGAGCGGTAAAGAGGTTGTCCACCCGGACCGGCGCGGCGTCCGTTCCGGCAAAGCTTGCGCTGGCGGGGTCATAGCTGCCGGCCGCGAGCCCGAGCTGGTCCAGGGCTCGCGAGCCGTTGCGGGCCTCCACCGTGATCGGCCCGGGGGCCTCGCCCTGGGCCAGCACGATCCCGTTGGCGCCGCCCGAGAGCCGGGCCTCGAACTCATCGGGTACCGAGATCCCGATGGCCTCGGCAGCGCCGTTGATCCGGTCCAGCAGATCCTGCACCGTGATGATGTCCCGCGGGCGCAGGTCGATATCGATCGCGCGCCCGTCCCCCAGCGTGATGGTGAAGTCGACATCGCGGGCCGGATCCGGCAGGCCCGTGACCGGATCGACCGAGCCGGTGACGATCTCGACGCCTCGGCCGTCGTTGAAGTCGCTGAGCAGGGTCTCGGCGCTGAGCGAGCGGATTCCCAGTCGCGTGGCGGTCATGGCGCCGCCGGGCGCCTCCTCGATGCGCAGGGCGCCATCGCGCCCGTGGGCCAGTTCGCTGATGATGTTGAGGCCGTCGCCGGCCCTGTTGATCTCGACGCGCACGCCCAGGCCGGTACCTTCTATGAGGTTGCGCACATCCTCCAGCGTCTCGGCCCGGCCGAGATCGACGATCTCGGAGCGGCCCGCGGCGACGATGCGGATCTCGCCGTATGGGCTGTCCTGGAACTGATCGACGCGGGTCAGCCAGGTCAGGCGGGGGTTCAGGCCGGCGCCGGGGCTGGCGGAGTCCGAAGAGAAGGACATCACGCGCCCATCGGGCATCTCGCTGAGGCCGAGATCAGCGGCGGTCGAACCCGCCGCGGATGGGTCGAAGAACTGGACGGTCTGGGGCTCGCCGGCATCGGATTGCACATCAAGCGCGATGGCGCCACCATCCAGGTAAACGCCCTGCGGGCCGAGCAGCGTCATCCCGTGCTCGGTCTCGTAGGCCCGGATGGCGGCGGTGAGCCGGTCCACGACGTCGCCGACGGTGTCGGCGCCGGTGAGGTCGATCTCCTGAAGCGGGCCGTCCGCGCCGGAGAACTCGATTGCGCCCGGCCTCACGCCGAGGCCGCGGGCCCCGCCGAGATCGCGCAGGCGGGTGTCGGGGGCCAGATCGGGGGTCAGGTCGGCGGAGCCCTCCACGCGGGCGCTGGTGGCGCCGACCAGTGTGCCGGCGCCGAGGGTCACCGGAATGTCCAGCCCCGGGCCGAGGTCGATGCGCAGGCCGTCGCCGCGCCCGGCGTAGCGGTAGCCGCCGAGCATGGCGTCCACCGCGGGGCTGGAGGGCGTGTCGCCGGAGAAGATGTGGCCGACGGGGCCGGTGCGGTTGGCGGCGCCGAGCAGGCGGTCCAGCAGCGACTGCACGACGATGGCCGCGGCGTCGCGATCCTCGGCCGTGAACGTGCTGCCGACGTACTCGGAAGCGAGCGAGCGGGCCTCGTTGGCGATGTCGGCGACATCGGCGAGCGTGGAATCGATCGTGTCCAGCGAGGTCTGGGCCTGGTGCAGATTGCGCATCCACTGGCCGGAGCGCTCCAGTTCGTGGTCGAGCACGTTGATCGCGGCGGCCCGCACGGCGTCGTCGCTGAAGCGCCGGACGGCCAGGCCGGTGGCAAGCTGCTCCTGGGCCCGGAAGATGTCGAGATTGGTGCGCGAGATGCGCCCGAGCGCAGCCTGGGAACTCAGGAGCGTGGGCACGCGCGAGACGCCGGCGGGAAGGAAAGTCACGAGAGGACCCCTGAAATGGCATATGGCAAAGGGGCAAAGGGCAAATGAGAACGCGGAGATCCGCGCCTGGTTCCTGCTCTTCCTACTTGCTCTTCATTTGCCATTTGCCCATTTGCCATTTGTGATTTCAGATGATGTTCATGAGCAGTTGCTGCAGGTCATTGACGACACTGACGAACCGGGCGGCGCCTTGAAACGCCTGCTGGTAGGTGATCAGGTTGATCGCCTCCTCATCGAGACTCACGCCGCTGACGGCGGCCCGCTGGGCCTCCAGGCCCTCGCGCACGGCGCGGGTCGCCTCCGCCTGGGTCAGCGCAGCGTCCGTCTCGACGCCGATGCGCTGCACCGAGGTGGTCCAGGCGCCGCGGATGGTCTGGCCGCCGAGGGCGTCCAGCGCGACATCCTGCAGGCCGGCGATGGCGAGCGCTGCGCCGTTGTCCACCAGTTGGCCCGCGCCATCGATGGCGCCCACGGCGAGCTGGCCCGGGCTTGCCAGCAGGTCCTCGCGCACCGCGATGTTCGAGGCGTCGGTCCCCGTGAAGTAGCTGTTGATCCCCAGCGCCGCCAGCACGCCGGAGCTGTCCTCGGCGAAGGAGAACTCGGCGCCGGGGTCGGCCTCGATCGCCACGCGGCCATCGGGCTCGAGGCGGGCGCTGACGCCATCGACCGCGTCCAGGGCCGCGACGAAGTCCGCCAGCGACATGTCATCGGCGCTGGAGTCGGATCCGTCGCTGGCGATCCCATCCAGATCAACCTCGACCTGCGTCGTGCGGAGTTGGCCGGTGGCGGCGTCGCGCACGTGCACCAGCAGCGAGCCGTTCTGCGGGGCAAAGGGCAGATCCGTCAGCGACGCGTTCAGCGGGCTGTTGAGCGAGCGCGAGATGTCGGAGGGCGCAACCCGTGTCGTGCCGGTCAAGCTCCGGTAGCCGCCATCGGCGACGCCGGTCGCGTGCAGCTTGTTGACCTGGAAGATGAGCTGGCCGGTGATGGTGTCCAGCTCGTCGATCATGCGATTGACCGAGCCTTCGCGCCCCTCCAGCAGCGCCCCCACCGCTCCGGAGTCGACCTGGAGCCGGCTGCCGTCGCCGCGCACGTGGATGGAGACCTCGATGGCGCCACCTGCGCTCTGGCGGCGCAGCTCGATGCCGCGGCTCGCGCCGCCGAGCACCAGCGGGATGGATCCGGACAGCACATCGAGCTGTCCCGACGGCTGCTCGACCACGCTGACATCGATCAGGGCGCTCAGTTCGGTGACGAGTTGATCGCGCTGATCGCGCAGGGCGTTGGCCTGGGCCCCGCCGACTTCGGCCTCGGCGATGGCTTCGTTGATGCGCCCCACCTCCCCGAGCAGCAGGTCCGCCTGATTGACCACCGCGGTCAGTTCGCGATCGATCTGGGAGCGCTGCCGCTCCAGTTCCGAGCGCGTGCGCCCGAGGAAGTCGGCCAGCTTCTTGCCCTGCTGGACGACGGTCGCGCTGGAGTCGGTGAGGCTGGCCCGCTCGCTCCAGGAGTTGAAGAAGGCGCTCAGCTCGCTGGAGATATCCTCGCCCGTCAGTTCGTTGAGCGTGCTCTCCACCTGGCTGAGCAGGTCCAGCCGTCGTCCCGCGGCGTGCTCGCTGGAGACGCCGGCGCGCAGGCGGTCCACCAGCGCCGCATCCACCGCCCGCTGGATGCCGCGGATCTGCACGCCCGAGCCGATGCTCAGGCCGAGGATGCTCTGGTCGCCGCGGGCCGGCGCCAGGCCGATGAGCTGGCGCGAGTAGCCGGGCGTCGCGGCGTTGGCCATGTTCTGGCCGGTGAGCTGAATGCCGATCTGGCTGGCCGTGAGGGCCGAGTGGCCGATCTGCAGAGCGCTGGTGAGTCCCATTGCTACCTCGTGATATCGATGCCGCTGACGATGGGGGCGCCGGCGCCGATCACGCCGCGGGGGCCGTAGGCCCCGGTGTGACTGAGTTCGCGGGCAACCGCCCGCATCAGGCCGTCGATGTGGCCGAGCATCGCGCCGGCGCAGGCGCTGACCACGGCGCTGTCGCGGGCGATGGCCCGCCCGGCCTCGCCGAGGCGTCCCACGAGCCGCAGGGCGCGCTGGCGGGCGGCCGGCGCCATCGATTCGGCCAGTTGTGTCAGCGGCTGGGCGCCGGCGAGCGCAGCGCGGGCGCTCTCGAGCTGTCGCAGTCGCTCGGCGACGCGGGCCTGGCGCTGCGTCGCCTCGCGGATGGCCCCGGCGTCCATGCGCCGCACCGCGTCCTGCTGCTCGCGGATCAGGCCGAGCAGTTCCTCGGCCCGCTCGGCCATCTCGTCGAGCACGCCCCAGAGCTGATCGATCGACGGGGCGTCGGGCATCGGGCTCGTGTCACTCATGATGCAATTCCCCGGGAAACGTGACAAGTCCGCCGGGCCCGGCCGAACCGGGCGCCGGCGACGGAGTGGATGTGTGCAGCATGTCGCGGGCGATCCGGTCCACCAGCGGCATGTTCACGGAGCGCGCGAGCTCGACTGCGCGATGCGAGTCGAGCATTGCTCCGAAGCGCTGCTCGATGGCGGTGGGCGCAAAGGGCCCCGCCGCCATGCTCGACTCGCGCACCATGCGCAGGGCCGGCTCGATCAGCGCGATGGAGACCAGTTGCTCGGCGCTGGCCCGGGCCTCGTCGGCCCGGGTGCGCGCGCCGGGGCGCTCCTGGGCCCGCGAGATAACCTGCGCGAACGTCTCCTGCGCGCGCACCAGCGGCGACCGTGTCGCGCTGGCTGCGCCGGACTGGATCGCCCCGACATTCATTCGATGATCAGCTCCGCGTGCAGTTGCCCGGCCTCGTGCAGCGACACGATGATGCCGATCTGCTCGCGCACCGGCATCGAGATGGCGTTGAGGGCGTCCAGCAGGTCCTGCAGCCTGGCCCGGCGCATCTCATCCGCCCCCGGCGCCACATCCGTCCAGCGCTGCGAGACCACCAGCGGGTTCTCCGGCGTCGGTATCGGCGGCGGCACGGCCCGGCTGGTGACCAGCAGATCATGTGTAATGCCGGTCGGATCGATCTCGACATCCGCCGTCGTCAGGATGTGCCCGGCCTCCTGGTTGATCACCACCCGCGGCGGCAGGCCCAGGATCGACGGATCGACCTGGAAGCTCATGATGTCGCCGATGAAGCCGGGCAGGTTGGCCTGCTCCTGCTCGGGCGCGGTGATCCGGATGGTCCGGTCATCCAGCGCGCGCGCAATCGGGACGGTGTCGGTATCCAGCCGGCCGAAGTACGACTGATTGATGGCGCCGGCGATCTTGTCGGTCTGTGACCATCCGGAATACCGCTGATCGACGATCAGGTTCATCACCGGCTTGGGGCTCGGCGGCAGGATGTCGCGGATGAGGCGGGCGCCCAGGCGCACGCGCCCGGCAGTGGGAACCGAATCGTCCTCGATGATCACGCGCCCCTCGGCCAGGGCGTAGACATCGCTGCCCGGGAGGTGGCTCGTCAGCGGCGAGATGACCAGACGCCCGCCCCGGAGGCTGGTGACATCGCCGATCGCCTGAGCGTGCACATCCAGCCGGTCGCTGGTGCGCCCGCCCTCCAGCGGGACGATGGCGGTCAGCTCGACCAGCGCTGCGCTGCGCGTCCCCTCCAGCTCCGAGGGATCGCCGATCGGCACGCCCTGCTTCTCCAGCAGCGCCATCAGCGGCCGGGCCATGCGCAGGGCCTCGCCATCGTCGCCGGTGCCGGGCAGGCCCACGACCAGGCCGATGCCGATCAGCACCGACTCGCTCTGCCCTTCGATGCGCACCATCTCGCGCACGCGGGCGCCGGAGGCCGGGGCCGCAAACTGGCACACTGCAAGTGCGCCAATCGCAAGCGCGAGGCCCGCCCGGAAGAAGCCGCGACCGGTCATCGGCGTTGGATGTGTGATCTGCGCCATGTGCTCACTCAGAACGGAAACAGGAAGTCCAGGGCCCTGGTGAACCACCCCTTGCTGGCGGCCTGGCGCAGGGCGCCCTCGTGCTCGACGATCACACGCAGGTCCGCCAGTTCATTAGACTGCACTACGCCCTCGGCCGTCACCGATTCGCTCATGCAGTTGCCCGAGAGCACCAGCGTCTTGCTCTCCTCATCCACCTGGATCGTGCGGCGCGCCTCCAGCACGAGCATCCCGTTGGGCTTGACATCGATCACCTGCGCGGTGATCCGGTCCGTAAAGCGGTCCTTGCGCTCGTACTCGCCCTCGCCCTCATAGTCCTGCTCCGCGATCAGGTCGAGCAGCGTCAGGTTGGTGTCGCCCTGCTCGAGCTGCAACTCCAGCAGCTTCTGGAAGTCGACCAGGGCGCGGATCTGCGAGCGGTAATCGACGCTCTTCTGCGTCTCCAGTGTCTGCTCGCTGGTCTGCTGGCTCGACTCATTAATGATGATGGTGACCAGATCGTGCACCCGGTAGACCTTCTTCTCCGGCGGGCGCACCGCGAACATGCTCACGCCGTAGAGCCGGGCGGCCGGATCCGGCGCCTGGCCCTCCAGCGGCACGGGATTCGGCTGTGCCGTCAGCAGCCCCTGGGCAGCGCACGGCGCGGCAAGGGCCCCGGCCAGCAGCATCGCAAGCGTTCGCGTCATCGCTCGATCTCCTCGCCCGGGCCGCCGACCAGCGCCACTGCCCGGCCCGGCCCGTTGACCCGCGCCTCCAGCCGGCGCCGGTCGCGCCGGTCGGGCTCCATGGATTCCAGTTCGATCACATCGCCGATGCGCCCGTCTTCCAGGGCCCGCATCTTCACCTGCATCAGGATGCTGCCACTGACAATGTCCACCAGCACGCGGTCGCGCCGCTCGATCACCACCGGCGCCTCGACATCGGTCGCCAGCACGATGTGCCCGGCCTCGATCGACGAGCGGGCAACCGCCCCGATCACCTCGCCCGGCGGCGCGGCGGCGACATCCGGCGCCAGCCACGCCTCATCAATGGCGACATCGGCCGCCTCGATGATCTCGCCGCGCCCGAGGGCCCGGCGCGTGGTCGCCGTCCGCCGGCGGAGTTCCAGTTCCACGCGGATGGTCGTGTCCAGTTCGATCCAGTCGCCCCGGTAGATGCGCAGGTCCACCGGCGTGCGCGCGCCCAGGCCGGCCGGGCGGGCGTCGATGATGAGGCCGGCGCTGGAGCGGGCCATCAGGTCCGCCTCCGTGCGCTCGAATCGGATCCGCAGATCGGCCGGCGCCACGCCGAGCAACGCTCCCAGGCGGGCCGCGACCTCCGCCCCCACCGTGCCCGGCTCGATGCGGCTGGCAAGCTGGGCCGCCCCCACCGGCGCGGCGACCTCGCCGGACTGCCCCTCATCGCCGATGCGCAAGGCGCAGGCGCTGCCGCGCAGCATCAGCGCTCCCCACGGCGCCTCCTGCGCATCGAGGGCCTCGCGGACGCGATCGAGCGCCAGCGTGCGCCAGCCATCGGTCAGCGGCAAGGCCGCGGCGTCCGGCGCCACGACGACATCCGCCAGCGCCTCGGCCTCGGGCCCGCGCAGTTCGGCGATGGCGCCCAGCGTCACGGGCCCCTCGGGCACGTGCGCGGCAGGCAGCAGCCGGATCTCGCTCTGGGCGAGACCGGTGGTGGCACACACCGCCGAGCACAGGAGTAGGGCAAGTAGCCGGCGCATCACAACACCAACCCTCAAACAGCGTGCCAAACCGATCTTCGCCGCGTGCACGTGCAAAGCGGGCGAAGGCGCGCCGCGTCCTCGCCCGATTCGTCAGACAGTCTCATGTGAGGTCATCGCAGCGCCGTTACCGCCCGAGCTGCGCCACCACCTGGAGCGACTCGTCCGCCGCCTGGATGGACTGGCTGTTCATCTCGAAGGCGCGCTGCGTGCGGATCAGGTCGATCAGCTCACGCGTCGGATCGACGTTGGACGCCTCCAGGCTGCCGGCGATCAGCGTGCCGAAGCTGTCCTCGCCCGGGTCGCCCGTGATCGGCCCGCCGCTGGCGACCGTCTCGACGTACAGGTTCTCGCCGACCTGCTCAAGGCCCGCCGGATTGATGAACGTGGCCAGCTCGAACTGGCCGACTTCCTCCGGCTCGGTCGAGCCCGGCGTCTTGACCAGCACGCGCCCGTCCGACTCGATCGAGATCGGCGGGATGTGATCATCGGGAATCTGGATGGATGGGACCACGCGCCGGCCCTGGTCGGTCGCCAGCACAAGCTCGCCATCGGCGTTGAGCGCGAAGTTGCCGGCCCGGGTGTAGGCGATCTGGTCGGCGCTCTTGGCCTCCTCTACCTGCACTTGGAAGAACCCCGCGCCCTGAATGCGCACATCCAGCGGGCGCCCGGACGGGATGGCCGCGCCCTCCTCGAAGTTGAGTTGCGTGCCGGAGACCTTGACGCCCAGGCCGACGTACAGGCCCGTCGGGCGCTGGTCGCCGTTGGCGTTCTCGACGCCCGGCTGCATGCGCTCGACGTAGAGCAGATCCTGGAAGTTGGCCCGGCTCGACTTGTACCCCGGCGTGTTCACGTTCGCGAGGTTGTTGGCGATGATGTCGAGATTGGTGCTCATGGCCCGAAGGCCGCTGGCTCCCGAATGCAGCGCAAGAACTGCCATGGCGCACTCCAGCCCGGTTCGGGCGAATCAGCTCACGCGGCCCAGGGCGTTGATGGCCCGGTCCATGAGACGGTCCTGAAAGTCGATCATCGCGGCGTTGGCCGAGACAGCGCCCGAGGCGCTGGTGATGTCCTGCAAGGCGTCGATCGGCTCGACGCTGGAACCCTCGACGAACCGCTGCACGATCCGCCCGCCGGCGGGCCAGCCGGCCTCCAGCGCGCCCGGCGGCGCCACGAACAGCCCCTGGCCCTCCGGGCGCAGGGCGCCGGTGTCGCGGACGCCGACGAGGCGGATCTGATCAAGCTGCGATCCCTCGCGATCGAAGATGCGCCCGTCGGCGTCAATCTCGACCGGCGTCTGCGGCGGCAGGGCAATCGGCCGCCCGGCGACGTTCAGCACCGGCAGGCCGCTGGCCGCCTGCACCAGCGTGCCGCGGGCATCCAGCGTCAGCCGGCCGTCTCGCGTCAGGCGAGGCGACTGGCCATCGGCCCCGGGCACGGCGAAGAACCCGTCGCCATCGATGGCCAGATCCAGTTCCCCACCTTCCAGCAGTGGGCCTGGCTTGAAGCTGACCCGGTTCGGGCCCAGCAGCACCCCGGCGCCAAGCTGCTCGAGCAGGGCGCTGGAGGGCAGATGACCGAGGCCATCCTCTATAGAGGCGGGCTCGCGCTGGCGCACGGCGGGCGAAATCGGCTTGAAGCCGACGGTGTTGAGGTTCGCGAGGTTGTTGGTGAGGGCGTCCTGCCGGTACAGGCTGGTCAGCAGGCCGGAGCTGGAGATCTGCAGCCCGTAATTCATCGGGGCGCCTCCTGAACCGGGATCTTGAGCCGGTCAAGGCCGGCCCGGGCCTCACGGTCGCGCCGGGCGGCCTGCGCTGCCGCGGCGAGCATGGCGCTGCCGAGACGCCCCTCGGCCAGCGCTTCGACAAGCCGGGCCGCCGGCCGGTCAGACTGTGCGCCCTGGTTGGTCACGCCTCGGCCATCAGATCGGAAGAGCGTC
>JBICIE010000060.1:0-11999 GCA_043101635.1 Phycisphaerales bacterium JB039 | reverse complement strand
CTTCGAAAACACACCGGTCTGGCAATCGGCTGCGCGACTCTATGTCTGCGTCGACGACCTTGTGAGTGATGAGGCTTTTCGCGGGCCGGGTGATCTGCGCGATCAGCTCCTGCGGGCGTCGCTCTCGATCTCCAACAACATCGCAGAGGGCTTCGAACGCGGCACGACCACGGAACTGATCACCTTCCTCTACTACGCGCGGGGCTCGGCCGGCGAGGCGCGATCCATGCTGACGGTCATCCGCGAGACGCCTCGCTTCTGCCATCTCAAATCTCAGATCTCAGATCTGCAATCGCTCGCCGAATCCATCGCGCGGCAGCTTGGCGCGTGGGCCCACCAGCTTCAGAATTCGGATATCGAGGGACAGCGGCTTCTGACCGACGCAGCGCGAGCGCGATACGTCCAGCGAGACCGGGCCCGGGCGCTGGAGGCGAAACTGGCGGCGATCGTCGAGGAGAGCCGGGAGCAGCGTGAGAAGGGCCGGGCGCAGCAACAGTCCGGTGCGCACGGGTAGACGGGCGCCGGCGCCTTCCGCGTCCATGCCGAAAATCCGGGTTCACCCGCCCCCTCCTTCGTCCGATGATCAAAGACGGAAGTGCGCCTGCGCTGCGCCCGAAACGAGGACCGTCCCCATGGCCGAGCTCCTGATCATCGTCGCGCTCATCCTCACGCTCGCCTGCGGGGCTATCACCGGGGTTTTCTACGCCTTCTCCACGATTGTCATGAACGGGCTCGGGGGCATTCCGCGGGCCACCGGGATGGCGGCGATGAAGGCGATCAACAACGCGGTGTACACCCGCCTGTTCCTGATCCCGTATCTCGGCGCTGCGCTGCTGTGCGCCCTGGTCCTGATAATCGCGCCGTTTGCCTGGCGCCCGCTGCCGGCGGCGTTCGCCTTCCTTGGGGCGGCGGCGTACATCGGCGGGACCTTCGTCGTCACGATCCTGTGCAACGTCCCGCTGAACAACCGGCTCGCGGAGGCCAAGCCGGATGACTCCGAGACGGCGGCGTTCTGGGACGAGTACCTGCAGCGGTGGACGATGTGGAACCACGTCCGCGCCGGCGCCGCCCTCGCCGCGACCGCGTTCTTCTTCCTCGCGATCTGGGCGTAGGGGGACGAGCCCGGCGCGACCGGCCCCGGACTATCCCTGCGCGGGCGCCTGTTCGGCGCTGCGCTCCCCCAGCAGCGGCTGGGCCTTGCGCGTGGCGCGATGGATGAACTCCTCGTTGCGGGCCCGCCAGGCTTCGATGATCGCCATCGCCTCGTCCGGATCGTCGGTCACCTTCGCCAGGCTCAGGTCGCTCTCGGAGATCGTGCCTTCGCGCACCAGCGTGCCCTGGATGAAGTCCAGCAGCGGCTGCCAGTAGTCGCGCCCCATGACCACGACCGGGAAGTCGCGCACCTTGCCGGTCTGGATCAGCGTGACGGTCTCGAAGATCTCGTCGAGGGTGCCGAACCCGCCGGGCATGCACACGAACGCCACCGAGTACTTCAGCAGCATCACCTTGCGCACGAAGAAGTACCGGAACTCCACGAACTTGTCGAGGTACTCGTTGGGCTTCTGCTCCTCGGGCAGGACGATGTTGCACCCGACAGATCGGCCGCCGGCCTCGCGGGCGCCACGGTTGGCGGCCTCCATGATGCCCGGGCCGCCGCCGGTCATGGTCGTGAAGCCGGCCGCGGCGATCCGCGCCCCGGTTGCGCGCGCAAGCTCGTAATACCGGTGCCCCTCCCGGAAGCGGGCCGAGCCGAACACCGTCACGCACGGGCCCAGAAAGTGCAACTGGCGGAAGCCGCGGATGAACTCGCCGAAGATCCGGATCGCCCGTCCGAGTTCCTCGGTCCGCGAGCGTGGCCCCGCGAAGAAGACCCGCTCGCCGGTATCCTGGGGCTGCTTGCCCCAGCGCGAAAGCTCCGAATGACGCATGGGCAAGCCTACGGGGCCGGCGGGGCCTCCGGCGTCACCTCCACGATGCGCAGCGGTGGCTGAGCCAGCCCGGATTCCAGCCCGCTGGCGCAGCGGACCGCGAAGGCCTCGCTCAGCCGCTGCGCGTTGGGCGAGTCGCGCCAGGCGCCAGGCGCCCGCGTCGGGTGATACTGGTGAAAGGCGAGCAGCTCGCGCGTCGCCACCACCGGCCGCCCGCCCGAGGCGTAGATGCGCCGGGCGAAATCGTCATCTTCCTGCCCGTACTCGCCGTAGGTCTCATCCTGCCCGTTGACCTTCCGCCACTGGCCGATGGTCACGCCGAAGTGCCCGCCGATGATCTTGGGCTTGTGCGCCTTGGTCAGGCCGAAGCGGCGCAGGAGGGCCTGGCGCTGGTACCGCCGGTGGCGCCGGTTGATGGCGCGGATCTGCTCTGGCGTCGGCGCATACGGCCAGCGGCCGGCCCGCAGCGCGGCTTCATCGAACGCCGCGCTCTGCTCGGCCGTCAGGTCGAAGCGGTGCGCCAGCACGAGGTCCCCGCGCCGCAGCCGCTGCTCGTGGCCGATGGCGACTTCCGGCGCCGGCACGCAGTCGCCATCGAGGAAGACCAGAACGTCGGCGTCGCCGGCGCCCTGCTCCAGCAGGCGGCGCACCGCGTTGTTGCGCACCTGCCCGAGCCGGCAGACATCCGGCTGGGCCCGCAGCAGGATCGTCGCGGCGACGCCGGCCCGCAGGCACGCCGCCCGCAGGCCCGCTTCCAGCTCGGCCGAGTCGCCATCGCAGGTGATCGTGACCGAGTCGACCGGCGTGGTCTGCCAGCGCACGCCCAGCAGCGTCCGCTCGATGCGCTCGGCGGTGTGCGTGCAGATGGCGATGTGAATCGGCCGGCGCACACCCATCCTTGCCCGCGACCCGGCGCAAGTCCCGCCCCCCGACCCGCCCTTGCGACGCCCGGGCGGCTTCGTTATACTGCTGCTGCCACGGACGGCGATACCACACCCTCGGCCATGGATGGCGCCCGGTGACCCTCCCCCTCTGGCTTTCGATCTGCGGCTATACCGCCGGCGCCGGCGCGCTGACGCTGATCGCCTGCATCCTGACCCGGCCGGGGCGATTCGGCTCGCGCCGATGCCCGGGCCCCGGCGCCTGGTGGCGGACGCTGCTGCGCCCCATCTACACCGGCGGCTGCGGCTACGACCTGCGCGGGCTGCCGGCCGGCCCGGGCGGGGCAGTCCGATGCCCTGAGTGCGGGCGCACCGTCCGCGGCGCAGAGGCCCTGGGCCCCGCCGGGCTTCGCTGGATCCGCCTCGGCGCCATCGCCTTCGCCCTGGGCGCCCTGGGCTGGACCATCCCCATCGTCAAGACCGGCGCCTGGGTGCGCTACGTGCCCGCGCCCGCCCTGGCCCTGACCGCCGGCAGCGACCCGCGGACCGATCCCCTGCGGGCCGAACTGGACCGGCGCGTGCTCGATAACGAACTGCCCGGCTGGGCGATCTCGGGCGCAGCGGCCACCTTCGTCCGCGACCTGCGCGACGATGACCAGCAGTACAACGGCCTGCACGCGATGGACATGCTCCGCCGGCTCGGCCCCGAGGCCATCGGCGCGCTGGAGGCCGCCCTGCACAGCGATGATCTGCAGCAGCGGCAACTCGCCGCAAGCGTGCTGCGCGCCATCCCGCAGTACCAGCCCTCGGCCCGCATGCTGCAGGTGACCGTCGAGGGGCTCTCCTCGCGGGCCCGCTCCTGGGAGCGCGACACCTTCACCCCCGCCTCGCTCGGGCGCGGCGTGCGCTACCTGTCGACGCTCGGCGACAGCGCGGCGTGGGCCATCGAGGATGGCCTGCGCTCCGATGACGCCCAGCAGCGATTCGCCTGCGCCGTCGCCGCCGGCTTCGGTCGGTGCGACAGCCTGGTCGATCTGGCAGCGCCGGTCCTGATCGAGCATCTGGCCGACAACAACCTCGCCGGCGACGCCCGCGTCGCCGCCCCGGCCCTGCTCGGCCTCGGTGAGGCCGCCCGCCCGTGGCTGGAGGCGTTCGCGGAGGCGCCCGACCGCCAGCAGCGCGACACCGTCCAACTGATCCTCCTGGAGCTTGATGGCCCGGCCACCACCGAGGCCGAGCGGGCCAGGCGCCGGGCTCTCAATCACATCACGACCGTCCGGGCCGACCCGGTGGCCCGCTCGATCGACGATCTCAGTTGGCTGTGGACCGTCTGGGTTGGCCAGCCGCGGCAGCGCTGATCCGCCGGCCGGTTTACACTTGCCGCCCGGCGAGCCTCCGTGACCAATCCACACCCATACCGCCGCGTCCGCCGGCTCCGGCGTGACCTTCGACTCAGCGCCACCGACGCAGTGCTGTTCAGCGTCATGGTCGGCTCGGGCGAGGCGTACTTCGCCGCGTTCGCGCTGGCCATCGGCCTCAGCGAAGTGACCGCCGGGCTGGTGGCCGCCCTGCCGATGCTCACCGGCTCGCTGCTTCAGCTTGCCAGCCCGTGGGCGGTGCGCCGGCTCGGCTCGATCCGGGCCTGGGTCGTCGGCTGCGCCATGGTGCAGGCGCTGAGCTTCGGGCCGCTGCTGGCCGGCGCGATTGCCGGCGAGATGCCCGCCTGGGCCATGTTCGCGGCGGTCGCCCTGTACTGGGGCTCGGGCATGGCGACCGGGCCGGCCTGGAGTTCATGGATCACGACGATCGTGCCGGCGCCGGTGCGGGCGCATTACTTCGCCCGGCGCTCGCGCCGGGCCCAGTACGGCGTGGTCGGCGGCCTGGTCGGAACCGGCGTGCTGCTCCAGACCCAGGCCGAGGCGCTCGGCCCGATCGCCTACGCCATCCCGTTCGGCGCGGCGGGCCTGGCGCGCTTCCTCAGCGGCCTGTGCCTCGCCCGCCAGAGCGAGCCGGAGCCCGAGCCGGCCGAGGCCGAGCGGGCCGACTTCGGCGCCCGGGCCCGGCGCATGTGGAGCGGCCCGGGGGCGCGCGTCCTGACCTACATGCTGGCGCTGCAGGTTGCCGTGCAGATCTCGGGGCCGTTCTTCGCCCCCTACATGCTGCGCGGGCTCGATCTGAGCTACGCCCAGTTCATGATGCTCATCTGCGCCGCCTACGCCGGGCGCGTGATCAGCCTGCCGTGGATCGGCCGCTTCGCGAAGCGCTTCGGGCCGGCGAACCTGCTCTGGGTCGGCGCCATCGGCATCACGCCGCTGACGCTCATGTGGATCGTCACCGAGTCGTTCTGGATCCTGCTGGGGTATCAGCTCATCAGCGGCACGGTCTGGGCCTGCTACGAGATGGCCACGATGCTGCTGACCTTCGAGACCATCCCCGCCAGCGAGCGCACCAGCGCCCTGACGGTGTTCAACCTCGCCAACGCGATTGCGATCGTCATCGGATCGACGATCGGCGGCGCGATCCTCGGCGTCCTCGGCGCCAGTACCGACGCCTACCACGCGCTGTTCGCCATTTCGCTGGTCGCCCGCGCCCTTGCCCTGCCGCTGGTGGGACGGGTCAAGGCGCCGCCGCGCCTGCGCGTGCGCGTGATCCCGCTGCGCACCATCGCCCTGCGCCCCAGTTCCGGCGGCTTCGACCGGCCGGTGCTGCCGGGCATCGAGGAAGATGGCCCGCCGGCGGCCGCGGAGCCCGTTTCCGACGAGTCTCTGGCGGCCGGCGCCGCGTCCCGGTAGACTGCGCTTGTGCCCGAAGCGCACACCATCATCGCGATGATCGCGACCGTCCTGCTGCTGTGGGGGGCGTCGCTGGTTGCCCGCGCCCTGCGCTTCCGCCTGCCGCCGCTGCGCACGCGGCGCCGGAAGCGCGGGCAGCACGGGTGGCACAGGCGTCCCGCCTGTGCGGGCGACGAGCCCGCTGGGCAAGGCGCCAAGCCCCCCAGTCTCCCCACAGCCGCCTTCGGCGCCCTGATCAGCGCGTCGTCAATCCCTGTCTTCTGGGCCAGCGCCCAGGTCTACCTCGCCTACGGCACGCGCGACCCGAGTGTCGAGCCGTTCACGCCCTGGACGGGCGTCGCCCTCGGCTGCATCGCCTTCGGCGTGGCGGTAATGGCGTGGGCCATCCGCGGCGACCGCCCGCGCGGGCGCAGGCGCTGCCGGCGCTGCTGGTACGACATGACCGGCGCCCCCGGCCTGACCTGCCCCGAGTGCGGACGCGAGGCCCCGGACGCCACCGACCTGCTGCGCCCGCGGCGCAAGTGGCGCCTGGCGGTGGTCGGGCTGGTGATCGCGCTGCTCGCGGTCGTGCCCTACCACGTGCCGCGGGTGCAGCGCGGCGGCTGGGTCGCGGCGATCCCGACGACCGCGCTGATCCTGGGGCTGCCGTGGTGGCCGGACGCGGCGATCGAGGGTGGAAGTGGCGGCGAGGACTGGTCGCTTGTCGAGCGTGTGCGCCGTGACAGGCTGCGACCATGGCAGACCGAATGGCTGCGCAGTCGTGGTCGCGCTATAGCCGCTCACGGAGGGTCAGCACGGCGAGCCGCCACGATCGGGATGCACATGGGCGATCACGCGATCACGCGTTCGGCCGCTGGGACACTGGTTCGGATCGGACTCAGCAGCGATCGCAACGACACGATCCGATTCGCAGCGTTGAATGATGCCGCCTCCGCATTGTCGTGGCTCCGCATTGACGGCGGAGACATGCGGCATGTTCTGGATCCATATATTGACTCACTCATCTCGATCGGCGCAAGCGACGATGAATACCTCTGCGACGCAGCGCTTCCACTGCTGTATTTTGCTGACGACACAGAGGAGGTGATCCCCCTCGTTATCTCTATCTTCGAGCAGCCCGTAATGGAGGCAGACGCTGGCTATAAGAACACAGTCCAGTTCAAGGCAGCAGCGTGGATACTCGGGAGACACTCTGACAAGCACCCGGAAGCGATCGAGGCGCTGCGAGACGGACTCCGCAGGACCGATTCCAAAGTACATATCCAGAGCGCTCTCTATGCGCTGCGCATCTGCAAGGGCACTGCAGATGGACTCTCGGATCTCCTAATGGCCCATCTTGCTGATCCGGAGACTGCATATGAAGCCGCTGCCGCCATCAGCCGGCGCCCGGCGTACATTCCCGCCGCCCTGGACACACTGCTCAAGCTTGAAGCGTCGGAGGCGCCGGACGACCACCTGGTCGATCCGCGCGTCGGCCGAGTCCTCTGGACGCTCCTCTCGTCGAGCGACCCGGCCACGTGGCCCATGGATCGCCTCCTTGGGGATACCGACTGGTACATCCGGACAGTCACCGCGGTAGCCGCCACGACGAGCGACTACGAACTCGATCGCGAGATGAAGTCTCGCCTGCTCGCTGTACTGCGCGATGCGCAACGATCGGCGCCGGAAGATATGTCGGAGTTCACGCTCGACTCTGTCGCAGCCGCCATCCGCCAACTCGTGTATGAACTTGGCGAACCTCCGCAGGCAGACGGAGACCGATAGACGCCATGCCTACCCGCATCGCCATGTGGTCCGGCCCGCGCAACATCTCGACGGCGATGATGCGCTCCTGGGGCGCCCGTCCCGACACCTGCGCCACCGATGAGCCGCTCTACGGCCGCTTCCTCGAGGTAACCGGGACGGATCACCCCGGGCGCGACGAGGTCGTCGCGCAGATGGAGACCGACTACAGCGCCATCACGAGCGCGCTGACCGGTCCTATCCCCGGCGGCAAGGCCATCTGGTACCAGAAGCACATGGCCCATCACATCCTCGATGGCGACTGGGACGATCTGGCGTGGCTCGACGGGCTGACCAACTGCATGCTCATCCGCGACCCCGGCGAGATGATCACCAGCTACATCGAGGTGATCCCCAATCCCACGACCGAGGATCTCGGCCTCCCGCAGCAGCAGCGCCTGGCCGAGGTCATCGCGCAGCGCACGGGCGGCCATCCGCCGGTGCTGGACGCACGCGATGTGCTGGAAGACCCGCGACGAGCTCTGAGCGCACTGTGCGAGCACGCGCAGGTTGCGTTCGACGAGTCCATGCTCTCCTGGCCCCCCGGCCCGCGACCGGAAGATGGTGTCTGGGGCAAGTGGTGGTACGCCAACGTCTGGAAATCCACCGGCTTTGCCCCTTACCAGCCCAAGCGCGCCACCGTCCCCGCCCGCCTGCGCGACATCGAGCGCCGCTGCCGCGACATCTACGAGCGGCTGCGCGAGCACCGCATCGGGCGGTGAGGGTGGGCAAAGCACGAAGCACAAAGCACAAGTACGAAGCACAGAGCACAAAGGTAATAGCGCGCCCACACGAACCCCGACTCCCGACGCCTACCTCCTCGCCCGTGCCACGACCTCCGCGTCCGTCGCCGGCGCAACCGCCGGCCACGGGCTGGCGCACTCCGGACAGCGCTCGGGCCCGCACGAGGCGCCGACCAGCGCCGGATCCACCGCGTCCGGCGCCCCCGCCAGGTCGTAGCCGCACTCCGGGCACGCCCCGCGCAGCATCCGACGGCGGGCAAGTTCGCTGCCGAGGATGACCTGCGCCAAGGCCACCGCCGCGATCCCGGCCGCCAGCCCGAACGAGATCGTCACCAGCCTGCCCGAGACATCCCGGGCCACCAGTTCGGCATCATTGGCGGCCTGCACTGCCACCCAGCCCGCCGGATCCTCGCGGTCAAGCTCGGCTGCCGCCGCGTCCTTTCTGCGCTCCGCTGCGCCGACCACCAGCGAGCCGATCCCCGCGCCCAGCAGCCCGATTGCCGCCGCGATCGCCCAGATCGCTCTGACCTGCCGGCCCGGCGCCAGGCGCGGCCCATTGCCAGGGGCGTCGATCCGCTCGCAAAGCTGCCGGCGGCGCTGCAGCAGAGCCGGGCCATCCCCGTGCGCCGAGCCCTCCAGCGCCCGCTCGAGCCATCGCGTCCGCAGCCGCTGACGCATGGCGTCTGCCGGATCGGCGCCCCCCTTGGCAAGCAGATAGCGCCCGGCCGCGGCCAAGAGGATCGCACTGGTTGCGCACCACAGCGCCCCGGCAAGCGATCGCGACGCCAGCAGCCCCGCCGCGCCCGCCAGCACGACGCCACACAAGACCACGGCGCTGACCAGTTCCGTGCGCCCGGCGCTCCCGCGGACGCAGCGCCGCAACCTCACCATCGCGGCCTGCGCATCCGCATCCGCCACTTCGATCCGGTCCAGCGGACTGATCCGTCGCGGCGCCACGCACCAGTATTGCCGCCCCCGGCCACGAATCCCAGATCCCTGATCACTGATCCCGGATGCCACCCAAACAACAAGGCGGGCCTGTACGGCCCGCCTTGCCGGGAGTCGATTCAAAGCGCCCAGAAACTCAGCCGAGTCGCTCAGGCGGCGTCGCGCTGCGACACGCCGATCGGGCTGGTGGTCTCACCCTCGCCCTGCGTCGGGTAGGGGTAGTTCACCGGGCTGGTAAAGCCGTAGCCAGTCGAGCTGTAGGGCGTGTTCCAGTACCCGAACGGGGCCGGGAACGAGGTGAACGGGTTGAAGCCGAACGGGCTGGGCGTCGAGCCGAAGCTGCCGGCGCCGAAGCCATTGACACCGAAGCCGTTGCCGCCGAAGCCGGGGGTGTACCCGAAGCTCGAGGTCGGCGTATGCTGCCCGTTGGGCGTGTAGCCGGACTTGGTCGCCGGGGTGTAGCCGGTGTTGACCATCGGGATGAAGCCGCCGGGCACGGGCGTCGGGAAGCCGCCGAAGCCGTGGCCGAACGAAGTCGCAAACGGGCTGTACCCGCTCCAGCCGCCGAAGCCGAAGGGCGTCGTGGCGCCGAAGAAGCCCGGCTGGGTGAACTGAGCCTGCTGCGGCGTGAAGCCGAAGCCGGTCGGGACGCCCGTGGTCGGGAAGCTGCCGGTCGTCGGGACGCTGGTCTGGAAGCCGCTGGTCGGGAAGGCGCCGGTCGTCCAGCTCCACGGGTTGTTCCACTGGAACGACTGGCCGCCGAAGAACGGCGACGTCGTCATCCACGGATTGCTCCAGAAGCTCATCGGGCTGAAGCCGGGCTGGCTCATCGGGCTGAAGCCGGAGGGCGTGTTCCACGAGCTGTTGAACGTGTTCCACGGCGTGAAGCCGCCAAAGCCGAAGCTCTGGGGCACGCCGAAGGTCGGCTGCTGCCAGCCGAAGGTGTTCTGGAAGCCGGTGTGGAAGCCAAACGGGGTGTTCTGGAAGCCGAAGCTGTTCCACGGGGTAAAGCCGGTCGGGCTGTTCCAGCCGAACGGCTTGCTGAACGGGGAGAACCCGAAGGGGCTCTGGAAGCCCTGGGTGTTCCAGTTCGACGAGAAGCCGAACGGGCAGGCGCCGCCACCGAAGCCGAAGGTCGGGGCAAAGCCAAACGGGGTAGTCATCACGGTCGGTTCCTTTCAGATCTCAAGGGGTCCGGTTCGTTCCTCCGCCGGGGATCCACAGGATCGGGGCGATTTCCCGGCGCAATGACCGCGCACGACGGGTCAGCGTCGTCGGGCCGAGAGTCGTCTGCAACTCCAGCTTGGTGGGCCTGCGGGGGCCCGGCCGGGGGTCCGCCCTGCCGCAGAAGGGATCGGCCGCGCCGGGGGGGGTCCTTTTGCCCGATCAGGGCCCGGGCCCGCAAATCCCGACTCCAGGGCCCCGGCGGCCAGTCTTGCGCCCCTGCGGGGTCTGCGGGGAACTTCGCCGGGCTCGGGGCGTCTGACTCAAGTGCGGGGCCAGACCCCGAATTGGGCCGGATGGGGCCCGAAGTCGATTACAATGGCACAGCGGCCCGCCGGGCCCAGCCAAGGAGTCAGCCATGCGCAACCTCGCCCCCAAGCTCATGCTCGCCGCCGCGGTGGCCGCCGCGGCCGGCGTCGCCTTCCCGGCCGCGGCCCAGACCGCCCCGCAGGGCCAGCGCGTGCTGTCGCGGATCCCACAGCGCGACACCCTCCTCAAGCTCATGCGCCCCATCACGCTGCAGGTCGAGGACAACCGCCTGGAGGATGTCATCCGCTTCCTCTCGGCCACGACCGGCGCCGACATCGAGCCCATGTGGATCACGGAGCGCAACCCGGACGGCCTCGACAAGGACGCCCCGGTCACCCTCAGCCTCGGCGAGTTGCCGGCCCTGACCGCGCTGGAGCGCGTGCTCTCCTACGTCGAAGATGAGTTCACCGGCGGCAACACCTGGCAGATGAGCGAGGACACCGGCGCCATCCAGATCGGCCCCAAGGTGCGCCTCAACAAGTACAAGCGCACCGTGATGTACGACATCAACGACCTGCTCATGGAGATCCCGGACTACGAGGAGGTCCCCGACCTCGACCTGCAGAACGTCCTCCAGAGTTCCGGCCAGGGCGGCAGCAGCGGCCAGAGCCCCTTCCGCGACGACCAGGACAACGAGCGCGAGCCCCGCCCCACCATCGAGGAGCGCTCGGAGGAGATCGAGGATCTCATCACCGAACTCGTCCAGCCCGAGCAGTGGCAGCGCAACGGCGGCGAGGGCGCGGTGATGCGCCCGTGGCGCGGCGTGCTGATCATCCGCGCGGCCGACTACATCCACCGCGAGATCAATGGCTACCCGTACTGGCCCGCCGGCGTCAGCGTCAGCCGCGGGCCGACCGGCACGCGCTGGGTCAGCCTCAACATGGATACCGGCCTCTCCACGATCGACGGCTTCGCCAAGCAGCCCGTCAGCGCAGTGGTCGGCGGCGAGGTCATCCCCAGCGGCCCCGGCGGCGGCGGCTGAGTTTCTCACAAACCTGACCCGGCTGCGACCTCCCGCGGAGCCGGAACACGCAGGGCCCCTCCAGGGGCCTTTTGCATGCGCCGGCGCATTTACCTATGGTCCGATATGCCCGGCGCCGTCTCCATCGCAATCGGAACCGACCGCTACCGCACCACCATCGAGGCCGGACGCCACCGCCTCGTCGCGGACGAGCCCGAGGACGCCGGCGGGACCGATGAGGGCCCCGACCCCTACGCCCTGCTGCTCGCCTCCCTCGGCGCCTGCACGGCCATCACGCTGCGTCTCTACGCTGACCGCAAGGGGTGGGCGCTGGCGAAGGTGGAGATGGAGTTATCGCACCAGCGCGTGCACGCCCGCGACTGCGAGGACTGCCAGTCGGAAGATGGCATGGTCTCGGTGATCACGCGCCG
>JBICIE010000059.1:0-6824 GCA_043101635.1 Phycisphaerales bacterium JB039 | reverse complement strand
CCGCGAGCGCACGCTCGCGGGAGGTGGGCCCACGATGCGGCAGGCGTCGGGCCGCCCGCAGTCGGGCTCCGGGGGCCGCCGCGCGCAGGACCGGTAGGGACCGCGGGGGCGCAAGCTCCCCGGGGCCCTCCCGGTCCTGCGCGCGGCGGCCCCCGGAGCCCGACTGCGGGCGGCCCGACGCCTGCCGCATCGTGGGCCCACCTCCCGCGAGCTTGCGCTCGCGGGCTCCCTTGCGCGCGCACATCTCGCCGGAAACAACACCCCGAAGGAGCCGGTCGATCCTCTTCTCAACCTCGCTTGACGCCGCGGCACCAGATACTACAATATTTCTTGAAGTATTGATCTAGTGCCCATCCCGGCCGCCCCCATGCCACGCCGCTCACCAGCCCCCGAGCCCCAGCCCGACGGCGCAACGCTCGCTGCAGAGTGCCTGCGAACCCTCGCCCATCCCGACCGCCTGCGCATCGTCGAAGCCCTCCTCGAGCGGCCCTACCCGGTCACCGAACTCGCCGAGCGCTGCGGCCTGGCCCTCAACGCCGCCAGCATGCACCTGCGCCTCATGCGCGACCGCGGCCTGCTGGCCATGGAGCGTGATGGCCGGCGCGTGTACTACCGTGTCGCAGAGCCGCACCTCGGCGCGATCATGCGCTGCGTGCAGGCTCGCTTCGGCCCCATCGGGCCGGGGAGGCGTGATGAAGCAGAGTAAGTTGGCCCACCTGCGCACAGCCCTCGGCCGCTTCGGGCAAGTCGTGCTCGGGCTGGTCTTCCTGGTCGTCGTCGTCGGCCTGCTGCTCTGGCTGGCCGGCTTCTTCCACGCCAAGATACCGATGGGCGAAGTCAGCGGCGCGCGCGCACAACTGCCCGCCGGCGCGAGAATCGAACCGGCCCGGCGCATCACCGTGCCCGACTACGAGATGGCCATCGGCGCCATACGCCCCGTGCGCCAGACCGATGTCGCCTCGCGCATTCTCAGCCGCATCCTCGCAGCGCCGATCCAGGCCGGCCAACAGGTCACCGCGGGCGAACTGCTCGTGGAACTCGATGACACCGACCTGCGCCAGCGCCTCCAGCAGGCCGCGGCCCGCGTCGATGCCGAGCAGTCCGCCGTCGATCAGGCCGCAGAGGAGCTGCGCCGGCTGGAGCAGTCCTACGCCCAGTCCGCCGCCTCCGAGTTCGAAGTCATCCGGGCCCGCAACGCCGTGCGCGCAGCCGAGGCCAGCCTGCAGGGCGCCATCCGCGCACGCGAAGAGGGCGAAACCGTTCTCGGCTACGCCAGGATCACCGCCCCCTTCGACGGCGTCATCATCGACAAGCGCATCCAGGTCGGCGACACCGTCATCCCCGGCCAGACGCTGCTGACCATGTACGATCCCTCGCACATGCAACTCATCGCCGAGGTGCGCGAGACCCTCGCCGGCCGCCTGCGCATCGGTGACTCGGTCACCGCCCGGATCGACGCCCTCGACATGACCTGCCCCGCCGAGGTCACTGAGATCGTGCCGCAGGCCTCCGCCGCCAGCCGCTCCTTCCAGGTCAAGGTCAGCGGCGAGTGCCCCGAGGGTGTGCTGCCGGGCATGTTCGGGCGCCTCCAGATCCCGCTGGATGACCGCGAGATCCTGGTCATCCCGGCCGCGGCGGTGCGCCAGGTCGGCCAGCTCACGCTCGTGACCGTGCTGACCGGCGATGGGGCGCCGCGGGCGCGTGCGGTCCAGCTTGGGCGCACAGTCGGCGATGATGTCGAAGTCCTGGCCGGGCTGCGCGCTGGCGAGCAGGTGGTCATCGAGTCGGAGCCGGACCGGTGAGCGACCAATCCCACGTGCGCGCAGGCGGGCTCGGCGGGGCGATCAACCGCATCGTCAGCATCTTCCTCGACTCCAACCTCTCGATCGTACTGATCATCGTCGCCGCGGCGGTCGGCGTCGGCGCCCTGCTGGTGACGCCGCGCGAGGAAGACCCGCAGATCGTCGTCCCGATGGCGGATGTCATCGTCGAGTTCCCCGGGCATCCGGCGACGCAGGTCGAGCAGCTCGTCACCAACCCGCTGGAACGCCTGCTCTACCAGATCGATGGCGTCGAGTACGTCTACTCCCGCTCCATGCGCGACCGGTCCATCGTCACGGTCCGCTTCTTCGTCGGCCAGGACCGCGAGCGCAGCCTGGTCAAGATCCGCAAGAAGATCGATGAGAACCTCGACATCGTGCCGCCCGGCGCGATCCTGCCCGTCATCAAGCCGCGCGAGATCGACGATGTTCCCGTCGTCACGCTCACCCTCGCCAGCCGCTCCGGCGACGGCTACACCGCCCGGCGGGTCGCCGAGGAACTGGTCGAGCGCCTCGCAGTCCAGCGCGATGTCTCGCGGACGGAGATCATCGGGGGCAGCCCGCGCGTGCTGGCGGTCGAACTGGATCGCGACCGCCTCGCCGGCTTCAACCTCGCGCCGCTGGACATCGGCCGGGCCATTGGCGTCTCCAGCCTCACGCGGTCCGCCGGCGCCTTCGTGCGCGACGATCAGGTCATCGAGGTCGAGACCGGCCGGGCCATCCGCTCCGCCGACGATCTCGCCACCCTCGTCGTCGGCGCCTTCGAGGGCCGCCCCGTCTTCCTCGAGGATGTCGCCACCATCCGCGATGGGCCCGATGAGCTGACCAGCTTCGTCCGCCACGGCTGGGGCCCCGCCCGCGACGAGGTCGAAGCGCCGGACGCCGCCGGCGCAGCGCTCGGCCCCGCCGAACACGACCGCCCCCCCGCCCCCGCCGTCACCATCGCCATCGCCAAGAAGCGCGGCACGAACGCCGTCAACGTCGCCGATGAAGTCATCGCCGAGGCCCGCCGCCTCGCCGCGGACATCGTCCCCGATGACATCGAACTGATCATCACCCGCAACTACGGGCGCAACGCCAACGAGAAGGTCAACGAACTCATTGATGCCCTCGGCGTCGCCATCGTCATCGTCATCGCTCTGCTCACGCTCGGACTCGGCTGGCGCGAGGCCGTCATCGTCGCCGTCGCCGTGCCCGTCGTCTTCGGGCTGACGCTCGTGGTCAACCTGCTCGCGGGCTACTCCATCAACCGCGTCACGCTCTTTGCCCTCATCCTCTCGCTCGGTTTGATCGTCGATGACCCGATCGTGGATGTCGAGAACATCTCGCGCCTCTTCCGCCTGCGGGGGCGCGCCACGCGACAGATCGTGCTCGAAGCCGTGGCCGAGATCCGCCCGCCCCTGATCGTCGCGACGCTCGCAGTCATCGCCTCCTTCGTGCCGCTCAGCTTCATCACCGGCCTGATGGGTCCGTACATGGCGCCGATGGCCCTCAACGTGCCGGTGGCGATGCTCATGTCGATGCTCGTCGCCTTCACCATCACACCATGGCTCAGCTATCACCTGCTGCGCGGCCCCATCGAGCGCGCGCGCAAGCGCGGCACGCTCAAGACACACGACGATGTCGATGACATCGACGCCAGCCGCGGCACGCTGCTGGACCGCATCCTCCGCCCGCTCATCACCCCGCTGGTGACGGCCCGCTGGCGGGCCTGGCTCTTCCTCGGCGTCATCGCCCTGCTCACCGCCGGGACCGCGAGCCTCGCCCTCTTCCGCCAGGTCCCCCTCAAGCTCCTGCCGTACGACAACCGCAACGAACTGCTGCTGGTGCTGGATGCGGATGAGGGCGTCCCGCTGGAACGCACCGACGCAGTTGTGCGCGCACTGGAAGCCAAGCTGGCCACCGTTCCGGAGGTTACCGACTACACCGCCTACATCGGCCTGCCGTCGCCCATCGACTTCAACGGCCTGGTCCGCCAGTACTACTTCCGCGCTGGCGAGCACGTCGCCGAGATCCGCGTGAATCTCGCCCCCAAGCACTCGCGCAGCCAGCAGAGCCACGCCATCGCCCTGCGCCTGCACGATGAGCTGACCTCCATCGCCGAGGCCGGCGGCGCAAAGCTCAAGGTCGTCGAGATCCCCCCCGGCCCGCCTGTGCTGGCGACCGTCGTCGTCGAGGCCTACGCCGCCGAGGACCGCTCGCTGGATGACCTGATCAGCGCGGCCGGCATCGTCCGCCAGCGCCTCGCCCTCGAGCCCGGCGTCATCGAGGTCGACACCTCCGTCGCGGCCGACAGCCCGCGGGCCACCTTCATCGTCGATCAGGAGAAGGCCGCCATCAACGGCGTCTCCGTCGATGACATCGCCGAGACGGTCGCCATCGCCCTCGGCGGGCGCTCCGCCGGCCTCGCCCGCATCGAGACCGAGCGCTACCCCCTGCACATCCGCGTACGCATGCCGGAAGCCGAGCGCTCCGATCTCGCCGCGCTGCAGCGCCTTCGCGTCACATCGCACGATGGCGCCCTCGTCCCCCTCGCCGAACTCGGCGACTGGACCATGGGCGACGCCGACCAGCCCATCCTGCACAAGAACCTGCGCCGGGTCGTGTACGTCACCGCGGAAACTGCCGGCCGCCCGCCGCCCGATGTCATACTCGACATCATCACGGATCGTGAGCCCCACGAGCCCGCGAGCGCCGGCGCCATCGGCGCTGTCGAGCCCGCAGCCCCGCGCCCCGTCGCCGGGCGAAGTTTCCTCGACACCCTCCGCGGCCAGGGCGGCGGCATCGGCTGGTCGCTGAACCCGGACTTCGAGCTGCGCTTCGCCGGTGAGGGCGAGTGGAAGATCACGCTCGATGTCTTCCGCGATCTCGGCCTCGCCTTCGGCGCAGCGCTGGTGGCCATCTACATCCTGCTGGTGGCCCAGACCGGCTCGTTCGCGCTGCCGCTGATCATCATGCTGGCGATCCCGCTGACGGTCATCGGCATCATGCCCGGCTTCTGGCTGCTCAACGTGTTCGCCGGCGACGGCGCCGCCACCGGCGGCTACGCCAATCCGACGCTCTTCACCGCCACCGCGATGATCGGCATGATCGCGCTGTCCGGCATCGTCACGCGCCAGGCGACCATCCTCGTCGACTTCATCCACCTCGCGCAGCGCCGCGGCAAGCCGCTGCAGGAGGCCATCGTCGCAAGCTGCGTGGTGCGCCTGCGCCCCATCCTGCTGACGGCCTCCACCGCGATGCTCTCGGCCGCCCCGATCATCATCGACCCGATCTTCAGCGGCCTGGCCTGGGCCCTGATCTTCGGCCTCGGCGCCGCGACCATCTTCGCCGTCGCGGTCATCCCCGTCGCCTACTGGCTGCTGGCGCCGAAGCGGGTGCAAAGCAGGAACGCAGAGCCCGCGGAGCAAGCGGAGTGACGCAGAGTGGACCGGGGTGGGTCGGTGTGGCCCGCCGCTCCGCGGCGGTTCTGGCCCCTCACTCGCTCAATCGCTCTTCGCTGAGTCGCTCTCCCCCTTCGCTACCCCTGCTCCGCCGCGGTCGCCATGTCCAGCACCTCGACCGGGCTGCGGCAACTGAACCGGTACGTCCGCATCGACACGATCGGCGGCGAATAGATGTGCAGCGTGATCAGGTCGGTCCCCGGCGCCTGCATGTTGGCCACCTGGTGGATGTCGGCGTCATCGGCGCTGCACAGGTACCCCTCGGGCATGTCGTTGACCGTGTCCGGGCACACCAGCCCGCTCGGCGTGCGCTTGAAGCGGATCTCCGTGCCATCCCCTTCGATCACCTTGAACGCGCAGCTCGACCCCTCGTGATCGTGAATGGGCGTGACATCGCCGGAACGCCAGCACAGGGCAACGAGTTCGTGCCACTGCCCGCGGCTGATGCTGTTGCGCTTGTACGCCTTGACGCCGAAGCTGCACGCCGGCCCGATGTCCGCCCGCGTGACCTCCACCTCGCGCAGGAGCCGCTCGAGCACCTTCAGATCCGCCCGGGCCTCAAGGCCCTCCAGATACTCGATCAGCGGCGCGAGCTTGGGACAGGCCTGCTTGGGGTTGGCGATCGGCATGCGGCTGGCTCCTTCGGGGCTGCTTCAGGGGACATTGTACAGGAAACGGCCCCCCGGGCCCAGCGCACGCCCCGCCCGGCAACTGCCACTGCTGGTCCGGGAACGGCTCAGACGCCTCAGCCCAGCCGCCGCTCCGCCTCCAGCTCCGCCCGCAGCGCCTCGGCCAGGTACTCGTACTGGGCCGGGCTGTTGTAAAGCTGGGCGCTGAGGCGCAGGCACCGCACCGGCGCCGGCCCAGGCTCGGCCTGCGGCAGGTAGAAGACCGGGATCTGGATCCCCCAGCGCCCGACAAGAGCGTCCTGCAGGGCGTCGTGGTACCCCGTCGGTCGCTGGCGCAGGCGCTCCTGAAGCTGCGGCGGATGCTGCGGCAGCACGATGGTGGTCATCGCCCCGAGCATCGAGTCCGGGGCGGGCGACTCGACGCCGAGGGCGCCGCAGACGATGTTGCGCCCGCGCAGCGCAAGGTCGTGATTGCGCGCGCGAATCTCGCCCCATCCGCCCGGCGCCATGGCGGCCATGGTCTCCATCGCGGCGGGAATCGTCAGCCACGGGGTCATGTCGCCGGTGCCGGCGTAGTCGAACTCCAGGTGCAGCTTCGAGCGCCCCGGCGGCGGCGCAAGCTCGGCGCTGTTGCTCAGCACCAGCGGCCGGAAGCTGGCGCGGAGGTCCTCGCGGATCCACAGCATCGCTGCGCCCTTGGGGGCGCACAGCCACTTGTGCAGGTTCGCGACGTAGCAGCTTGGCGCGCTTCCGCCGGCAAGGGCGCCGATGTCGAGTTCGATCTGCCCGGGCGCGTGGGCCCCATCGATGATCACGCGGATGCCGCGGGCCTCCAGTTCGCCCGCGATCCCCTCTACCGGCAGAATAATCCCGCTGCTGCTGGTGATGTGGCTGAGCAGGCAGATGCGCGTCCGCTCCGTCACCGCGCCCAG
>JBICIE010000058.1:0-7299 GCA_043101635.1 Phycisphaerales bacterium JB039 | reverse complement strand
CCCCGGCAAAGAGGCCCTGGGCCGCCGCCCAGGGCGCGATGTGGATCATGTTGCAGCAGACCATGGCATCAATGCCGCTTTCCAGCGGCCAGTCGGGGCCAGCATCCTCGCGTCGGCAGGTATCGCCGGGCTGGTGGTGGCGCTGGCGGCCCGCCCCACGCTCGAGAACATCTTCGCCGGCCTTCAGCTCGCCTTCACCGAGCCCATCCGCATCGACGACGTCGTGATCATCGCCGGAGAGTGGGGGCGCATCGAGGAGATCACCTCGACCTATGTCGTCGTGAAGGTCTGGGACGAGCGCCGGCTCATCGTGCCATTCAGCAAGTTCCTGCAGGAGCCCTTCCAGAACTGGACCCGGACGACCGCCGACATCCTCGGCACGGTGATGATCCACTGCGACTACAGCGTCCCGGTCGACGAGGTGCGGGCCGAGCTGAAACGCATCGTCGAAGGGCACGACGCGTGGGACGGGCGCGTCTGCGGGCTGCAGGTCACCGAGTCCAGCGAGCGCACCATGGGCCTGCGGGCCCTGGTCAGCGCGGCGGACGCCTCCGCGGCATGGAATCTCCGCTGCGATGTGCGTGAGAAACTGATCGTCTGGCTGCAGGAAAATCACCCCGGAGCCCTGCCGCGCGTGCGGGCACAGCTCCAGGGCGCTCTGCAGACCTCGGAGTCGGGCGAAGGCGCCTGATCGCTACTCGATGATCACGATCTCGACGCGCCGGCTGTCCTTCTTGCTGCCGCGCGGCTGGGCCGACCCGAAGGCCGCCGAGTAGACCTGCTTGTTGTCGAGCCCCTTGCTGACGAGGTAGGCTTCGACCGCCATGGCCCGCTCGGCGCTGAGCCGCTCGTTGGTTTCCCACTTGCTCTTGCGGATGGGGTCGGTGTCGGTGTGGCCTTCGACGCGGATGGTCTTGCCCGGATACCGCTGGCGGATGTTGGCCACCACCTGGTCCAGCGACCGCTTGGCCTCCGGCCGCAGCGCTGCCGAGCCGGAGGCGAACAGCACGTCGCCGGCGATCCCGACGGTCAGTTCGCCCTGCGAGCGGCCGATGGTGACGCCGTCGATGCCCTCGAAGCCGGTGTCGCTGCCGAGCTGGCCGAGCTGGCGGTTCTGCTCATCGAGCATGGCGTAGCGCTGCTCGCACTCGGCAAGCTGCTGCTCCAGTTCCGCCCGCTGCTGGCGAAGCTCGAGATTCTCCTGCACCAGGGCGTCATCCGGATTTCCAGTCGCGCAGCCGCCCAGGGCGCCGGCCGCGACCGTCGCCGCCGCCAGGATCTTCAGGGCCGACCGAAACACTCCATTGCGACGCATGCTGTTCATCCGTGACTCTCCGTTGCTCGTGGCCGGCTCCGCCGGCGATCAATGTGCCTGTGAGGCGGGATATCCGGGCGATACATCGGCAGATTCCGGCGGCATGGCCGCAACTTCTGCGCGAAGCCGCCTGTCGCTGTCGGTTATGGGAGGGAAACCGGCCCGCTATGTCCCAGCAGCGCCCCGAGCCCGACCTCGATGGCGGGCTTGAAGAGCCAGACCAGGATCGTCGACACTGCCAGGAACGGGCCGTACGGCATCGCCCGGTTCAGCCGCCCCGAACTGAGCCCCGCCAGGATCGTCCAGGCCAGCCCCACGAACGCCGCCCCGAAGAAGGCCAGCGTGGCGTCGATCCATCCCAGGCACGCCCCGACCGCCGCCATCAGGTGTACGTCCCCGAGGCCCATGGCCTCCTTGCCGAAGCCCAGCGAGCCGAGGATCCGCACGCCCCAGACCACGCCGGCCCCGACGAGATAGCCAAGCAGGGCGCCGCTGAGGGCGTCCAGCCACAGCGGGACCGCGACCTTCGCCGTCATGGCGCCGGTGACCGGGCTCGGCCCGGCCCCGGCGAGTTTCACCGCCACCATCCCACCGATCAGCGCCAGGGCGATCGGCGGCCCCACGAACAGCAGTTCCTTGAACATCTCGCGCCGGGCGTGGGGGTACTGGATCCACATGTGGGCGGCGCCGGCGCTGTCGGCTGCTGTCGGTTGCCCTGTCTCGACAGCGCTGCCCGCCGTCTCGCCTTCGGTCGCAGCCTCCGCCGCGGCGTCCGCCAGCGCCTGCTTCTCCCATTCGTCGTAGTCCGCGAAGCTCTGGCGCAGCAGCCCGAGCCGGAGCAGCACGTTGGACAGCAGCACGCCCGCGGCGCCGCCGAGCGCCAGCCCGACCCCGTACCAGCCGTACGGCCCCGGCGAGGCGATCGCCCACGACCACGTCTCCGCCGGCGCCCGCAGGCCCATCTGCGTCCGCGAGTGGGCCCAGAGCGCCGCCAGCGGCGCGCCGACGATCCCGACGATCGCGGGAACCCACGCCAGCGCCAGCGGGATCGTGAAGGTGCGGGCATCGACGATCGTCATCGCGATCAGCGACCCCAGCAGCGTCAGCAGGATCAGGAAGATCGGGAACACCTCGCCCGGCCGGTTCGGCGGCTGGGCCCAGTCGGGGCGCACCGCGTGGATCGGGACGCCGAGCAGGTCGGCCCCGGGCGGGATCAGGAAACACGCCGTCAGCGCCAGGGCGAACAGCGCCCCGACGATCGCCTCGACAATCGGGTACTCCGCCGAAATCGGCGCCTGGCAGTACCGGCACTTGCCGCGGAGCATGATCCACCCCAGCACCGGGATGTTGTCGCGCCAGCGCAGGCGGGTGTGGCACTTCGGGCAGGCCGAGGGCGGGGTGATCACGCTGATGCCCCGCGGCATGCGGTACACCAGCACGTTGATCAGCGACCCGACGCACGCGCCGAAGGCGAAGACGAACAGCAGCCAGTAGATGATGAAGCCGGTCTGGAGCAGCAGCAGACGCATCAGAAGGGCGGTTCCTCGCCCCCGGCCTGAGCCGGCGGCCCCCCTTCATCGGCCGGCGGCGCCTCCTGCTGCATGCGCCCGGTGACTTCCTCGACCTTCTGCTCGGCCCGGGCCAGCATCTGGCGGCAGCGCTTGAGCAGTTCCATGCCGCGCTCGTACTCGGCGATGGAGCGCTCCAGGCCGATCTCTCCGCTTTCGATGGCCTCGACGATCTGCTCGACCTGCTCGAGGGCGTCTTCGAAGCTGAGCTTGGCCTCGGATTCCGGCGTCGAATCGCTCACATCAGCTTCCTGGGTACCGCCCCACTCCGTGGGGGGCCTGCCACGATTGCCTGTCCTGCACAGGCCGAACGCGAGCGCACGGCGCGCCCCGGAACTCAGGCGCCGCCCGCATCACCATCCGCCGAGAATAGGTCCATCTGGTCCGCCGGATCCCTTGACTGTCGCTTCGACCGCCGGGCCGGGCGCGACGATCCCGCCCCCGGCCGCCCGACCACCGACCGGATCTCCCCCTCAGCGAGTTTCGTCCGGATCGCGTCCCCTGTGCGGACATCCGCGGGCGAGCGCACGAGCCGCCCGTCCGCGGTGAGCGTGACCGAGTAGCCCCGCCCGAGCACCCCCAGCGGGCTTACCGCCCGCAGCGTCCCCTCCGCCCGGCGCAGCCGCCCCGCGGCACGCTCGATGGGGAGGGCCGCGGCCCGCGCAAGCTGGGCGTCCAGCGTCTCCAGCCGCCCTGGCGCCAGCCGCCCGCGCATCGCGTCATGCAGCCGGCGCGTCGCGACCTCCAGCCGGCTCTGCCGGCGGGCAATCCCCTCGCCGGGACGCAGGCGCGCCAGCTTGCTCTCGAGTCGTCCAACGCGCGCGGCTTGCGCGCTGATCTGCCCGCGCGCGGCCCCGCGCAGGCTCCGCAGGGCAAACTCCACGCGTGATGCGCTCGGCGCCACCAGCCCCCGCGCGTCCCGCAGCGCGCTGCGCCGCCCCAGATCCTCCACCCGCTGGCGCCGCCGGGCCAGGTCGCGCCGCAGCGTCCGCCCCAGGCGCGACGCCGTCGCGTCAAGCTGCTCCAGGATCGCCGCGCCATCCGGCGTGATCCGCATCGCCGCCTGCGTCGGCGTCGCCGCGCGGCAGTCGGCGACCAGTTCCGCCACCGTCGTGTCCGTCTCGTGCCCGATCGCCGCAACCACCGGGATGGGGCTCTCCAGCACCGCCCGGGCCACGATCCGCTCGTTGAACGCCCACAGATCCTCGGTCGAGCCCCCGCCGCGGGTCAGGATGATGGCGTCCACGCGCAGCGCCTCGTGCGCGCGCGCAACCCACCGCAGCGCCCGGGTGATCTCGCCTGCCGCGCCCTCCCCCTGCACCCGCACATCGATCAGCGCCACTCCGACCGCTGCGCACCGCCGGCGCATCGTGTCCAGCACATCCTGCAGCGCGGCGCCCGTGCGGCTGGTGATCACCGCCACCCGGCGCGGCATCGCCGGCAGCGGACGCTTGCGCTCCTCGTCGAACCAGCCCAGCTTCCGCAGCTCATCGCACAGCGCCTTGAGCGCCAGATCCCGGGCCCCCGCGCCCACGGGCTCGATCCGCTCGACGATCAGCGACACCTTCCCCTGCGGCCGGTAGAACTCGATCCGCCCGGTAAGGACGACCTGCGCCCCCGACTGCATGGGAAAGCCGACCCGGCGAGCTGCCGAGGCGAACATCACGCAGTTCACCAGCGCCTGCTCATCCTTCAGGTCGAAGTACCAGTGCGTCCGCTCGCGGAAGCCGCTGACCTCGCCGACGACGCGGATCTTCTGCGGCAGCGTCTCCAGCGCCCGTCCGATGCGGGCCGCCAGATCGGACACCTTCATCGGCGCATCGGTCGCCGGGTCGGTCGGCTCTCCGAGCCGACTGGAACTGCTCCCGGCCTCCGCCTCGGCCTGCTTCCGCATGCGCTTCGGATCGAACAGCGGACGCGTCATGACTCACACCCGCCCAAACAACCGCTCCAGATCCCGAATCGTGAGCCGCACCGACGTCGGCCGCCCATGCGGGCAGTTGCTCGACCGCTCCACCCGCTCGCGCAGCGCCAGCAGGGCCTCCAGATCCTCCCCCGTCAGCCGGTCGCCCGCCTTGACCGCGGCCTTGCAGCTCATCATGTCCAGCACTTCCCGTAGCGCCTCCTCGCTGTCCGGGACCAGCTCATCGCGCTCCGCCTTCTCCAGCAGTTCCCGCACGAACTCCTCGGCCTCGACGCCGCGCTCGAACAGGAAGGACGGGAACGCCTGCACGCCCAGCGCCCGTGGCCCCAGCGGCTCGGCCTCGATCCCGATCCGCTTCAGCAGCGGCGCCAGCGCCTCCAGCTTCTCCGCCTGCGCCTGCGTCATCGGTACCGGCGCCGGAACCAGCAGCCGCTGGCTCTCCAGATCCCCCGCCTCGGCGATCCGCGCCACCAGCAGTTCGAACATCGCCCGCTCGTGCAGCGCGTGCTGATCGACGATCACCACCCCCTGCTCATCCTGTGTCACGACGTAGCTGTTGTGCACCTGCAGTGAGGTCAGCCGCGGCCTTCCGGTCAGCGGCGAAGGCTCGATCGAAGCCGCTGGCGGTTCACCGGCAAAGCCCACCGCGTCCTGCTCCACTCGCTCGATCTGCTCACCCTGCGCGCGCGATTCAGTCTCTGTACCTGGCGCCGGCCGCGGCTGCAGGGCGCTCCGCAGCGTCTGGTAGTCCAGCCGCTCCGCCGCCGGCCCCTGCGGGCGCGCGAAGTACTCGCCGAAGGCGGGCCGGCCACTCCCCGGCAGCACCGCACTCGCCCCGTACGACTGCGGCCGAAGCGACGCCACCGACGGCGTCAGATCCGCCCGCTTCAGCGCCTCGCGCAGCGACCGCAGCGTCACGCTGTGCACCAGCCCCGAGTCCCGGAAGCGCACCTCCGCCTTCGCCGGATGCACGTTGACATCCACCGAGCGCGGGTCCATCTCCAGCAGCAGCGCGACCGATGGATGCCGCCCCGGCTCGATCAGCCCCCGGTACGCCTCCTTGATCGCGTGCTGGATCGTCCGGTCGTTCACCGGCCGGCCGTTGATGAAGACGTGCTGGGCCCGCGTCGTCGCCCGCGAGATGCTCGGCAGCCCCGCCAGCCCCCACAGCGCCACGCCGCCCGGGCCGTCGAACTCGTCCGCCGAGACTTCGATCAACTCCGATTCCAGTTCCGCCCCCAGGATCGCCAGCAGCCGATCCCGCGGCCCCTGCTGCGCCGGCACATCCACCAATGCGCGCCCATCGGCGGTCAACGTGAACCCGATCGCCGGGCGCGCCATCGCCAGCGCCCGCACGATCTCGGCGCACCGCTGCTGCTCAGTCTGCGGCGTCCGCAGGAACTTCCGGCGAGCCGGCGTGTTGAAGAACAGGTTCCGCACCGTCACGGTCGTGCCTACCGGCCCGGATGCCGGGCGCACCGGCGCGAACACATCCCCCTCGCCCGCGATCTCGCTCGCCCCCGGCGCCTCCGCTGCCCGCGAGCGCATGCTCAGGCGCGACACGCTTGCGATGGATGCCAGCGCCTCGCCGCGGAACCCCATCGTCGCGATCCGGTCCAGATCCTCCGGGTCCGTGATCTTGCTCGTCGCGTGCGCTGCCACAGCCAGCGCGAGCTGCTCCGCCGGCAGCCCGCAGCCATCATCGCGCACCCGGATCAGTTCGATCCCGCCGCGCTCCAGTTCGACAGCGATCCGCGACGCCCCGGCATCGAGCGCGTTCTCGACCAGTTCCTTGACGACCGAGGCCGGCCGCTCGACTACCTCCCCCGCGGCGATCTGGCTGGCCACCAAGGGCGACAAGGCTCGAATCGGTCGGCGCTCGCCGGCCGTCGCCCGCTCGACATCCGTGGCGGTGGGGCTCATTGGGAGCGATTGTAAGGTGAGGAGGAGCGGAAGGGTGTCGGTAGCAGAAAGCGAACAACGAAGAGCGAAAAGCGAACACTCAGAAGAGGCGAGGCAAGGAGGAGCGAGCATGCCCCGGGGTCGAGGCTGCGCGTGCTGTCGGCGTTCCCGGCCCTCGGGGCCTGTTCGCTCTTCGCTTTCTCCTACCCTCCCCCATGACCATCTTCGACCGCATCATCGCCGGCGAGATCCCCTCCCACAGGGTCTACGAGGACGACCACGTCTTCGCCTTCCTCGACATCGGCCCGCTGGCCCGCGGCCACACGCTGGTCGTGCCCCGGGAGTCGGTCGCCACGCTCGATCAGCTCACTGGCGAGGCCGCCGCGGCCATCGGCCGGGCCCTGCCCCGCATCTGCCGCGCCATCGTCAAGGTAACCGGCGCCGAGGCGTACAACGTGCTCCAGAACAACGGCGCCGCCGCGGGCCAGGAAGTCCCGCACGTGCACTTCCACATCATTCCGCGCTTCCCGGGCCAGTCGCTGGCCGGCGTTGAGATCACCTGGAAGCCGGGCAAGCTCGAGGGCGGCGAG
>JBICIE010000057.1:0-8638 GCA_043101635.1 Phycisphaerales bacterium JB039 | reverse complement strand
GCCCGGCAAGGCCGGGCCGCCTCGCTCCACCCGTCGCTACATCCCGGTCGCCGCTGCGCGGCTGCGCTGACCCCGGGCTCTGCTCGTCCGCGTTGCGGACTCGCGGCGCCCGGGGCTAACAACCATCGCCCATTGCATGGGCTCTGAAGGAAGAAGCAGAGGAAGAGGAGAAACAAGGAGAGAGAGCAGGTGGGGTAGCCCTCACCTGGCCTCTCCCGCGGGGCGCGGGAGAGGGAGCCTCATCCCTCGTACATCTCCGCCCGGTACCGCACATACCCCTCGATCGCCTGATACTCAGGCAGGCCGAGCTTGTCGAACAACTCCGCCGTGCCGCGGTTGCGGTCCTCGGCCCGCTCCCAGAACTCACGGACGTCGTAGGGGCCGGGGAACAGGGCGCGGTCCTTCTGCGACTCGTGCTTGAAGATCGCCATGCGCTTGCGGTCCACCTCGCTGGGGCTCAGCGGGACGGCCATCTCGATCTCGTGCGGCTCCCATTCCTGCCAGGCGCCGCGGTACAGCCACAGTTCGCTGCCCTCCAGCCACTTGTCGCCGGCGACTTCATCCAGCGCCTGCAGGATCGCCTTCAGGCAGACGCGGTGCGTGCCGTGCGGATCCGACAGGTCGCCGGCGGCGAAGATCATGTGCGGCTCGATCTCGCGCAGCAGTTCCACGATGATGTCGATGTCGGCCTTCGTCAGGTCGGCCTTGCGCACGCGTCCGGTCTCGTAGAACGGCAGATCCAGGAAGTGGATGCGATCGGCCTGCACGCCGGAGTAGCGTGCCGCGGCACGGGCCTCGGTCCGCCGGATCAGGCCCTTGATGCGCTGAAGTTCAGGCGTGTCGATGTCGCCGGGCTTCTTGGTGGCCAGGAAGTCGCGGATGCTCTGGGCGATGTCGGTGCTGGCCTCCGAACCCTCCTCGACCTCGAAGGCGCGGCAGAACTCGCTGACGAAATCCGCGTGGCGCAGCGCGGCATCGTCGAACACCGCGATGTTGCCGCTGGTCTGGTAGGCGACGTGCACCTCGTGGCCCTGGTCGCACAGGCGGATGAACGCGCCGCCCATGGAGATGACATCGTCATCGGGGTGCGGGCTGAACACCAGCACCCGCTTGGGATGGATGTCCGGCGGGTTGTCGCTGGCGACGCCGACACCCGCGACGAACTTGGGCCGCCCCGGCTTGCCGCCGGGCCAGCCGGTGATGGTGCGCTGGAGGGCCTTGAAGACCTGGATGTTGATGTCGTAGGCGGCGCCGCGGAGCGAGAGCAGTTCCTGCAGGCCGTGTTCGTTGTAGTCGGCGTCCGTGAGCTTCAGGATGGGGCGGTCGAGCGTGAGGGCGAGCCAGATGGCGGCGCGGCGGGTGAGGGCTTCATCCCACGTGAGTCCGAACTGCTCGACCGGGCCCAGCAGCCAGGGCGTCTTGAAGCGGGTCAGTTCCGCCGCGGCGGCCTGATCGAGCACGAACAGGGCGCCGGGATGCTCCTGCAGGAAGCTCGCGGCGACGGTGGGGGTGATGTCGCCCTCGACAGCGCGCCGGACGATGGCGGCCTTGTGCTCGCCGAAGGCCATCAGCACGATGCGCTTGGCATCCAGAATCGTGCCAACGCCCAGGGTGATGGCCTTGCGCGGCACGTTCCACTCGCCGAAGAAGTCGCTGGCGGCGTCCATCCGCGTGACGCCATCCAGCGTGATCAGGCGCGTGCGGCTCTCCTTGGCCGAACCGGGTTCGTTGAAGCCGATGTGGCCGGTGCGTCCGATGCCGAGAAGCTGGAAGTCGATGCCGCCGGCTTCGCGGATCCGCTGCTCATAGCGGTCGCAGTAGGCGTTGACATCATCGCGCTCGACCGTGCCATCGGGCACGTGCACATTGGCGGGGTCGATGTCGATGTGGTCGAAGAGCATCTCGCGCATGAAGCGCCGGTAGCTTTGCAGGTCCTCCGGCGGCATGGGCCAGTACTCATCCAGGTTGAAGGTCACGACGTTGGCGAAGGAGAGCCGCTCCTGGGTGTGCAGGCGGACCAGTTCGTTGTAGACGCCGACCGGGGTGGAGCCGGTGGCGAGGCCGAGGATGGCGTGCTGCCCCGCGGCGGCCTTTTCGCGGATCAGGTCCGCGATCTGGCCGGCGACCGCGCGGCTGGCCTGGGCGCTGGACTTGTGGACCGCCACGGGCGTGCGCTCGGGCGTGCCCGGGCGCGGGGTGTGCCGGGCCGGATCGGTGGTCTGCTGGCTCATATGTGGAGGATAGACGCAATCGGCTGCAAAGCCGATCGTCGCGGCGGCGCCGCCGGCGCCCGCGCCGCTGCATCGGCGCAAAGGACCACCCCGGCGGGGGGACGTGCGCCGGGGCGGCCGAGAAGGGAGACGAGGGATCGTCGTCAGCGGATCAGGCGCAGCCCGCCGCGAACAGGTTCTGGAACTCGAGGAAGTCGAAGAAGGTCAGCGCGCCATCCCCATCGAGATCGGCCCGCGGATCGCCCAGCGCGAAGGCGTTCTGGAACGCCAGGAAGTCGAAGAAATCCAAAATCCCGTCGCCATTGAAGTCGGCGACGCACCCGCCGGCAGCGCTGTTGAACACCAGCGACGTGGTGGACGAGTCACGATTGGTCACGGCAAAGTCGAGGCTCCCATTCCCATCCAGATCAGCCACCGCCGCCGCCTCGGGCCGAATGCCCGTGACAATGACAATCGGCGCCGCCAGCACGCCGCCCCCGGTGTTCTCCAGCACCGAAGCGCTCCCCCCATCAACATTCACCGTCAAAAAGTCCGGATCACCGTCTGAATCGAAATCCGCGGCATAGATCGGCGAGGGATCGGCCGCGCCGACCGTGTAGCGCACCGGGAAGCCGAAGCTGCCGCCGGTGTTGATCATGATCCCGACGAACGTATCAATGTTCACCGCAAGATCCATGTCTCCATCATCGTCGGCGTCCGCCGCGACGATCCCCTCGGGGCGGACATCCCCGCCGACGCTGACGACCGCGCCCGGGCTGAACACGCCGCCGGTGTTGGTGAACAGGCGCACCTGCCGCCCGCGCGAATCCGTCACCGCAAGATCGACATCCAGGTCACCGTCGTAGTCCGCCGCCGCCGCGGCCCGAGGCTCCTCCGCCGCCGCGAGCGTGGCTGTCGCGCTGAGCGCCCCGCCCGTGTTGGTCAGGATGGTCACGCTGTTGCCATCCCGATTCACCACCGCAAAATCTGGATCGCCGTCGGCGTCGAAATCGCCGGCTTCGATCCAGACAGCCTCAGCGCCGACGGGCGCGGAAGCGCCGGGCGTGAGCACGCCGCCGGTGTTGATGACCGGGACGGCCGAGTTGCTGTTCTTCAGCACCACCACCAGATCTTGATCTCCGTCACCTTCGAGGTCGCCGGCCCAGAGGCTGTCGCCGCCGCCGCTGGGCAGGGGGATGAGCTGGCCGGGGGCATAGCCGCCGGCGCCGTCGCCGACGAGGATGCGGATCTGGTTGGGTGTGTCGGTGACGACGGCGAGGTCGGTCACGCCATCGCCCGTGAAGTCGGCGGCGGCGACGCCTCCGGGGCGCTGCGCTGTTGCGAGATCCTGCGGGGCTTCGAAGGCGAGCTGCGCGAGCGCTGTGGTGGCGATGGAGGTGGCGAGCCCGGCTGCGAGCATGATTCGAGTGGTCTGCATCTTCAAACTCCTGTCATGAAGGTCTCTTCGCGCGGCGGGTTCTCGTTGCCCGCTCGTGAAGTGGAGTTTGCAATGGCCGTGCCAGCCCGATAGCTTCGCGGAAGGGCGGGCGCCGAGGGCCTGTCATGGCCGCGCGCCGAACCGGCGGGCCACGCGTGTCGGCCTCAGCGGGAGAAGGCGTTCTGGAATGCGAGGAAATCGAAGATGGTGAGCTGTTCATCCAGATCGAAGTCGGCGCGCATGTCGGCGGCGCCGAAGAGGTTCTGGAAGACGAGGAAGTCAAAGAACGTGCGCGCGCCGTCGCCATCCAGATCGGCGCGGTCGCCGTAGGTGTAGAGGTCGTCGCCATCGCAGCGGCCGTCGCCATCGAGGTCGTAGAGCGAGAAGTTGACGCCGAAGTCTCTGATGACGAAGACGCCGTTCTTGGCGCCGTCGGCGTCGGCAGGTGCGCCGTCGACGGCATAGAGCCAGGCGCGGAAGGTGTCGGCGTCGGCGGAGGTCAGGAAGCCGTCGGCGGTCAGATCGCCGCGGGTGAATTCGAAGCCGACATCGGTCCAGATGTAGAGGGCGTCGATGGGATCGGCGTAGGTCGTGCCGAAGATGGCGGAGGCCTCCCAGCGCTCGGGATCGAGGTGGTGGTCGCGCCGGAACTCGTCCCAGCCCTCCATGAGGATGTAGGCGGGGCCGGAGGCGCGCTTGACGCTGTCGATGATGTCGAGGATGGCTTCTTCGACGCTCCAGTGGTTGTCGACGAAGGTGTCGGGCGGCTGGACCGAGCCGCCGAAGAGTTGGGCGGCGCCGATCATGTCGAGGGGGCCGACGAGCGTGAAGGTCGTGATGTCGGCGATGTCATCGTGGGCCCAGCGGGCGCTGGACCACGGGTCGTAGGCGCCGAAGGCGCTGCCGCCGGAGACGAGGCTGGGGCCTTCGAAGCCGCCGGCGCGCTCGAAGAAGCGGCCGCGGATCTCCCACGATTCACCGGACTCGAACTGGCCATCGCCATCGCCACCTTCGTGGATGATGGTGATGTTCCAGCAGCCGCAGAAGGAGATGGCGAAGTCGGCGCCCGAGCGTTCGAACTGCGGTCCCCTGGAGAAGTCGCGGTCGTAGTCCGCGGCGGAGCGGGCGGCGCGGGAGGCGATGGAGCCTTCGGGCAAGCCGCCGAAGCGGCCGATGTTCGCGAGCAGGCGCAGCTCGGCGCCAGCGCCGAGTTCACCGCCGGAGTCCTTGTCATCGTCGAGGTCGATGTCGAGGAAACCGAAGACGGGGCTGGGGCCGAAGCGGAAGGGATCCCAGGGATCGACGCCGGCGCCGAGGGGACCGGGCGGGTTGACGAGGCCGGCAAACTCGATGTCGATGCGGAACAGGTGCGCATCATCGGGGTTGATGATCGAGCCGGTGTAGGGGTCGGTGGCGGGGGATATGGCGCTCCAGGCGGTCATCCGGGTTCGGATGAGATCGGGCAGGACGGCGTCCGGGCGGAGCGATCCTGCCGCGCCGGGATCGGTGCGACGGATGACGGCGTCGCCTGGATCGTCGAAGTAGGTGGTGGTCTGGGCGGCGGCGCTGACGGCGAGGACGCACGCAGCAGCGGCGGGGAGCTTGAAGGACTGCACGCGGTTCATGTGGAGGCCGCCTCCTCGACGATGTCATCGAGCCCGTAGCGTTCGATGCGGTTGCGGATACTGCTGCGCTGCATGCCGATGAGGCGGGCGGCGCGGGTGACATTGCCGCCGGTGTGGTGCAGGGCCTGAACGATCAGTTCGCGTTCGACATCATCGTGGCGGTGCACGCCGTGTTCGAAGTCGAACACGGGGGCGCCCGAGCCGGCCGCATGCGAGGGGGGCGTTGAGGATCCGCCGATGCCGAGTGCGCCGACGCCGATGATGTGGCCCTCGGCGAGCATGGCGGCGCGCTGGATGATGTTGACAAGCTCACGGACGTTGCCGGGCCATGCGTAGCGCCGGATGGCGCTGCGGGCGGAATCGTCCAGTCGGAGGCCGCCGCGACCGTACTGCTGGGCGAAGCGGCGCAAAAGGGACTCGGCAATCAGGACGGCGTCCTCGCCGCGTTGGCGCAGTGGGGGCAAGTTGATGGGGAACGCGCTGAGGCGGTAGAAGAGATCGCTGCGGAATGCGCCCTGCTCGATCTTCTTCTCCAGATCCTGGTTGGTGGCGGCGAGCACGCGGGCGCAGACTCGGAGGGTGCGGGCGCCGCCGAGGCGCCGGAAGGTCCCTTCCTCGATGACGGTGAGGAGCTTGGCCTGCAGCTCGATGGGCATGTCACCGATCTCGTCGAGGAAGATCGTGCCGCCGGAGGCCATCTCGAAGAGTCCCTCGCGGCTGGAGGTCGCGTCGGTGAAGGCGCCGCGCTCGTGCCCGAACAACTCGGATTCGATCAGGGTGGGCGGCAGCGCCGTGCAGTTGACGTGCACGAAGGCGGGGGCGGGCTGCTGATCGGCGAGGCGGGCGGCGGTCTCGTGGATGCGGCGTGCGACGACGCCCTTGCCGGCGCCGGTCTCGCCGAGGATGAGCACGGTTGGCAGGGCGGCGGTGGGGCCGGTGGTCTCGCTGGGCAGTGGCATGGCTGCGAGGCGATCGGCGAGCTTGAGGACCGCGTTCCAGGCGTCGCTCTCGCCAAGGGTGGCGCCGCTTGCCTCCCTGGACTCCTGGATCCGCTCGAGGAGGCGCAGGCGGCGCTGATCGCGCCTGGCGGCGAGGAGGCGCTCGACCTGCAGGGTCAGTTCCTCGTAGCCGACGGGCTTGAGGAGGTAGTCATCGGCGCCGAGCTTCATGGCCCGGACCGCGGATTCGACGGTCTTGTCGCCGGTGATGACGACGACGGGGCCCTGAAAGTCGTCGCTGCGGAGCGACTCGATCAGTTCGGTTCCATCGCCGTCGGGAAGGCTGAGGTCGGTGAGTACGGCGTCGAACTCGCGGTCGCGGAGGGTGGCGCGGGCCGACTGGAGGGAGTCGGCCTCGCTGACATCGTGGCTGGCGCGGCGGAGGGCCTGGCGCATGGAGAAGCGCAGGTGCTCATCATCTTCAATCAGCAGCAGTCTGGCCACCCGGAGCCCTCTTGTTCGCCGGCTACGGGCCACCCGTGGCCACCGGCGATGGCGGATTCTTGGGGATCTCGGCGATGAACGCGGCTCCGCCGCCCTGGGCGGCCTCGGCCCGCAATTCGCCGCCGTGCTCCCGCACGACCCTATGGGCCATTGCAAGGCCGATGCCATTGCCGTTGGCCTTGGTGGTGAAGTAGGGGCGGAAGAGGTCGGCTCTGTGCTCCGGGGGGATGCCTGGGCCCTGGTCGAGGACGGCGAAGCGCCACTGGTCGGGCTCGGGGCCGGGTCCGATCTGGACGGTGACCTGGGCGTGGGCCGGAGAGGCCTCGATGGCGTTGGTGACGAGGGCGATGAGAGCCTGCTCGAGGCGTGGGGCGTCGAAGGCGGCGTGGGTGGGGGTGGCGTCGATGCGGAGGGTGCAGCGAGCGGCCTGGGCGGTGGCCCGCAGGGGCTCGATGGCTTCGGCGCCCCATGCCGCGGCGTCTCGGGAGGCGATGGTCAGTTCCATGGGGCGAGTCAGGCTGAGCAGGTCGCCGAGCCACGACTCGAAGCGGTCGACGGTGCTGACGATGCGGTCCTGATTCTCGCGCAGCGGTGAGGCTTCGGGCAGGTCGAGGCGGGTGAGTTCGGCGAGCATGCGCATGCCGGCGAGGGGGCTGCGGAGGTTGTGGACGATTCGGCGGGTCATGCTGCCGATGGCGGCGAGGCGTTCGCGCTCGATGCGCTCCTTCTGGGAGGCGGCGAGGGCGGCGGCCATCTGGTTGACCTCGCGGCTGAGGCGGGCAAGCTCGTCAGCGCCTTCCACATCGATCCGGTAGTCAAGCTCGCCGGCGCCGATGCGTTCGGCGGCGATGCGCAGGCGCGCGATCGGCACGAGGATCCAGCGGCGCACCAGGATGATCGTGAGAACACCGGTGAGGACGGTGACTGCCAGGGCCGCGGTGGTGAGCAGGACGACGGCGTCTCTGCTGCGCCCGCCGTGTTTGAGTGCGGCATCGAGGTCGGCGAGGCTCTGTTTCTCGATGCGCTCGATGAGTTCGTGGAGGTTGAACAGCTCGGCAAGGGCAAGGTCCCGGGCCTGGTCGCGCCGGTCCTGGGGCTGCTGGAGATCAAACCACGTGGCTGCGGCGTCGTAGGCGGACAGAAGTCGGCGGCGGAGGTTGGACCTGCTGGTGAAGCCGGCGGCAAGGATGCGCGGCTCGACAAGTTCGAGCGCCTCGAGGGCGAGCAGCGCCTTGTCCCGCTCACCGTTGAACTCGGTCCGGACATCGCCGACGGTCTGGAGTTCGGGCCTGCGCGGCGGGCCGATCGCGGCTTCGGCGCTGTGCGCCGCCAGGAGATTGTGCTGGGCGCCGACCGACCACTTGATGGCGCCCAGATGGGCCATGAGCTGCTGAGTGTCTGCCAGCGGTGTGGAGAGTTCTCGCTCGAGGAAGACGACGGACCACCCGGCGAGACCGAGGGTGAGGGCCACGGCGACGGCGAGGGTCCCGATCAGGACGCCGAATTTGGTCCGCAGGCTCATGGGCACGCTCTGCCAGATGTCCGCCGGGGCTCGGACCTAGCGGGGAGCGTATGACCAGGCCCAGGTCTCGCCCAGGGGCCGGGCAGAGGACTCGACGGCGCCATCGACGAAGGCGAAGTTGGCGGCGCCGTTGTGGCGCTGGGAGGGGAACCAGAGCTTGTCGTCGCGATAGGCGCCAGTGGAACCGAGGCCGGGTGCGCTGAAGACGGGGCTCTGGCCGCGAAGGCCCGCGGCGGCGCCATCCACATCCCAGGCAAGCGGGACACGGGTGCGTTCGAGCACCATCTCGCTGAGCCTGACGGGATAGCCGTCATCGCGCCGGTGCAGGCGGGCGTTGAAGGTGTAGGAGATGGCAGAGGCCGGCCCGACCGCGCCGCTGCTGCACGGGGTCTGGTTGAACA